>CAJTMZ010000098.1 GCA_910577445.1 uncultured Lachnospiraceae bacterium | reverse complement strand
TTATAAGTAAATATTATTATACCTTGTCATCTTCACTGCCGATGTTCACCATCCAGCGCCTGCTTCGGAATATAAACAGCGAAATCACAAACCGCACGCATTCCTCCAGAGAAAGGATAAAATACACGTAAGGTATTTGCAGCTTCCACACAAACGCCGCCAGAAGTCCCAGCGGAACGCCGAAAATCCATGTGCCGATGAAGTCAACCGCCATTACATATTTCGTTTTACCGCCGCTTCTTAAAACGCCTCCACCCAAAATCATATTTTGCACTTTTACCGGGGATATTATTGCAAAGACAACTAAAGTCTGTCTGGCAAGCGCCCGCACGGCTTCCTCTACCTGATAAATTTTCACGTAAATATTCCCTGTCAAAAGCAGCAGAACGGAAAGCAGCACAGAACCGGCAAACCCGTACTGCATCAGCTTTTTCGCCTCCCGGCGGGCCCGCTCGTATTCCCCGCTTCCCAAAGTTTTTCCTGTGAGGATTCCAGCCGCCTGCGCCAGTCCGTTTAAAGCCCCTATCATCAATGTCTGAACCGGCAGGGTCAACGCCATGGCGGCGCAGTCAATGGTTCCGATGTTCCCGTAAATAGCGGCGTACACATTCTCTCCAAGGCTCCAGAACAATTCGCACATTAATATAGGAAGCAAAATTCCCAGATACTGCCTCCGTCCCGCCCGCCCCAGACGCAAAAGCAGTTCCAGCGTAAACGCCTGCTTTTTATAGTATCGATAAAACAAAAGAACGGTCAGTCCAAGGCAGGCCACCTGAGAAATCACTGTAGCAAGCGCTGCTCCCGTTACGCCCAGCCTCGGGAAACCAAACTTTCCGAAAATTAGCGCGTAATTCAGCTCGGTATTTACCGCCGCCCCGAAAATACTGGCATAAAGGGGAAGAGACGCCGCTTCCATACACCGCAGCAATGTGGAGAGCAAAACGGAAACCGCCATTGGAATATAAGAAAAAGCAACGATTCCAAGATATCTCGCGGCAATCTTTTTTGTTGCCGCGTCCCTGGTATAAATACCCATAATCTGCCCCGGAAACGCAGTGCATATTCCGGTAAATACAGCCGCGAGCAAAACCGCCAGAAACAGATTAAGACAAAAGCTTCTGCTTACCTCCTTTTCATTTTTCTGCCCCATATACTGGGCAATCATAATTCCCGCAGCAGCCGCAATCGCCGACACCAGCACCGAATAAACCGAGGAAAATTTACCTCCCAGCCCGATTCCCGCAATGCTGGCGCTCCCAAGCTGCCCTGTCATAATCTGGTCTATTACGCTGAAGGACGACTGCAGTAACGACTGGAGCGTAACCGGCAGCGCTATTTTTAACACAAGCCTGTGAAAAGACAATTCCCGTTCCATGAAAAATTCCCCCTGTATTTTTTCTTCATTCTATTTCTCAAACGAAGATTTTACAATAGGTTAAACGCGTAACCCATCACAAAAATACAGTTCGTTATTTGTGCAGTTTCACCAGGATTCGTCCATTCGTTTCGCCCTCTGACCGCGTCTCGTTATATGATTCACGCCTTGCCTATGTCTCGTTCACGGCTTTCACGCTCTGCCGACGAACCAGTTCCACCGGCAGAGTATAGGTTTTTCCCTCGCTTTTTGTATCTCCCGCTTTCAGCTTTCGCAAAACCGCAACGGCCATTTCCGCCCGTCTTTTTCCGTCCTGCCTTATGGTGGTAAGTGCAGGATATATCTTTCCGCTTAAGGGACAGTCGTCAAAGCCCGCGACGGAAATCTCTTCCGGAACTTTGATTCCCCGCTCCTGAAGAAAGGAAATCAGTTCAATGGCATAATAATCCGACACCGCAAAAACCCCCGTATATTCCATCAGTTCCCTTAACCGTTCCATATAAAATTTTTTCCGTCCCTCCGCCGTCATGGGCACCAGCCAGAAATCCGTTTTTCCCATTGCCGCCAAAAACCCCAGACGCCTTTGTCTGTCCATACAAATATCATTATCCGCAAGGCAGAGAACCTTTTTATGCCCCATGCTTTTAAAATAATTTCCCATCTGGAAACCGCCGTCATAATCGTCGATGGCAAAATTGCATACCCGCCCCGCTTCCGGAAAATAACCGTCATACACCACGAAAGGGATGCGCATAAGACCTCGCAGCTTTTTGTAATCCTGCCGGCAAAATCCCATGAGTATCAGTCCTTCCATATTCCACATGGAGGCAAAGCGGACAATCTCGTTTATATCTTCCGTCACCTTAACCATCATAAAAAATCCGGACTTTTCAATTTCAGCGGACAGGCAATTCAGGGAGGCGGCAATAAAAACGTCCTCAAGGGCATGGGATTCGTATTTTTCATGGTCGTTTATCACAATGCCGATAATACGGGAATCGTTCTGGGCGAGCAGAATCCCGGCCATGCTTGGAATATACTGCCTTTCCTCTAAAAGCTCCGATACCCGCTGCACGGTCCTGTCGGAAATCTTTTTTGTTTTTCCGTGAATCACATTGGAAACCGTCGCCGTACTTACCCCCAGCTCCTCCGCGATATCCGCAATCCTTACTCTTTTGTCATTCTCCATGATTCATTAACCACCGGATATATTTTACGTCGTCCTGCCTGATATAGCCCACCTTCTGATAAGAAAAGGCAAACTCGCCTCTCATCACCGCATACCCCCGGTAAATATATTCCCCGAATCCGCAGTATACCGCCGCGGTATCCGTAAGGATTTCATTTTCCCAGGTATCCCGCAGATAAATCCCTTCATAATATAAATGCAGGTGGATTGCCTCATGGGCAAGCACGGCGGCCACCACATCCAGCGTGTAATAGGACTTTACTTCCAGCCGTATCGTAGTCCGGGCCAAATCCGTATTTATCTGTCCGGCCCGTTCCGGCACAGGCACTTCCTCCGTAATCAGCTTTATGAAATCGCCGTTGATTCCAAGATGCCCGCAGATACTGCACAAAAGCTTCTTTAAATACTCTTCGTCTTTGACGTTTACGGACAGGCCCCGGACAATCTCGTCAGGTATCACATATTCCCCGAAGCTTTTCCTTTCCTTCTTTTCAAGAAGCGCCACACAGCTTTGCAAAAGCTCCCTCGGAACCGTCTTACTGCCCACGGGAGCCGGCGGCTTGCGCAGTATAAAACGCCGGATTAAAAACCATCCAAATCCGATAAGAGAGAGCAGCCCGAAAATATCGGTAACCCCTATGCGATATAAAAAAGCCCCTATCTGATTCACTCTTCCTCCCCCTTTCGTATTTCCTTATAGGAAAAGATGTGGCCGCCGTCCGTCGATTCAAATAACGCCATTCCGGCCGCATCCCCGCCGTCATAATCCCCGTCGGCTCCCTGCCCGCAAAGCACGTACAGCTTTCCGTTCTCCTCGTAAGGCATCTGCGGAAAATCATAGGGATTATACAGATATCCGTCCTCAAGCGTCACCTCAAGCCCCTGAATCACGGCCCGCTGGTAGCTCTCTCCGCCGTTTTCCGTCACATAAAGGTCCGCCTCGTCCCCGCCGTTGTGGCTCAGCGTGGCAAAACCAAGCGTTTCGTCAAGGAAGGTAAACTCAATGCCCATTCCCATATCTCCCCCAAAAGGAGAACTGGAAACTACCTTCCAGGAAATCCCCCTGTCCTTACTCTTTAACAGTCCATACCATCGGCTTCCCGCCGCCGCATCTAGCACCACCATCCGGTAGCGAATCCGGCCGTCCTCCAGCTCGCATTCCCTTTCGAAATCCCCCTGATACCGCTCAAAAAATTCTTTTTCCCATTCTTCCTCAGAAGCGCTCTCCGTTCCTCCTTCTCCCCCGTCCTTCGTTCCGTCAGAGCCGTCCGTCTCCCAGATATGATATGCGCCGTCCGTTTCCACGATTGCCCGCGCGACCGCCCGCTGCACCTCTTCCCACGGTTCCTCCTTAATTTTGTCCACAGCCTCGTTGACAGCTATCCGATAATGGGATTTCGGCGTGATAATCCAAATGTTTCTGAAAGGGTCGGTTTCCTTTCCCTCCACCATCCCGTTTTGCAGAAAATACCTTTCATCCCCGGCGGCATAAATCAGCCAGTCCGCAATATCCGCGGCACATGAATCAATATCCTCCTCCCTGTAACAGCTTACATAAAGCATATCCGTCTCCCCCGGACAGCTTTCCGTATCCCACCTTGTGTCCGACGCATCATACATCACGCCGTCGTCCGGGGAATAGAGTCCGAAGGCTCTGTTTTTACCGTTAAAAAACCTCTGCGCATCGTTTTTCATAAGCTGAAAGGGAAAATTATCGAAATTTTCCGAGCCGCTTTTTACCTGAAAATAAAAACCCTTGTCGGCAGTCCTTGTACCGGGCAGCCAATAGGTAACTACCGTTATTTTTTCTCCTGTATCTGCATATTCCGTTTCCACCGACACGCGCTCAAGTTCATCACCGTACCTCTTTTTTAATATTTGCTCCGCCGCCTCTGTTTCGGCTTCTGTCCATTCCTTTCCTGTGTCCTTTGGAATTTCCATCCGCTTTATTTTGTGATGCCTTTTTTGAAAACCGACGTCCTCTCCCCAATGAAGACGCACTCCCGTTGCCACGGCCGCCACGCACGCCACAAGAATGATAACCAATTTATATTTACCTTTTTTATTTTCCATCTCTGTTTTCGCTCCATACTTTTCTTTATTCCTGTCCCGCAAAAATACCTCTGCTTTTAAGAAACGCCTCTTTGACTTGTCTATTATATACCAGCCGCTCCGTTTCTTCCAGATGAAACCGCCTGTTTCTACCGCTGGTCGATTGCCATTTTAATGAAAGAATCTTAAAATATGATTTGTAAATACCTGAAAATATTTTATAAGGAGAAATCTTATGTTTGAACTTGACAAATCAGCTTTTGGAACATTTCTCGCCGAACGGCGGAAAGAAAAAGGATTTACCCAAAAAGAACTTGCCGCGAAATTATTTGTTTCAGATAAGGCCGTAAGCAAATGGGAACGGGCTTTAAGTATGCCTGATATTTCCCTCTTAATTCCCCTTGCCGAAATACTGGAAGTTTCCGTCACAGAACTTTTGGAAGGCCAAAAACTTAATTCCGCCTCAAAAATGAATCCGGAACAGGTAGAGGTTCTCGTCAAAAAAGCGTTAACACTTTCAGAGGATAACCCTGAGAAAAGAAAAGCCCGATTAAAAAAATCCATTACCCTTTTTGGCGGATGCAGCATTCTGGCCTTACTGGAACTGCTTATCGGCATATTGCTCTCATCTTATGCCGGCACCGGCGCATTCTCCTCGAGTCTTATTGTAATGGAAGGATTAAGCTTTATATTTGGAATCTATTTCTGGTTTTTTGTGAAGGAGAAACTCCCTGCCTACTATGACGAGAACGAAATCAGCGCATACAACGACGGCATTTTCGACATGAACGTTCCCGGTATGCGCTTTAACAACAGCAACTGGCCGCATATTGTCAGATATCTGAGAAGATGGACCCTGATTTCCCTGATTGTAATTCCTGTTCTCTGCACATTGGCGTCGGTAATCCCCCTTGGATTCTGGTTTTCCCTCGCGGCTCAGAATATCATTTTAGCCGCTTATCTGGCTGGATTGTTTGTTCCTGTTTGGATTGTGGGAAAAAAATATGAGTAAAAAGGGCCCTGCATTCATTTCAGGGCCGCCTTTTCAAATAGCCGCTTCCTGCTTACTGCCGCAGATTTGTCTGGCCTGCTCATATCCATGGACCGTTGTTCCCAGACCCTCGCAGGCCCTCTCTAAGGTTACCTGAAAAAATCTCATGGCATTTTCCACGTCCCTGACAAGACGACTGGCTTCGCCACGCTCTATTCCTTCCCTTCTTCCTTTTCGTTCATACTGGTCAAATAATTCACACACTGTAATTTCATCCTCCTCTCCGATTTCCTGTTCCTTTAGCCAGTTCTCCACCCCGTCTGTGTCGCTTTCTCCTGAAAGCGCCTTAATCATTTTGATTAACGCCGCCTTATGTACAATTTTCCTCTCTGAACGGTAGCGCTCGCCCTCCGCAAGGTAATCAACCACGATTCGCATATCGCTCCTGAAAAGCTCTCTCGTTTCTTTTGGCAGATAACGCATTTCAAATACGTGAAGCTCCAGGTTATCTATATATTCCCACTCCTTATCCAAAAGACTTTTTTTCCCGAATAGCTGGCGGATGCTTCGTCCGCTCCTCCACCTGGGGAGCCCCCAGTATAGCACAAACTCTATAACCGGATAAGTATCCTTTGCCTTTCCTTCATATTGTTCCCGGTATATACCGCCTGTATAGCCTGCTTTCCGAAGCAGCATTTTTCCGTCTGT
Organism: uncultured Lachnospiraceae bacterium; assembly: GCA_910577445.1. Classification (GTDB taxonomy): domain Bacteria; phylum Bacillota; class Clostridia; order Lachnospirales; family Lachnospiraceae; genus Suilimivivens. The sequence goes on along the minus strand of CAJTMZ010000098.1, from coordinate 9,243 downwards.
GCGGCTCTGATTTGCAATCAGGTACATCAACTGGATTACGCCGTCTGCAAATCTGTATCTGCATAAATCCTCAAACTGATTTTTCAACCGTTCTTCGCTTTCATACACGGTCTCCGTGGGGCCCGGCCATAAGCTGTCTGCCATGACCACCTCTTCCCCCTGATACAGCAATACATTGATAACATCTGCCGCGACATCAGGGAAGGCTACAAATTCTTTCTCTACAATATCTTTCTTTTCTCTGGTTCCATCCATTCTTCCTCTCTTTCCGGCAAAGCCGCTTCCTTATCAAAGAAGAAGAACTTCTCTTACCCTTTATTGCTTCCGGCTTCGCCAATATAAATTTCCCGTGAAAATACTGGCGATGTGCCAAAGATATTCTGCCTGACCGGATTCGTCAAGTCGAACTGATTTCCACATTTTTTATAACGTTATTGTATGTTTTTTCTGAACGGTTGTCAATTAAATTTTTATTAAATGTAATAATGTATATAAACTTTTTGGCATCTCTCAACCATTCGTATTTCATCCCGTCATATTTCTTTAACATACGTCTTTTTTTCACCTTTTTCTCCACTTTCGCGTTTCCTTAACAGGACGGACGCAAACTCTCTTAATTTCAATAGATTATTAATCATGTCTTTGTAATTGTCAATAGATACCTAACGGGACTGCAGACAGACACCGCCCCTCCCATGCCCATCAGAGCCTAAATTTTTTCTTGTTTGATGCGTTCTTTGGTGTTATACTTAACTTATTATGTTCTGCATTCATTACAAAATTTTTACGAAAGGGGTTCTGCCATATGCACAGAAAATCTTTCCTGCTCTGTGTATTTCTTATATTGACTTCTACAGTCATTTTTTCCGGGTGCGCTTCTCCCGCCGACGGTTCCCAGTCAGAAGCTGCCGGCAGCAGGGAATCCGAAAGCGCGGAAGCGGGCTTTGACGATGGCTTAAATACCGACGATTCTGTCGCCAACGTGCCTTTAAGCACTGACAGTGACGACACCCAGACAGCCCGTGCGATATTCAAAAAAAACGACGGCAAGTCAAAAGACAAAAAAGCCGGCAATTCCGGCAAGAAGCGCGCCACCGTTTCCAAATGCCTTGTTCCCGAGGCTTCCGGTACGTTGACTTATGGAGACAATAACATTTCCATTGACGCGTCCAACACGTCGGAGGGTTATGTGATGGTCCGCTACAGCGGAAGCGCTTCCAAGGTAAAGCTTCAGGTCACCGTTCCTGATTCAACCGTTTATACCTATACGCTGGCCGCCGACGGCGCTTATGAAACCTTCCCGTTATCTAAAGGAAACGGCAAATACCGTCTGGATATTCTGGAAAACGCCTACGACGATATGTACGCGCTGGTATTGTCCCAGGAGGTCAATGTTACCATAGCGGACGAATTTCGTCCCTTTTTATACCCGAATCAGTACGCATGGTTTACCGGGGAGGACGACGCCGTGTCTCTTGCGGCGCAGCTTTCAAACAAGTCTTCCGGCGATTTGAATTTTGTGGAGCAGGTATATCTTTATGTGATTCAGAATATCACTTACGATGAAGAGCTGGCCGCTTCCGTTACCTCCGGCTACCTTCCCGACGTTGACAGAACGCTTAAGAGCAAAAAAGGCATTTGTTTCGACTATGCATCCCTTATGGTGGCGATGCTCCGCTCTCAGGCGATTCCCACAAGACTCCAAATCGGTTATTCCGGCGACGCTTACCACGCATGGATTAGCGTTTATCTCACGGAAATCGGCTGGGTAGACAATATTATCCAGTTTGACGGAAAGCACTGGTCTTTAATGGACCCCACTCTCGCTGCCGGCAACAGCCGCTCGTCCGTTGAAAAATATATCGGAGACGGAAGCAAATATACTGTAAAATACACTTACTAATCAATGAAAATGGAGGAATATCAACCATGAAACCTTTTTCCAATCTGGAATTATCTTCTTTCTGCGGACAAATTGCCCTGATTTTAAAGGCCGGCATCTCGTCTTTGGAGGGACTTACGATTATGCAGGAGGACGCCTCCTCCCCTTATGAAAAAGAGGTGCTTGACGCCCTTCTTACCAATATGCAGGAAACCGGAAGCCTTTTTACCGCCATGGAATCCACAAATCTTTATCCTTCCTACATGCTTCACATGGTTCAAATCGGAGAAGAAACCGGTACCCTCGACGCGGTAATGGATTCTCTTCAACATCACTACGCGAGAGAGGACGCTATCCGCAAGAGCATCCGAAATTCCATCACCTACCCCATGATTATGGTTGCCATGATGGCTATTGTTATCGTGGTTCTTCTTGTAAAGGTTATGCCTGTGTTTAATCAGGTATTTATCCAGCTCGGAACGGAAATGACCGGCTTTTCCCGGGCTCTTATGAACGTGGGAACCGCCATCAACCGATATTCCATCGTTTTCATTGCCGTTCTGGCAGCGATTGCCGGTTTTATTTTCTACGGAACCCGAAGCGATTCCGGCCGCAGCCTGTTCCGCAGTATCGGTTATAAGCTTGGTTTTACCAGGGCAATTTATGAAGAGCTTGCAGCCTGCCGGTTTGCAAGCGGCATGGCCCTTACCTTAAGCAGCGGAATTAATCCCGACCGGAGCATGGAACTGGTAACCGCCTTAAACGACGACCCCGTTTTCCGCAAAAAAATCGACCTTTGCATTGAAAAGACCCAGGAAGGGGAAGACCTTTCCACCGCTCTTTTCCATTCGGACATGTTTTCGGGCGTCTATGCCCGCATGGCGTCCATCGGCTCGAAAACCGGTTCCATGGACAAGGTAATGGAGCAGATTGCCGGGCTTTATCAGGACGATATCGATACCCGCATGAACAATCTTCTTGCTGTGCTTGAACCCACTTTGGTGGTTTTGTTATCCCTGATTGTAGGCGTAATTCTCCTGTCGGTAATGCTGCCTCTTATGGGAATTATGTCCAGTATTTAAGCAGATAAAGGAGCTTACATATGAATCGTTTTGTCTATCAGAAGCAAAAAAGCCCCCTGACAAAAATGCTTCCTTCCATTTTTGTCTTTCTGGCAATTGCCCTGCTCTTTTTTCAGGGAATTTCCTCCGTTTCTTCCGGCACCAGAAAGCGTCAGAAAGAAAGCCTTGAAAATGCAATCACCCGCAGCATTACCCATTGCTATGCCGTAGAGGGTTCTTATCCGGCAAGCCTGGATTATCTGAAGGAAAATTACGGGCTCACCTACGATGAAGACCTGTTTTTTGTGGATTACCAGACCATCGGCTCCAACATTCTGCCGGATGTGACCATCATAGAAAGAGAGGAGTAAAACATGGGATTTCATCTTAAGCGCAGGCACATGATTGATTTTATCTTTCCCATCGCGCTGTTTTTCGTTTTTGCCCTGTCCGCGCTGACTTTAATTCTTCTGGCCGCACGGATTTACCAGTCCACCACGGAAAACTCTTCCCTGCAGTATACGGCAAGGACGGGACTTGCCTATATCAGTGAAAAAATTCATCAGACGGACGGCGGCGGCAGTATTTATTTGGACAACTTTGACGGCTGCGACGCTCTTGTGATGGAGCAGACTTACGGCGAAGATACCTACCTTACATACATCTATGCCTCCGGACAGAATCTGAAAGAGCTTTTTATCAGAAAGGGCGTGGAGGCCACGGCAGAGGACGGAAGAACCATTCTGGAAATCCGCGATTTCTCCATGGAACAGATTGCCGACAATCTCTTCCGGTTTAACTGCACAGACAGGAAAAACACGGCCAGTTCCACGATAATAGGCGTGAGAAGCCGATAAACTATGCAAGCAGAAAGGACAGCTATTTGAAATGGTACATAAAAGCAGAGCCCGGTCATCCGGCTTATTCCTGATGGAATTAATCATTGCCATCCTCTTTTTCTCGGTAGCAAGCGCCGTGTGTCTGGAATTTTTTGTAAAATCCCATCTTCTGAGTCTTGATTCCGATATTTTGACCCGTTCAGTCAACGAGTGCTCCGGCGCCGCGGAAATTCTCTGTACGACGGAAAGCCCCAAAAGCGGTATTTCCCTGTTACAGCAGCAATATCCCAACGGAAAATATCCGGATTCGGAGGAGCTGTCCGCCTTAGCGGATTCGCTCTACTCGGCCTCTTCGGACGAGGCGGCCGGGACGTCTTCCGAAGAAAACATACAGATATTCTTTGACGATAATTTTTCACAGTGCCGGGAGTCTTCCGCCGCTTACATTATGGATATTCATCTGACCTGCAAAGAGCAGATGGTACACGCGGTTTTGCAGGTATATGAAAATACGAACGTGGCGGAAAAAGGCGCTCCCATTTATCTGATGGAGGCAAAGCACCACATTGCAAGGAGGACCGGAAAATAATGAAGGACAAACAGCAGTCATATTTTGTAAATATCGGTTCCTCCTCTCTTCTGGTAATTTTCCTGATTCTTTGTCTGGTCACTTTTGCCATCCTTTCTCTCTCCGGCGCAAAAAGCGACTATACTTTCAGCGAAAGACTGGCGGAACACAAAAAGGTCTACTATGACGCCTCATCAAGGGCGGAAGAAATTGTCAGCGAAATCGACAGCATTCTTTACGAAACCGCCGGCAGTATAACCGGCTCCCCCGCTTCTATCGACGAGGACGGCGAACTTAACACCTTTGACAATTATATTTTTGCAGTAAATTCCGCGTTAAACGGAGTTGCGATAAACGATGTTTTCGTTATCTGTGAGCAGTCCGCAGACGAACATCTCCTTTCCTTTCAGGTTCCTGCAAGCGACAAACAGGAATTGCAGGTTGTTTTGCGAATTACCGATTTCAGATACCACAAAAGCTTTTACGAAGTAAAAACCTGGAAAATTGCAAACATTGACAACTGGGAAATGGAAGAACAGCCGCTCAGCCTTATACAGGTTCCTTAATGATTTTATTGTGAAAAGGAGTTTTCAGCCATGGATTTAAAAGAATGTTTACAGCAGGCAATTAACGCCCACGCTTCGGACGTGTTTATCATTGCCGGGCTTCCGGTATCCCTTCGTAAAAATAATGTCATCTGCCAGTTCAGCGACGAAAAACTGCTGCCGGCAGATACGGAAAATATTCTTTCGGATATCTACCGGTACGCCGGCGACCGCGATATGAAGTATCTTTATGAAAAGGGAGACGACGATTTTTCCTTTGCCATTACGGGGCTGTCCCGTTTCCGTGTCAGCGCGTACAAGCAGCGTGGTTCTCTGTCCGCGGTTATCCGGATAATCACCTTTGATTTGCCTGACCCCAGTGTGCTCCATATTCCCGACTATGTTCTCCGTTTAGGAGAGGGCGGGAAAGGCATGGTGCTTGTAACCGGTCCCGCCGGCAGCGGCAAGTCAACCACGTTAGCCTGTATGATTGACCAGATTAACCAGAAGCAGCACAAGCACATCATTACCCTGGAAGACCCCCTGGAATACCTGCACCGCCATGTGCAAAGCGTTGTAAGCCAGCGGGAAATCAATGTGGATACGGAAAACTATGTAAGCGCCCTGCGGGCGGCCCTTCGGCAAAGCCCGGACGTGATTCTTCTCGGGGAAATGCGAGATTATGAGACCATTGAGGTCGCCATGACGGCGGCGGAGACAGGCCATCTCCTTTTATCCACCCTCCACACCATAGGAGCCGCCAATACCATCGACCGTATTATCGACGTTTTCCCGGCCAACCAGCAAAGGCAGATTGGCGTGCAGCTCTCCACTGTGCTCAACGCGGTTGTATCCCAGCAGTTGGTTCCCACCGTGGACGGAGGAATGGTTCCCGCGCTGGAAATTATGACGGTAACCCCCGCTATCCGCAATATGATTCGTGAAAACAAGATTCCGCAGATTGACGGTATTATCTATTCTTCCATGAAAGAGGATATGATTTCCATGGACGGAAGCCTTTTAAATCTGTTCAGACAGGGGATTATCACAAGGGATACTGCTTTGAAATACTCTACGAATGCAGATATGCTGGCAAAGAAACTGTAGATTTTTTTGAAATCATCATGTTCTTCATAAAAAAAGGCGTCTGGAAATATCAGAAATGATTTTCCAGCGCCTTTTTTATTTTCAATATTCATTCATCTTCGCCAGCTTTGCCGCCTGGTCCGCCGCAATACACGCGTCAATTATCTCCTGAATATCCCCGTTCATCACCTTGTCAAGCTTATACAGGGTAAGCCCTATCCGATGGTCCGTCACCCGGCCCTGAGGAAAATTGTAGGTACGAATCTTTTCCGAGCGGTCTCCGGTGCCAATCTGGCTTCTTCTAAGCTCCGCCTCCGCATCGTGGGCTTTCTGCTGCTCGATATCATAGAGCTTTGCCCGAAGCAGCGCAAAGGCTTTCGCCTTGTTCTGAAGCTGCGATTTTTCCGTCTGGCTGTATACCACTATTCCCGTGGGATAATGGGTAAGACGCACCGCCGAATCCGTGGTGTTTACGCACTGGCCTCCGTTTCCCGACGCGCGCATTACGTCGATTCGGATATCCTTTTCATCAATGACCACATCCACTTCCTCCACTTCCGGCATTACGGCCACGGTGATGGTCGATGTGTGAATACGTCCGCCCGACTCTGTCTCCGGCACACGCTGTACCCGGTGCACGCCGCTTTCGTATTTCAGTCTGGAATACGCTCCCTGACCGCTTATCATAAAGTTTACTTCCTTCATGCCGCCGATTCCGATTTCGTCCACGTTCATGGTTTCCACCTTCCATCGCTGGCTTTCCGCGTAGTGTACATAAAGGCGGTATATTTCCGCCGCAAAAAGAGCCGCCTCGTCGCCTCCCGCGCCCGCCCTGATTTCCACGATAACATTCTTGTCGTCATTGGGGTCCTTTGGCAGAAGGAGAATCTTAAGCTCCTCCTCAAGCTCCTCAATACGCTTTTTGGCGGCGTTTAGCTCCTCCTTGAGCATCTCCCGCATGTCCGCGTCAGCCTCTTCTTCCAGCATGGCAAGAGAATCCTCCACGTCCTGACCGCACTTCTTGTATTCCTTATAAGCGTTCACTATGGGCGTCAAGTCGCTCTGCTCCTTCATCAGTTTGCGGAACCTGTCCTGGTTGTTCGCCACAGAGGGCTCTCCAAGCTCACCCATAATCTCTTCAAATCGAATCAACAAATCTTCTAATTTATCAAACATGGTTTACCTCCACTCCAAACTCCATACACCACTCTGTCAAGTCCGGCCAGGTCCCGGCAGATATTCACATCCCGGTAGCCCGCCTTTGTCATATATTCGCTGACGGCGTCCGCCTGCCCGCATCCGATTTCAAAAAAAAGCATACCGCCGGGATAAAGAAATTCTCCCGCCTTTTCCGTCAGTTCTCTGTAAAAGAAAAGCCCGTCCCTGCCGCCGTCTAACGCAATCAGCGGGTCGTGCTCCCTGACTTCCTCCATCAGGTTCGGAATTTCCCCGCTTTCTATATAAGGGGGATTTGATACGATAATCTCATATTTCCCTGTTATATTCTCAAACAAATTTCCCTGAATAAATTCTGCCGTAAGGCCAAGACGACGGGCGTTTTCATCCGCCACCCTAAGCGCCTCCTTTGATATGTCGCAGCCAACGCCGGTGCAGTCATTGGAATAGCGCAGCAGGCTTAAAAGAATGCACCCGGAGCCGGTACACACGTCCAGAATGCGCATACCGTCGTGAAGAAAGCGCAAAACCTCCTCCACCAGCGTTTCCGTATCCTGTCTGGGTATCAGTACCTCCGGCGTTACCCGAAAATTCAGTCCCATGAACTCCTGAAAGCCTAAAATGTGCTGTAAGGGAATACGGCGGCTTCTTTTTTCAATGCTCTCCAGATATTTGTCATGCTGCTCTTTCGTCACCTGATTTTCCCCGTGGCACAAAAGATAATTTCTGTCGGTGCCGCAGGCTTCCTCCAGCAAAAGCCTGGCGTCCAAATCCGCTTCCTCTATGGATGCGTTCCGCAGACGTTCCACACCCAGGCGGTAAAGCGCCTGATATTCCATGGCTTACTCCCCATCCTTCCTGTAAAACTCTCCGTCGTCCGCCGCCTCTTCCATTTCTCCGGCCGTATCTGCCGCCTCATCGGCTTTTCCTGCCGCGTCGGTTGCCGCTTCAATTTCTACAGCCGCATCTGCGGCCTCCCCGACTTCTCCGGCCATATCGACCGCCTCATCTCCGGTTTCTTCCTGGTCCGCCGCCTCTTTCGGCTGCGCCGTCTCCGAGACGCCGTAGCCGAAATTCTCTTTCAGATATGTCCGCCAGTCAAACACCGCCTCCACCGAGCGCATGGCAACCTCCACCATGCTCTCGTCCGGCTCTTTCGTGGTAAGCCGCTGGAGCATCATCCCCGGCGCGGAAATAAGCTGTATGAAAATATTGTCGCTCCGGCCCGCCAGACGGATTATCTCGTAGGAAATACCCGCCATCACGGGGATAAGGGCTATTCTCAGCAGCACCTTAAGAGCCGGGTTGGGCACCCGGATAAAGAAAAATAAAATAATACTCACAAACATTACAAAAAACAAAAAGCTGGTTCCACAGCGCTTATGGATGCGGGAACTGCGCATCACGTTCTTTACCGTAAGGGCGTGTCCCTTTTCGATGCAGTTGATGCACTTATGCTCCGCGCCATGATACTGATAAAGCCTGTGGATATCCTTCATCATACTGATTCCCACCACATAGGCAAGGAAAATCACAATCCTTATAACGCCCTCTATAATAGCCAGAAGGGACGCATTTCTCACGTATCCCGAAAGCAGGGAGGAAAGGAAATAGGGAAGAAGAATAAAGATTCCCACCGCCAGCAGAATCGAAATCACCGTTGTGATTCCCATAAGGATATTTTCCGCCCGGCCTCCCGAAACCTTATTGAGCGCCTTATCCAGCTTTGTCTCTTTGGCCTCCTCATCCTCGTAAAAAGAAGCGGAATAGTTCAGCGTCTTTACCCCCAGCCTCAGAGAATCGGCAAAGTTGAACACGCCCCGTATAAAAGGAACTTTTGTAAGGCCGCTGTCGTGCAAAAGGCCCCGGTACACCTCCACCTCCACTTCGATTTCCCCATCCGGCTTTCTGACCGCCACGGCGTAATCATCCTTATTTTTCATCATAACGCCCTCTAAAACAGCCTGTCCGCCTATTCCTGATGAACCGCAAATCTTTTTTCTTTTCATAATATTACTCCATCGTATATTCTTGATTCCCGCGGGCAATGAGCCAAGCGGCTGCGAAGCAGACATTTGGCGAATGC
>CAJTMZ010000097.1:9546-15880 GCA_910577445.1 uncultured Lachnospiraceae bacterium | reverse complement strand
TGACAAAGCAGGCGCTGTTATATTTGCAAGCGAGGCGAAAAATCTGGCTGGACTGACAGATAAGATTATGCCCTTCCCTCCGGGATATTATTACAAAGCCGGCCGGTTTATCTGCTACTGTGACATTGCGAAAACGGATACGGTCTGTCACGACGCTCTGGAAACGGTATGTGAAAATATTCATGCCAGGCTGGTGGCGGGCGTGGAAAAACGGCTTGTATCTGATGCAAAAATTGGATTTTTGCTTTCCGGCGGGCTGGACTCGTCTTTGGTGTGCGCTATCGCGGCAAAGAAAAGCAAAGCGCCAATCAGGACTTTTGCGATTGGCATGAGCGAAGACGCCATTGACTTAAAGTATGCGAAACAGGCGGCGGATTATATCGGAAGTGAGCATACAGAGGTTTATATGACAGTGGACGAAGTGGTTTCTTCGCTGGAAACAGTCATTCGGCTGCTGGGAACCTATGATATTACAACAATACGTGCGTCTATAGGAATGTATCTGGTATGTAAGGCAATCCATGAGAGGACGGATATCCGTGTTGTTTTGACCGGCGAAATATCGGATGAATTGTTTGGCTATAAGTATACGGACTTTGCGCCGGATGCGGATAGCTTTCAGATGGAAGCCGAAAAACGAATCCGCGAGCTTCATATGTATGATGTTCTTCGTGCAGACCGCTGCATCTCTGTAAACTCGCTGGAGGCGAGAGTTCCGTTTGGCGATTTGGATTTTGTAAAGTATGTGATGGCAGTAGACCCTGAATTAAAAATCAACACTTACGGAAAAGGGAAATACCTGCTCCGTCATGCATTTGAAAGGGGAGAATATCTTCCGGAAGAAATTCTCTGGAGAGAGAAAGCCGCATTTTCAGACGCGGTGGGGCACTCCATGGTGGATTACTTAAAAGAATATGCGGAGCGGAAATATACCGACGGCGAGTTTGAAAGTATGTGTGAAAAGTATGAACATGCCAGGCCTTTTACAAAGGAATCTCTTTTATACAGGGAGATTTTTGAAAAATATTATCCGGGGCAGTCGGAAATGATTGTAGATTTCTGGATGCCAAATAAGGAATGGGAAGGCTGCAATGTAAGTGACCCTTCTGCAAGAGTGCTTTCCAACTATGGAGACAGTGGTAAATAAGATATTTCGCTGAGATATTTTGAATTATTGCTAAAATATTTTAGATTTTATTATTGACATTTCTTTCATGGAATGTTATGCTGATTAAGCATGTGATTCATGCAAAGGGAAGAAGCAGAGTATCCACTCTCACCCTGTGGCGATTGGGCTTACAGGCGTTCATATTTCAATAAGATAATATACTGGTCGTATGGCGGTTTGGTTTTCCGTATGCCGGATATATCTTGTGAAGTGAATTTTCAGGTGGATAGCTATGCTATCCACTTTTTGGTATTTACTTATGTAGGGAGGACACAGCCATTAGCGATTTATTCATTAACGAACAGATTAGGGACAGGGAAGTACGTGTAATCGGGGAGGACGGAGCCCAGCTCGGAATCATGTCTTCCAGAGAAGCGATGCAGTTAGCGGAAGAGGCAGGCGTGGATTTGGTTAAGATTGCCCCCACGGCAAAGCCGCCCGTGTGCAAACTGGTTGACTACGGCAAATACAAGTACGAGCAGACCCGCAAGGAAAAGGAAGCCAGGAAAAAACAGAGAGTTATTGAAATCAAAGAAATTCGCCTGTCTCCTAACATTGACACAAACGACCTGAACACGAAAATAAGCGCCGCAAGGAAATTTCTGACAAAAGGCGACAGAGTAAAGGTTACGCTCAGATTCCGTGGACGCGAGATGGCGCATATGGCCAACAGCAAGCATATTCTGGATGATTTCGCGGGAGCGTTGTCCGATATATGCGTTATGGAAAAGCCTCCCAAGGTGGAAGGCAGAAGCATGACAATGTTTTTAACTGAAAAGCGATAGCCTGCCAGTTAAAATAGATGGAACAAAATTAATATACAGGAGGAAACAGTTATGCCCAAAATGAAAACAAGCAAGTCTGCTGCAAAGCGTTTTAAAGCTACAGGTACAGGTAAATTAAAGAGAAGCAAGGCATACAAGAGCCATATCTTAACCAAAAAGACAACCAAGAGAAAGAGAAATTTAAGAAAGCCCGCTATGACGGACAAGACCAATATTAAGAACATGAAGAAGATTTTACCTTATTTATAAAAACATGGTTGATACAATAAGCTGGCCTGCGGAGCAGGAACAGCGTTTGATGTCATAAGGAGGATGTAAGAAATGGCCAGAATTAAAGGCGGCATGAATGCCAGAAGAAAACACAACAGAGTTTTGAAGCTTGCTAAGGGCTACAGAGGAGCCAGAAGCAAACAATATAGAATTGCCAAACAGTCCGTAATGAGAGCGCTTGCTTCTTCTTACGAAGGACGTAAGCAAAGAAAGCGTCAGTTCAGACAGCTCTGGATTGCGCGTATCAATGCGGCGGCAAGAATGAACGGTTTATCATACAGCAAGTTCATGTATGGACTTAAGCTGGCAGGCGTTGAGATTAACAGAAAAATGCTCTCCGAGCTTGCGGTGAATGACGCGGAAGGCTTCAAGACACTGGCAGAGCTTGCAAAGAGCAAAATTTAACAGGCATAAGAACCAAACGCAAAAGACCTTATTAACGTAAGGTCTTTTTCTTAACATGAAAGGAATTAAAATGAGAGCGCTTGAAAATATAAAACCCGAAAACGTCTTTTTCTATTTTGAAGAAATATGCAAAATCCCCCACGGCTCCGGCAACACAGGGCAGATAAGCGATTATCTTGTGAAATTTGCTTTGGACAGGGGACTGGAGCATTATCAGGACGAAACCGGAAACGTTATCATTATAAAGGAGGCCGCGGAGGGCTATGAGGACCACGGGCCGGTAATGCTTCAGGGCCATATGGATATGTTAGCCGTAAAAAGGCCGGACTGCGCCGTTGATATGAAAAGCGACGGGCTTTTGCTGGCTGTGGACGGCGATAAGCTGTACGCGGAGGGTACCAGCCTTGGCGGCGACGACGGCATTGCCATAGCCTACGGTCTTGCCCTTCTTGACGGAAATTATAAGCATCCGAGAATCGAACTGGTCGTTACCGTGGACGAGGAAGTGGGAATGGACGGGGCCAGAGCCCTTGACGCGGCGCCACTTAAGGCGAAGAGGCTGATTAACCTGGATTCCGAGGAGGAGGGAATTTTCCTTTCCGGCTGTGCGGGAGGAGCCAGGGTGAATATGCAGCTATCCGGCGAAACGGTGCGGAAAAAGGGCCTTCTGTGCGAAATTCATGTGGGCGGCTTAAAGGGCGGACACTCCGGCGGGGAAATCCACAAGGAACGTGGGAACGCCATCTGTATTCTGGGAAGGCTTCTTAACAGGTTAAATCTGGATATGGATGTATTTATCAATGACTTGAACGGCGGCGTGGCGGATAACGCCATTCCCACCGACGCAAGGGCAAAGCTTGTGCTTATGGGAGAGGGAATGACGGATGAGGCATGCCGGGAAAAGACGGAAGCTCTTTTAAAAGAGCTGAACGGGGAATTAAAAGAAGAGCTGGCGGACAAGGACGAAAATGTCTGCGTTGAGATGGTATCGGCGGCTGTTTCGGAAGAGGAAGTGCTGTGCGCCGACGCCGGAAAAAGAGCAATCGACTTGCTTTGCCTGCTTCCTTACGGCGTGCAGGCTATGAGTTTTGCCATGCCGGGTCTCGTGGAAACCTCTCTGAATCCGGGTCTTTTATCCGTGAAAGAGGCGGGAGAAGGACAAAAAGCGGTCTGCGTGGGGATTTCCGTCAGAAGCAGTCTGGAAAGCGCGAAGAAAGCCTTAATTGACCGTCTTTTGTGTCTGGCGCGCATGGCGGGAGCGGAAACCGAAATTACCGGCGATTATCCGGGATGGGCGTTCAAGAGCAGTTCGCCTCTTCGGGATAAGATGTCGGAGGTATACGAAAGAATGTACGGGAAAAAGCCGGTGATTTCGGCAATCCATGCGGGAGTGGAATGCGGCCTTCTGGCGCACAAAATACCGGGTCTGGACTGCGTATCCATCGGACCGGACATGAAAAATATCCATACCTTTGAGGAAGAGTTGAGTATTTCATCAACGGCAGGCGTTTGGGATTTTCTTGTAACGGTGTTGGAGGAACTTTGATAAAAAAGGATAGAAAAGAGGAAAATATGAATTTAAATCGAAAAAACATAAGAAAAATCCGGGGACTGATTGTATTTACCGCTCTGGTTATTCTTGCGCTTATGAAGTTTGACCTGCTTTGGAACGGAGCCTTTTTTGTGGTGGGGATTTTGCGGCCTTTCCTTGTGGGAGGCATGATAGCCTTTGTGATTAACCTTCCCATGAAGTTTTATGAGACCAGACTCTTTAAGAACGGGAACCTTCAGGGAAAAGCCGGGAAGGCGCTGAACAGGTGCAGCAGGGGACTGAGCCTTTTGCTGGCAATTCTTTCGGTGGTACTTGCGATTACGCTGCTGGCGGTTACGGTGATTCCCCAACTGGCAAGCACAATCAAAGACCTGGCAAACAAGATTCCCGCATTCTGGAATGATGTAATAATGAAACTTGAAGTGGTTTTTGCCGCGAATCCCGAATTGCTTCGGATACTTGCCGATTTTGAAAGTTTCGACAACTGGAATGAAATCATTAACACTGTGATTAATTTCCTGAAAAACGGAATGGGAAGCATGCTCAATTCTACCTTTACGGTGGCGGGCAGCATTATCAGCAGTACGGTAAATTTCTTTATATCACTGATTTTTTCCATCTACATTCTGGTGCAGAAGGAAAAGCTTGGTAATCAGTTTGGCAGGCTGTTAAAAGCCTATTCGGGCCCGAAGATTTACGAGGGGGCCATGAAAGTGTTCGGGCTGCTGAACCGCAATTTCAGTAATTTTATTACCGGGCAGTGTACCGAAGCAATCATACTGGGCCTTATGTTTGTGGTTAGCATGACGATTTTCCGGTTTGACTACGCGGTTATGACAGGGGTTTTGATTGCTTTTACGGCGCTGATTCCCATTGTGGGAGCATTTATCGGATGCTTTGTGGGAGCGTTTCTCATGCTGGTGGACGACCCGGTGAAGGCTTTGTGGTTTGTCATTTTATTTGTGATTCTCCAGCAGATAGAAGGAAACCTGATTTATCCCCATGTGGTGGGAAATTCCGTGGGACTGCCTTCCATATGGGTGCTCGCGGCGGTTACCGTAGGCGGAAGTCTTATGGGCGTTTTCGGAATGCTTGTCTTTATTCCGCTGTTATCAACGGTTTACATGCTTTTAAGAGAGGACGTGAACAGAAGGAACGGGGACGCCAAAGGGCCGGGAGAGAAGGAGGCCCTTGCAAAAACGGTCGAAAAAAGCTGAAAAAAGTTGACTTTTGCGAATTTATTGACTTCTTATGCATCTCTGTGATAGAATAAACAATAAAATGCGATTAAGCGTAAGACTTTTATTTAGAAATCACAGAGGTGTATTTATGGAACGGGGATATGTATGCATTTATTGCGGCGACGGTCATGGAAAATCACCGGCAGCGCTTGGCAGAGCGGTGCTTTCTGCCGCACAGGGGAAAAATGTGGTTATCATTCGTTTTCTGCGGGGAAAAGGGATTTCCGACAGCTATTTAAAGCGTCTTGAGCCGGAAGTCAAGATATTCCGTTTTGAGAAATCAGACAGAAACTACGACAGGCTTTCCGACGAAGAGAAGGTGGAGGAAACCATCAATATCAGAAACGGCATTAATTTTGCCAAAAAGGTTTTAACCACCGGGGAATGTGATTTGCTCATACTGGATGAAATTCTGGGCCTGATTGACAATCAGATAATTACGGTACCGGAGCTTAAGAACCTTCTGGACGCGAGAGACGATGAGACGGATATTATACTGACGGGTGTCTCTTCCGATGCCGAGATATGTATGCTGGCGGACGAAGTTTCCAAGTTTGAGACTCTCAAGACAAAGTGCGAATAGCATAAAATAAAAACGGTATGTCCGGGGCATTTTTTGCAAGATATGACGCACCAAATCACAGCATCTGTGCATTGACAGCTATAGTAAGGGATGCTATGATATTTTCAGGTAAACAATTTCATAGAATAAAGAGATAGAGGTTGCGTTTTTTATGAGTAGTTTTTTGGATGTGGCAGGCACAGAGGAAGAAAAGCGAAAGGAAAAGACGCCGAAGGAATCCGGCATCCTGCAGACAGGTTCCTGGGCATACGGTAAAGAGCCGTATGACTGTCATCAGTCCAGAAACTGCCGGCAGGGCCGGGGGAGTTTGGCAGCTTAGAGGTTGTTGAC
>CAJTMZ010000097.1:0-9525 GCA_910577445.1 uncultured Lachnospiraceae bacterium | reverse complement strand
AGTATTTCATTATAATCGGTGTGCGCTTGTACATCGATTTTTATTTCAAAACGTAAGCAAACCAGCAAAACTGAAAACAGCAGATGCCCGAACAGTGCCCGGAACAAAGGTCAGCCGGAAAGCGGCCTGACTTTGTTCCAGCCCATGGGTACTGGGAGGGAATCTGCGGAACCGGAATAAGGAGGTAGAATAATGGCAGTTTTTACAGGTGCGGGTGTCGCGATTGTCACCCCTTTTAAGGAAAACGGAGAAGTAAATTACGAGAAATTCGGGGAACTGATTGAGGAACAGATTGCCGGCGGTACGGACGCGATTATCGTCTGCGGCACCACAGGAGAGTCCTCCACATTAGACCATGATGAACATCTTGACGTAATCAGGTATTGCGTCCAGAAGGTTGACGGACGGATTCCCGTGGTTGCGGGAACCGGTTCAAACTGCACGGAAACGGCGGTGTATCTTTCCACGGAAGCGGAAAAATCCGGTGCGGACGCATTGCTTCTGGTAACGCCCTATTACAACAAGGCTACCCAGAACGGGCTTTATAAGCACTATAAAACCATTGCGGATTCGGTGAAGATTCCCTGTATCCTCTACAACGTGCCAAGCCGTACAGGCTGCAACATTGCGCCGGAGACGGTGGTAAGGCTCTGTAAGGAAGTAGAAAATATTGTGGGCGTAAAGGAAGCCAGCGGCAATATTTCCCAGATAGTAAAGCTGATGTCCATAGCGGAGGGCAGGGTGGATTTGTACTCCGGAAACGACGACCAGATTGTTCCCCAGCTTGCGTTAGGCGCAAAGGGCGTGATTTCCGTCCTTTCCAACGTGGCGCCCAGACAGACTCACGATATCTGCGAGAAGTTCTTTAACGGCGATGTGGCCGGAAGCTGTGCGGAACAGCTCCGTGCGATTCCTCTTTGCAACGCGCTGTTTAGCGAGGTGAATCCCATTCCCGTGAAGAAGGCGCTGAACCTGATGGGAAAAGAAGCAGGCTCTCTGCGTGCGCCTCTTACGGAGATGGAAGAGGAGAATGCGGCAAAGCTTGAGAAGGCAATGAAAGAGTACGGGATTCTGTAAACAGGAAGGAAGCCTCCGGGCTGGGAAAGGCAGGATTTATGACAAATATTATTTTACACGGATGCAATGGCAAGATGGGAAAAACCATAGCCGGATTGATTGCCGAGGATGGGGAGATTACCATTGCGGCGGGGATTGACGCTTTTGACGACGGGAAAAATCCTTTTCCGGTGTTTCAAAATATTGATGAGTGCGACGTAAAAGCCGACGTTATCATTGATTTCAGTGTGGCGGCCGCGATGGACGGCCTTTTGAACTACTGTATGGAAAAAGAAATTCCCTGCGTGCTTTGCACCACGGGGCTTTCCGAAGCGCAGCTTGACATGGTAAAAAAGGTGTCCGAAAAGACTGCGGTTTTAAAATCGGCGAACATGTCTCTGGGCATCAATATGCTGATGAAGCTTTTGAAGGAGGCGGCTGCGGTTCTTGCGCCGGCCGGTTTTGACATTGAGATTGTGGAAAAGCACCACAGGCTGAAGCTGGACGCTCCCAGCGGGACGGCCTTAGCGCTTGGTGATTCCATCAACGAAGCCCTTACTGACGAATACGAATATGTTTTTGACAGAAGCGCCAGAAGGCAGAAGCGTCCCGATAAGGAAATCGGATTTTCCGCGGTGAGAGGCGGAAGCATTGTGGGAGAGCATGACGTGATTTTTGCGGGAACAGACGAGGTGGTTACCTTTTCCCATTCCGCTTATTCCAAGGCGATTTTTGCCAAAGGGGCGATTGCGGCGGCGAAGTTTTTAAAGGATAAGCCTGCCGGGTTATACGATATGAGCCATGTTATCGGCTAAAGGGGATTTTTATGAAAAAAAGTGAACTTCAATTGATGGAGCTGAAATATTTAAAGAGCCTTGCCAATCAATATCCCGACATTGCCTCCGCGTCTACGGAGATTATCAACCTTCAGGCGATTTTAAACCTGCCCAAAGGCACGGAGCATTATATGACGGATATCCACGGGGAGTACGAACAGTTCAACCATGTGCTGAAAAACGGCTCCGGCGCGGTACGGCGCAAGATAGACGAGGAATTTGGCAATACCTTAAGCAATAAGGATAAAAAATCTCTCGCAACCCTTATTTATTATCCAAGGGAAAAACTGGATATCGTGGAGCGGGAGGAGGAAAATATTGAGGACTGGTATAAGATTACCCTCCACCGTCTGGTGCAGATTACCAAACGGGTGGCCTCCAAATACACCCGTTCCAAGGTGCGCAAGGCAATGCCGAAGGAATTTTCCTATATCATTGAAGAGCTGATTACGGAAAAATTTGACATTTCCGACAAGGAAGGCTACTATAACGAGATTATCCATACGATTATCCGAATCGGGAGAGCGCCGGAGTTTATCGAAACTCTGAGCAACCTGATTCAGAGACTGGTAATCGACCATCTTCACATCGTAGGGGATATATTTGACAGAGGGCCCGGCCCACATATTATCATGGATACGCTGATGCACTACCATTCGGTGGATATCCAGTGGGGCAACCACGATATCGTTTGGATGGGCGCGGCCTGCGGGCATCTTCCCTGTATTGCCACGGTCCTTCGGATTGCGGCCAGATACGGGAATCTGGATACTTTAGAGGACGGCTACGGGATTAATCTGATTCCCCTTGCAACCTTTGCCCTTGACAAGTATCAGGACGTTGACTGTTCGGCCTTTGCCGTAAGGTATAATACGGATTATAATACCAAGGATTTAAGCCTTGACATGAAGATACACAAGGCCATCACCATTTTGCAGCTAAAGCTGGAAGGCCAGGTAATCAAGAGGCATCCCGAGTTTGGAATGGACGACAGGCTGCTTCTGGATAAAATTGATTTTGACAAAAAGACGGTTGTCATTAACGGCCGGGAATACCCTATGAAAGACACGGATTTTCCCACCGTGGACCCCGCCGACCCCTATAACCTGACTGTGGACGAGGAGCAGATGATGGAACGGCTGCGCCACGCTTTTCTGAAATGCGAAAAGCTGCAGCGGCATGTGCGCTTCCTTTATACCAACGGGGGCTTGTACAAGATTCACAATTCCAATCTTCTTTATCACGGGTGTATGCCTCTTGACGGGGAAGGGGAATTTAAGTCGGTCAATATTGACGGCAAAAAGTACCGGGGCAGGGAACTATATGACGTTCTGGATAATTATGCCCGGAAGGGCTATTATTCCAAGAACGACCCGGCGGGAATGCGCAGAGCCCAGGATTATATCTGGTATATCTGGTCAGGCCCCAATTCTCCGGTATTCGGCAAGGATAAAATGGCCACCTTTGAGAGTTATTTTGTGGAAGACAAAGAGGTTTCAAAGGAAACGAAAAACAGCTACTACGCGCTTCTTGATAAGGAAGAAATAGCGGATAAAATCCTGGAAGAATTTGGCCTTGACGCCGAAAAGTCCCATATCATTAACGGGCATGTTCCGGTTGAAAGGAAAAAGGGCGAGACGCCGGTTAAATGCGGCGGGAAGCTTCTCATCATAGACGGAGGATTCTCCAAGGCATATCAGGGAAAAACAGGGATTGCTGGCTATACGCTGATATCCGATTCCCACGGAATGCGCCTGGTTGCCCATGAGCCCTTTGAATCCATGGAAGCCGCCATATCAAGAGAGTCCGATATCTTTTCGGATTCTACTTCGGTGGAGATTGCGCCCGTCAGAATCCGGGTTGCGGACACGGACAGCGGTACCGATTTAAAGGACAGAATCATCCAGCTTGAAAGGCTTTTGCGGGCTTACCGGGACGGCACTATTGTAGAAAAGTAAATTTCCCTGCATATAAAAACTCTGTGCAAATATTTCTATTTACACAGAGTTTTTTCAAAGCGTGGGAATGTCAGGTTATCTTCCGGCAGTGGCTTTTCCCGTATTGTTTTTGGCAGTGGCGGTTCCGGAAGTATTGTCGTTGTTATTATCAACGCCGTCCCCTACCATGTCGTCTGTGATATTGTCCACACCGTCTGCAATATCGTCAACCACGTTGCTTACGGCGTCACCGGCGTCGTCGAGGATGGAATCTCCGTCATTCGCGGTTCCGGTGGTAGCGTTGTTTACATTGCCGTTATTTCCGGTTCCGGTGGCAGCGTTGTTTGTATTGCCGTTATTTCCGGTTCCGGTGACAGTGTCGGTATCATCCGCCATGTCGGTGCCGTTTACCGTACCGTCTGTGACATCGGCGTCGTTATCGCCGGCAGTGGTGTTTCCGTCTGTGGTATCGTTTGCAGTTGTGTTCGTGTTGTTGGCCGTACCGTTTCCGGCAGTTCCGGTATTGTTATCGGTGGCCGTACCGTTATCGGTGGTGTTGGTATTTCCCGCCATGTCGTTTTCATTCTTGTTTTTATCAGTTCCGCAGGCTGTAAAAATGCAGAGCATACCAAGGACAAGAGATACCGTAATAAGCTTTCTTACGTTTTTCATAATGACCTCCATTTTCTGGTTAAATAAACGGACTACAAAACCGCTTATTTAAGCCGCACCTCTATTATATAAGAACTGCATTATTGTCAGTTCTGTTGTTATTATGTGCGGAACGGATAAAAATATACCTTTGGAAAGGAGAACGGATAAAAAATGAAATTCAGACCATGTATTGACATTCATAACGGAAAAGTAAAACAGATTGTCGGAGGCAGTCTTACCGACGATAAGGACAGGGCAAAAGAAAATTTTGTGGCGGAACATGACGCAGCCTTTTTTTCCCGGTTTTACAGGGATAAAGGTCTTTCGGGCGGGCATATTATTTTACTGAACCCTTCCACAAGCAGTTATTACGAAAAAACAAGAGAGCAGGCCGTGGAAGCCCTTAAGGCTTATCCCGGCGGATTCCAGATAGGCGGCGGAATCACGCCGGAAAACGCCGGAAATTTTTTAAACGCGGGAGCTTCCCATGTGATTGTCACCTCTTACGTTTTTAAAGACGGAAAGCTGCATTACGACAAATTGAAGAAAATGCAGAAAGCAATCGGAAAGGAGCGTCTGGTACTGGATTTAAGCTGCCGCAAAAGGGATAAGGATTATTACATTGTAACCGACAGATGGCAGAATTATACGGATTTGAAACTGACAAAGGAGACGCTTTGCGGGCTTTCTGATGAATGCGGCGAATTTTTGGTCCATGCCGTGGATGTGGAGGGAAAAGCACAGGGCATTGAGGAAGAGCTGGTAAAGATTCTGGGAACCGAGGCCGGGATTCCCATTACTTACGCCGGCGGCGTTCACGATTTTTCGGACCTTGCCAGGTTAAGAAAGCTGGGCGGCGGAAGAGTGGACGTTACGATAGGAAGCGCGCTGGATTTGTTTGGCGGAAAGATGAAGCTGGACGAGGTTCTGGCGTATCTTTGTGATGATACGGAAAAACGGCGGGAGAGCGGGAGATAGGGCGCAAAAAGGGAGCTGCTGCTTTGGCAGATTGTTTATCTGCTTCTGCAACAGCTCCGCTGAAAGGTCTTAACTGTTTTCCACTGTCTGGTTTTCCATATCTTCATAAAAACGGCAGCCGCACCGCCCGTGCTCTTTCACGTCATAAAGGGCGGAATCCGCTTTCTGGTAAAGGTCTTCGGTAAATCCGTTTTCCGAAAACGCGCCGCCGACGCTGAGGGAAACCTTCGGAAGGCCGTCCGTAGGATTCATCAGGACTTCGTTCATGGAAATTATTTTGTTTTGAATCTGCTTGCTTAAACTTAAGGTGACGTCGGTAATGACCACCGCAAATTCATCTCCGCCGATTCTGGCAGGATAGTCTGTGGCACGGAAGCTTTCTTCCAGCAGTTTTGCCACTTTCTTGAGAACCATATCTCCGATTTCGTGACCGTATCCGTCGTTAATCAGTTTAAATTTATCCACGTCAATGATGAGGAAAGCCAGCGGTTTGGGATTTGACTGGAAAAACTGTTTTAAGTGCTCAAACGCGCCCCGGTTTATGATTCCCGTAAGAGGGTCGTGCTCCGCCTGATAGCGGAGAGTCGCCTCGTTTGCGACGTTAAGCTCATAAATGCTGTTATAGGTCAGCGCAAGGTACTTAAACTCATAGGAGCCGATAATTTCCAGCTTTTTTTCATCCTTGATATTGCTCACATAAATCTGCAGAGGCTTTACTATCAGTTGAATAATCATTATAAATGTGAGAACGTTTTCAACAAAAAGAACGCTGATTAAAATCTGCTGTCTTGTCAGGGTCTTTTTCAAATCCTGCGTACTGTCTGACTGGAGCTTTTTATGGGTATCCAGAATATGAGTGAGAAAGTAGGTGATATTTGTCTCAATCATCAGCTTGGATTCCTGATAGGAGGCGCCAAATACAATCTCCCGGGCTTTGTCTGACAGCTCTTTTGAGGTCAGATTAAGGTCCTGGGCAGGCAATTCCATATTCTGGATTTCGGGGGGAATATCCAGGGGCAGTTTTAAAAGCAGTTCCTTTAAGTCATAGCCTGATGAAGCCGCGGAAAGCATCATGGCGTAAACCTCCTGCTCTATCAGCCCGTTGGATGCGTCCAGCGCGCCCTGAAGATGGACAAAGGCTTCGTCGCCGGCATGATGGGAGCTTAACGCCTCAAGGGCGTGTTCCCTGTGCTGGTCAATCAGTATTTCCCGGAAGTATGCTTCCAGATATTCCGGGTCTTTGGTCAGCGTGTAAAGACGTGTCTGTTCTGTGAGATAATCGGAATACTCCTGTACCAAATCAGCGTTATGCTCGCAGGTGACAAACTGTTCTGTTGCGGAAACAAGGGTTGAAAAATAGTGCGAGGCATAGAAAGTGGCATATATAAGCAGTAAATATAAGATACATGCCAAAAAAATCATAAGAAGATTCAAAGAACGTATTTTGATACCTTTAATCGACTTGGTGTTGTTTTCTTCCATCTATGTATCCTCCATATTGTTTACCCGCA
The DNA here is from genome assembly GCA_910577445.1 of uncultured Lachnospiraceae bacterium. GTDB lineage: Bacteria > Bacillota > Clostridia > Lachnospirales > Lachnospiraceae > Suilimivivens. Next base: position 2,553 of record CAJTMZ010000097.1, on the reverse strand, counting down.
AAGGGGATATTATCTATAAAAAAAGCCATGTGCAGGTCTCTCATACAGCCAGCACACAGCTTTTATTAGCTTAATCTGATAAAACAATATTGCCAGTTCTAAATAAAATGAAACATTTATATTTAAGAAGAGATGCACATCGTGTTATGGATTAATGCGTTATAAATCGTATAATACCAATTATAACTTTGTTACGTTTACGGCCTGAGGTCCTTTTTCGCCATTTACGATATCAAACTCAACGGAAGCGCCCTCCTCGAGAGACTTGAAGCCTTCCATTTTAAGTCCTGAATAATGTACAAATACATCGTTGCCAGACTCATCAGAAATGAAACCGTAGCCTTTTTGGTTGTTAAACCATTTTACTGTACCTTTGTTCATCGTGATACCTCCAAAATAAATAAGTAAATAGTGTATGTCGCAGAAATTCTGCATTCAGAAATCACACAACATACATAGAATAGCACACCCGTTCCTAAAAGTAAAGTACATTATGCCAGAATAGTAGGTTCTTTTTGTAAATTTGTGCAAAACGACAAAAAAAGATGATTTTTTAGCCCGAAATTGCCAAAAATAGTAAATAAAGTTGCGGCAAGTGGTATCATATGGTACAATGGATTGCGTTGGGAGAAGCGGGCGTTCGCGCCTCTTATAAAGGAGGCTTCGCAGCGCGTTTCAACAGAAAAAATAAGGCTGGAGGTGAAGCAGATTATGAGCGAACAGTCCGGAAGAAAACGAAAATACGCGCTCCTTCTGGTAACCGAAAAATCAGACGGTACAATAAAAAAACATACCTTTCATTCAACGACGGTTGAAGCATTTTTGGTATTGCTTTTTATTTTACTGGTTGCGGTTATCTGCAAATTTGTCTATGATTCCATCAGGATTAAGGACATCAGAAAGGAGCTGATAAACCAGATAGTCACGATTAATGATTTGACGGATGAAAACGAGGCGCTTACCATGGAAAATTCCACGCTTTCAAGCAAGGTGACCGTTTTAAGCGAGGCTGTCAGTAAAAAAACAGAAGCGGAGGAGGCCATAACCCAGGAAGCAATCGAAAGCGCCCTGCCAAAGGGCTTTCCCTTAAGCGGTTCCGCTGTTATGACAGAGGCGGGGGAGGAAAACCCGATGCTGATATTCAGCGCCACGGCGGGAATCAATGTACTTACGTCCGGAACGGGCACGGTTATCAGCGTGGACGTGGATGAAACATACGGAAACAAAGTGATTATCGACCATGGAAACGGTTACCAGTCCATCTACCGCAACGGCGGGACGGCAATGGTAAAAAGCGGTGAAGCGCTGGGAAAAGGATACATTCTTTTCAGGATAGGAAAGGATAATCAGGAGCTTGGCTACCAGATTATGAAAGACGATGAATATATTGACCCTATGACGCTTATTGATATAAACGGATAGTCCCCCCGGGATTATCCGTTTATCAAAAATCACTGGTTTTCCGCCAGACGTCCAAAGACCAGGTCGTAACCTTCGTTGCCGTAGTTGAGAGAACGGTTTACACGGCTGATGGTGGCTGTGGAAGCTCCTGTCTTTTCCGCTATCTCAAGGTATGTACAATGCTTTTTGAGCATGGACGCAACCTCGTAGCGCTGGGAAAGAGAGAGCAGCTCGTTGACGGTGCATAAATCTTCAAAAAAGCTATAGCATTCTTCTTTATTTTGCAGGCATAAAATGGCTTCAAACAGATGGTCAACAGAGGATGTCTGTATTTTTTTGTTCATTATAATATGGCCTCCCGGTAAAATATATTCGTACAGTGAAATTTTAACATATTAAAGTTATGAAGTAAAGGAAAAGAACAGAATGAAAATTCGAAACAAAGGAAAAAGATTAAGCGGTTACCTGAAAGACTATGTGGTTTTTGATTTGGAAACCACCGGCGTTAATCCGAATGTGGACGACATTATCGAAATATCGGCGGTAAGGGTATGCGGCCATGAAATAACAGGCGAGTATTCCACGCTGGTCAATCCGGGAAGGCATATACCCGCCGGCGCAACGGCCATTAACGGAATTACCGACGAGATGGTGGAGGACGCTCCGGATATAGGCGCGGCGATAGCCGGATTTATGGAATTTATCGGGGATAGCGTACTGGTAGGACATAACATACATACTTTCGATACCAATTTTGCGTATGACGCCGCATGGAACGCTTTGAACAGGGAGCTTAAGAATGATTACATCGACACGCTTTTCATGGCAAGAAAGTGCCTGCCAAAGCTTCCCCATCATAAACTGACGGATATATCGGAGTATTTTCATATAGAGACAAAGGGAGCCCACAGGGCGTTGAACGACTGCGTGATGAACCAGAAGTGCTATGAGGAAATGGGTAAGCTCCTTGCGGCCGCGGAAGCCGCCGCCGGGAAAAGCGGCAGACGAAATCCGGGCGGAGAGGAAGAAGAACTGATTTGCCCGAGCTGCGGGGGAATGTTAATCAAAAGAAAAGGGCAGTACGGGTATTTTTACGGATGCAGCAGTTTTCCGGGATGCCGGTTTACGAAAAATATCAGGTGATAAAAAAGC
>CAJTMZ010000096.1:7951-15881 GCA_910577445.1 uncultured Lachnospiraceae bacterium | reverse complement strand
CGGCCTCCGCCAGCAGCTTCACGCACAAATCAATGCCAAGCTTTCCGGCGTTCATGTAGATTTCATAGTACCTGGGGTCGCTCCACACCCAGTTGGTCACGGAATTGTAAAAGCCCCCTCTTCTCTTGTCGTTCTTTTTCAGGGCGTTTTCCGCTTCCGCCTGCTTAATTCCTTCTTTTTCTATGGCCCTCTGTACTCTCTTTTCATGTTCCGCATGGATAAACACCTTTAAGTTGTTTTCTCTCTCCCGAAGGATATACCCCGAAGCCCTTCCCACGATTACGCAGTTTCCTTCTTCCGCAACTTCCTCGATGATGCGCTTTTCCTCAAGGAAAAGCTTATCCGCCAGAGGCTGTTCCTTGCTGCCGGAAATTCCACCCAGGGGCGTTTTGTAAAGGTTAAACAGAATCCCTCCCGAACTGCTCTCCTCCAGCCCCTCTATCTTGACAAACGGAATATCAAGATTCTTCGCCGCTTCCATGAGAATATTCCTGTCATAAAACTTAAAGCCAAGTTCCTTCGCCAGTTTTTTTCCAATCTCATTCCCGCCGCTGGCATAACGCCGCTCAATTGTTACGATATTGTACATATGCGCACCCCCTTTATTTTGTTCCCATACTATTATTATAAGTTCCCCCCGCCGTTTCCGCAATCGTTTTCGGCTGCGTTTCTGCTTTCCAGGCGGAAAATATTTTAATCCATGGGCAGATACAAAAACAGGTTAAAGCGCCCTTCTTCCCTGCTAATTTCCATGCCGCCGCCATACTTTTTCACAGTCTCCCTGATGCTTTTAAGACCCAGTCCGTGATTTTCCGCATCCTTTTTCGTGGTTTTGGGAAGGCGCTGTTCTCCCGGCTGTTCCTGTTCCCCTTCCTTCCCCGCAGCGGACTCTTTCAGGCTGTTTTTGACATTCACCGCCAGAATCCCTTTCCCCGCCTTTGCGCGCAGTTCAATTTCCCGCGCGTCTTCGGGAAGCGCCATACAGCCCTCCACCGCGTTATCCAGCGCATTGGAAAAAACCGCGCAGATATCGGCCTTTTCAAAGGGAAGCTCCTCCTGAATATCCGCCCTTGCGATAAACCGGATATTTTTTTGTTCCGCCAGACTCTTCTTCGCGGTCAGAACGGCGTTTACGGTGGAATCCCCGCACCATGCAAGCACCTGCCCAAAAGCCGGATTATCCAGCATTCCCATGATATAATCGTCCTTCTGCGCCGCCGGAAGGGCCAAAAGGGTCTGCAGATGATTGGACAGGTCGTGCCGCATCCGCCTGATTTCAAACTGCTGCTCCTCCATGGCTTCATAATAGCTCCGGTTCTGAAGGGACAGCATATTTTCCCGCTCCAGCTTCTGCTGCCGCTCCAAAACTGTCAGCGCGCGCAAAAGAGCGGCAAAAGACAGTATTACAAGCAGAAATAAAGCCCCGTCCGCAAGCACGGTGCCCTTTTTTCCGTTAGGACTGCGGAGCAAAATAAGGGACAGCATGATTCCCACAGGAAGAGACGTCAGCGTCAGCATAAGCCTCCACAAAGGCGCCGAAAGTTCAAAATCCCGCTCAGGCTTCCGGGAACGGAGGGACAGATACAAAAGCAGCGCGAACAAAAACCTTACCGCCACATACAGATAATTATGAAGAACATCTATTTTAAGAAAATAGAACAGCACGCCCACACTGTTGTCAAAAAATGCGTTACAGGCAAATAGCGTGCTGGAAAACATCAGCCCCAGCGTAAATCTTTTCAGGCCGCTGCCCTCACAGGAAATCCACATTGCGGCAAGAAAAAAAAGCATGAAAACGGTCAGATTTATAATATCGCCGATGAATATAACGGAAGCGCTTACCATCCAGCATCCGGCTAACAGCAAGGCTCTCTGCCACCATTTCTTCTTTATCTGAATCATACAGGACAGCGCCAGATAAACCAAAAACGCCGCCATACCCAGCCCCAGCGCGGCTCCCGGAATTTTTTCGGGAAATATGTCGCTCACAGTTCTTCTCCTTCCAGCATTGCTTTTGCCAGCTTCGCCGCAGCTCCCTCCTTCATGGCCCGGCTTATGGGGATGCTGACGATACGCGCGCCCTTATCATCCATACCCTCCACCGTAAGGCTTTCGCTTCCGACGCGGATTACATGCCGGGGATTTACCAGATACCGCTGATGCACCCGCACAAAGGCCCCGGAAAGCTGCGTCTCCACCTGGTCCAGTTTTCCGTAAAAGGAATAGGTAAAGCATTCCCCTTCCCTTATGCAGACCACGTTCACCTTCCGCTTATCGCTGTAAAAATAAGAAATAACCGGATAGGGAAGCCGGTAGGTTCCTTCCCCGTTCCTGAAGAAAAAATATCTCTTTCCGTCGTCTGAAATTTTTTTCCGCATCCGTGTAAGCACTTCCAGGAGCCGCTTTGTCCCCGCCGGTTTTACCACATAGTCCAGAGCGTTCACCTTATAACCGTCAAACACGTAATCCGTGTATCCCGTCACAAAGACCAGGCTGATTCCCCTGTCAAATTCCCGGATTTTCGCAGCGGCCTCCATTCCGCTAATCCCCTTCATCTCTACGTCGAGAAACAGAAGGTCGATTTCCCCGGGGTGCTTTTTCAGCCAGCGGACCGCTCCCTCCCCCGTGGAAAACTCATAGACAATCTGCTCCGATTCCTCCCAAAGCATCTTTTCCAGACCCAAACGCAGAGCGTCCCTTGCCTTCGTTTCATCGTCACATATCCCAATCCGAAGCATTTTTACCTCATTTCCATTGCGTTTTTTTATATCTTACCATTATTTCCCCTCACGGACAATCTTATCATCTTCCTGAAAAGGCCCCGGCCGCGCCAAACTTTACAAAATCTCCGCCATACTTTACATTCCCTGCATACGCTCCCCAAAGATTACAAAAAACCAGCCGGAAATGACGGCCCCTCCTCCGGCTTTCTTTTCTTCTGCTATACTCACCTTAAACGAAACGGGCGTCAGTTTCCATACATGAGCGAACCGGCGTTACATTACAATCAAGAGGTGAAAATATGCTGTATGTAAAAAATCTTCACAAGTCCTACCGGACCGGAAACAAATCCTTTCCCGTTCTCAAAGGCATTAATTTATCCGTTGCGGACCGGGAATTTGTGGCCGTTATGGGGCCTTCCGGCTCCGGAAAAAGCACGCTCCTCAACTGCATCTCATGCTATATTCCCTTTGAGGAGGGCTCCATTTCCCTCGGCGGTCAGACGCTGAAAGGAATGGACGAAAAGGCGCTTGCAAAAGTGCGCAATGAAAAGCTGGGTTTTGTCTTTCAGGACTTTATGCTTCTTGACGGACTGACCGTACGGGAAAATATTCTGCTTCCCAGAATCATTCAGGAAAAAGTGGAACAGGACGCCGAAGAGCTGGCCGACAGTCTCCTTTCTCTTTTCGGCATTGCCCATATCGCCGATAAGTACCCGGCGGATATCTCCGGCGGGGAAAAACAGCGGACCGCGGTTGCCAGAAGTCTGATAAACAAACCTCTCCTCATCCTCGCGGACGAACCCACCGGAAACCTTGACAGCAAATCCAGCCGGACCGTCATCGAATCCTTCGAGGAGGCCAGAAAAAGCCTTGGCGCTTCCATCTTTATGGTGACCCACGACAGCTTTGCCGCCTCCTTCTGCGACCGGGTGATTCTCCTTAAGGACGGTATGGTCTACGATACCTTAGAAGCAGAGCCCGGCCACAGGGAAGACGGACGCGGCGCTTTTTGGGACCGGCTGCTAAAAGCAATCCGGGAAATGAACGACGAAGATTCCACACAATGCGGCCCGGGAGGCATAAAACCGCCCACGGCCATGAAAGGGGGGAAGATGTGAAATGATGACTTTGAAAAATCTGGAAAGAAAACTGCTAAAAGCGGACGCGAAACAGGCCCGGCTTTACCTGTTCTGCCATTTCGTTTCTCTGCTGTTAATTACGGCTTATTCCGCCATGATGTACTCCCCCACCGTACTTACCGTGTTTCCGGAAGGAGGCGACAGCCGCAAGCAGATGACCGCCATCTTCGTACTGGCGCTGTTTGGCTGCGTGGTATTCACCATATATGCTTCAGGACTCTTTTTCAGAAACAAAGCCCGTCAGCTCGGGACCCTCATGGCGCTTGGCATAAGCCGCCGCCGGCTCCTTCCTGGCCTTCTTTGTGAGGTGCTCTTTTTAAGCTCCGTCTCCGGTCTTGCGGGAATACTCGCCGGCTTTCCCTTTTTATGGTTATTATGGAACAGCTTCCGCCTTTTTATCACGGACAGCTCCCAGATGGCTTTAAGGCTTGATTTTAAATGCCTGTATTTATCCGCCCTGTTCTTTGTAATCGTGGTATTCTGCTCCTGCCAGAACGCCTGGCGGTACTTAAGGCGTACCGACGTCATGGATATCATGCACGAGGAACACAGAAACGAGCCGGTAAAAGCAGTCGGCCCATGGTGCGGGCCTGTGGGAATTTTGCTGGTATTTACCGGCGCCGTTCTTGGATATAAGGCTCCCGGTCTTTATCAGAAAGCGTTCAGCGCCTATTCCCCGGCATGGCTTGAGGCGCTCCTGTACATGCCCGCATTTCCGGGGCTTTATATGATTATGCTCCATACGGTGGTACACGGCTGGCACTCCCGCAAAAAGCATCCCTACAAAAATCTGATTGCGAAAAGCATGATGAAATTTCAGGGAAAACAGACCGTAAACAATCTCCTGGTAATCGCCGTGCTGATTGCAGGCGGCGCTTTCGGAATCTTTTATCTTCCCACGCTGAGCATCGGACGGACGATGGAGATAAATTCCCGGCCCTACGACTATTATTACCATTACCGGCAGGACCAGAAAATCCCCGGCAAAGAGGAAATTTCCGCTCTCGCGAAAAAATACGGCATCTCCCTCAGGGATTTTCAGTCTGTTCCCTATATTTCCCTTGCCATGGACGGAATCACCCGGATAGAGGATGAGGATAATTCTTTTCATCTCGAGCGTATCCCCTTTCTAAAAGAGGCAAGATGCCTGTCCGCGGATGATTTTGCAGCCGTTTCCGGAGAAAAAATTCACGTGGAAAAGGGCTGCTATATGGCCGTTTCCAACAGCGACGAGACAGGGCTTTATTTTTTGAATGCAACTGCCGAAACCTTCACCAATATGGTTACCTTTGAAACTCTTTCCACCCGTTTTTCGGGATATGTCCATTATGACTTTCTTGCTGACCGAATGGGATATTATGTGTTAAACGACGAGGATTACCGGAACATTTCATCGGGGCTTACCCCGGATTTCATGGGCCGCGCCGCTTTTTTCAATATCGATGGAGAGGACAGTTATGAGTTTGCCCAGGACTTTTTTTATACGCTGGTTGACTCCTTCGGCCCGGAGTGCGAGACAACCGATTATTATGACCGCGCGCAAAAATATTATGCCCGGCTGCAGGGAGAAGTTTACTGGGTCGATACCGACAGCTCCACAAAAATCAGTTTTTCCCGGCCTGACGAGAGCGACTTCAGGCTCTACTGGCAGTATATGCCCAAAATCCGAATACTTGATAAGGAAGATTTCAGCAAAACCTTTTCCGTATTCCTTATGATGTTTCTCTTTATTGCCATTATATGCTCCCTGGCGGCCATGGTTATCTGCTATACCCGCTGCATGACCATTGCCCTTAACAACCGCTATGTTTTTGACGATTTAAAGCGGCTCGGCGCGCCCCCCGCCTTTTTGCGGAAGGAAATCCGGGGGCAGGCAGGCCCTGTCTTTAAAATCCCCGCTGCCGTGGGCATGACGCTGATATATCTTTTATATATACTGATTATGGTCGGCAACGACGGGAAACTGACATACAGTGAAATCGCCAGCCTTTCGGGGTGCTTTTTCATTCTTGCGGCTCTTGCCGCCATATATTATCTGGTTTACCGTTATACTGTAAAAAGTATGTGCAGGAATCTGGAAATTTTACAAACTTTTTAAAACAGCATGGCTCGCTTTTTATCCGCCGCTTACCCTTTCACCGAGCCTGCCGTCATTCCGGCAATAATATATTTCTGAGCCAGAATATAAACTATCATAATCGGCGCCAGCGTCAGTACAATAACTGCGCAAATCAGATTCCATTCGCTGGTATACAGCCCCCAGAAATTATAAACGGAAATAATCATTCCCCATTTTCTGGTATCGTTCAAAATATACAGAGGTGTAATAAAATCGTTCCAGCAGCTTATAAACGTCAAAACGCCTGCCGTAATTGTTACCGGCTTCAGCAGCGGAAACACCACCCTGAAAAAGAGACTGGCCGGACCGCATCCGTCTATTACGCCCGCCTCGTCTATCTCTCTGGGCACCGTGATGATGAAGCCGTGAAACAGAAAAACGGCAAAGGGAATCGCTAGCGCAGCGTTCAGCAGAATCATTCCCCTGTAACTGTTTATCAGACGCAGCCATTTCATCACCCGAATCGTTGTCACGTAATTTACCGGGGCAATCAGTCCCACAAAAAAGAAGTAAAAGCAGAACCGATTCAGTTTTGACTTATAGCGGGAAATCACATATGCCGCCATGGCGCTGGCCGTAATGCCGATAATAACGCAAAAAAGCGCGATAAAAAGACTGTTGAAAAAGGAGCGCACCATATGCCCTTCCTCGATGACCTCCAGATAATTTTCAAAATGAAAGGTTTCCGGCCACTTCATATTCATTCTGGCAGCCTCCTGAGTTGTCTTAAGCGAGTTGATTACCACCAGCCCGAAAGGAACCAGCACCACGCCTACGAAAGACCAGGAGATAATAATTCTTAAAATTTTCAGCCATTTTTTCCTGTTCACGCTACTCCTCCTTCGGTGTAATAATCTTCAGCGTACTGATGGCAATAACTGCGGTAATAAGAAACACAACAACATTAAGCGCCGTAGACAGCCCGTAGGCTCCTGCGGAATATGTACGGAATACCGCAGTGGATATAACCTCCGTAGTGTTCCCGGGTCCTCCCCCCGTCAGAGAAAAAATGATGTCAAACGCTCTGAGCCCGTGAATCAGGTTCAGTATCGTATTAACCACTATGGAAGAGGAAAGCAAGGGTAAGATAACGTAACGGAGCTTGCTTGCAAAGCCGGCTCCGTCAATCTCCGCCGCTTCGTAATAAGTCCTGTCTATCATCTGAAGCCCCGCCAGGAAAATCACCATATTCAGTCCTACCTCCCGCCAGGTTTCCACACCGATAACCGAAAACATGGCGATGCTCTTATCCACCAGCCAGTTTTTAGCCAGAAAATCCAGCCCTGCCGCCCGCAGTATCACATTGAGGATTCCCCATTGTGGATGCAGCACGGATGTAAAAATGATTCCGATAATCAGCGGCGATATGGCAAAAGGAAGAAAATAAATTCCCCGCAAAAGCTCCCGGCTTCTGAAATTATTATCTAACAGCAGCGCCAGAATCAGTCCGAACAGGCTTTTGCTCAAACGTTGGCGAAAATCCTAAATGTGCCATTTGCCATAGCAGATGCGACTACGTTAACAGAAGCAGGTTATGTTGGGGAAGATGTTGAAAATATTCTTTTAAAATTGTTCATTCCTACAAATTTGATATTTGCGCTTATGGAATTCCAGTTTGTAAGCGAATATCCGAAAGAAATCAGGCAGGGGACTACAAAAAGCGCCGTGTAGAGTATAAGAGCCGGTACCAGAAATCCTTTACTGTATATTTTTTTTCGGTACATAAGACCTCCTCCCGTAAAGCCGGGCGGCTTCTGTTTCTTTTACAGACAAACCGCCCGCATCATACTTTTTATTCGTTATCCGCCGTTGTCTCGAACATCAAAGCTCTGTCCTCGTCAATCTTCTGCAGCACCTCCATGGGGGTTCTGCCGCCCATGTATAAATCCTGAAACGCTTTTCCCACATTATCGGCGTTGTAAAAAGGCGTCAGACTCGCGAAATCCATA
>CAJTMZ010000096.1:1299-7938 GCA_910577445.1 uncultured Lachnospiraceae bacterium | reverse complement strand
GTTCCCCGCCGTTGCGTTTTCAATCATACTTGTCCAGGAGCGCGGGGTTTCCACCGTCACATCCACCAGTGCCGAAACTACCAGATTCTTTTTGCCGTCATAATATCTCTGGGCATTTTCTTTTTCCGCCATGAAATTGAAAAATTCTTTACACTCATCCGCATATTTGGAGTCCTTGTTAATTACCTTAATCTCTCCGCCGTTGTTGTGGGAGAAATAAAGATTATCACAAAGCGGCACCGGGAACATCTCCCATGTATCCGCTCCTAAATCCGGATACTTCTCCTGCAGCTCCAGAGTGAACGACGTGTAGGTAAGCACCATGGCGGCCTCGCCGTTTGCCATCACGTCAAAAGCGCTGTCCCAGGGGTCTGACATAAAGTTTTCGCCGAAGTATCCCAAATCCACCAGCTCTTTAATCTGTTCTGTAGCCTGTAAAGCCTCGGGAATATCCGCAAATTTTCCTTCCGGTGTGTTTAACTTATCCAGTGTACCGGGATTATTTGCCTCAATCAGAGTCGTCATTTCAAGCAGCCACAGGCACTGTCTCCAGGCATCCACGCCGTCCATATAAATCGGCCTGACGCCGTTTTCCTGCAAGGTAGCGCACACCTGCTTAAATTCCTCGAAAGTCTTCGGCGTGGTTAAATTATACTTTGCAAATATATCAGGATTGTAAAGCATTCCCCAGCCGTCTACCGACCACATATCCAGCCCCACAATCTTTCCGTCATAGGTAGCCGCGTCCTTTGCCCAGTCCTTTAATCTGCTCACCCACGGCTGGTCGGACAAATCGGAAAAATACATTTCCGGCATGTATTCGTCCATTCCGTTTCCGCCGTTGCAGTAGAAAATATCAGGCCCTTCTCCCGAAGCCAGCTTGGCCTTTACGATACTGGTGTACTGGTCGTCAGGGTTCAACTGGAAATCCACCTTGATTCCTGTTTTTTCCGTAAATTCCTTTGCCAGTACCCGGTCAATATCTGCAATCCAGCTTTGGGAGGCCGCAACCGTAATCGTTACGTCCTTTTTTGCGTCCCCGGCCGAATCCGACGCTTCGGTTTTTGATTCCTCTGCGCCTTCATTGCCGCCGGATACGTCACCGCTTTCCTTCCCGCATCCGGTGCTTCCCACTGCCACCGCCGCCGTTAACACCAATGTCATCCACTTTTTCCATAATTTGTTTTTCATACGCTTTCCCTCTCTTTCTTTTGCGTTTTAAAGCCTGTCCTGATAATAGTATTTTGTTTTACCTGGGAGAAAATACCTCCACATCCTCCAGCGCCTCCGTTTTTCCAAAACTCACCTCTACGCCCCGGCCCGGCGCCGCCCATTGCACGGCGTTTTTCATAACCTGCCGTATTTCCTTCTGATAATAAATGGGATATTCTTCATGTCCCGGACCAAAATAAAATACTTTTCCGGCGCCCCTGTGGTAACAGCAGCCGCTTCGAAGCACGTCTCCTCCGGCAAACCAACTGATAAATACCAGTTCCTCCGGCACAGGGATTTCAAAGGGTTCTCCGTACATTTCCGAATGCGGAATATCGAAATACATGGGAAGCCCCTGCACGATGGGGTGGCTCCTGTCAATTACCCAGACTCTTTCCTTCTCCCCTATTTCCCGCCAGCGCACATCCCCGGTTGTTCCAAGGATTCTGTCGAACACTTTTGACTGTGCCGATGAATGCAGAAGCAAAAGCCCCATACCCTCCCAGACTCTTTTTTTGATTCTCTCTACCAGTTTATCCTCCACCTGCTCGTGTACCATATGCCCGTACCATAAAAGCACATCCGTTTCGGAGAGAACTTCCTCGCCAAGACCCTGTTCCGGCATCTGCAGGGTAACCGCCCTGACCTCAAATTCCGCGTCTTCCCTGTAGATATCCGCAATGGCCTCATGGATTCCCTTCGGGTAAATTGCCGCAATATGTTCATACTCCTTTTCCAGAATATACTCACTCCAGACCGTTACTCTAATCTTTTCAGCCATTTAGTTTCTCCTTATCCATATAGCTTTTTAAAAATTCCTGCACCTGTACCGGCATTCCTGTATGCGCGCTCTCTATGGCGGCAAACAAAAGGGCGCAGCACTGCAGATTGTCATCCAGATTGTTAGGGGGCTGCTCTTTGCCGTTAATCCATTCTACAAACATTTCTATCAGCCATGCGTGGAGCCATGCGCGCCTCTTAAGCAGCGGCACATGAATGATTTCTTCGCTCTGCAGATTTGTGGAACGCAGCACCTTTACCTGCTGGTGGTCCATAATTACCGTGCCAAATTCGCATTCTGCCCGGAAATATTCATCCTGCCATGTATTTAATCTGGCGGCATTTTCCTGAATGCCTTCATAGAGGGCGTGTACTCCGTTTAGCATTTCTATGGTAACCGCACAGGAAGTATCCGATTTCAACAGGCTCCATGGCGGACGCCAGGTTTTTGCATATACGGTTCTGGCGTCGGAACCTGAAAGCGCGCGGAGCATGTCCAGATGATGAATACCCCATTCCAGTAAATATTCATCGTCCATGTCATAGCGGAAATTCCCCTCCGGCAGACGGTTCAGATAAGTTTCCGCAAACCGGCTTGTGATATGGGTAAGCTTTCCGTATTCCTCCTTGCGAAGCAGCGCCTCCATAGTCTGAGGCGGCTGGTCAAAGCGGTGGCTTACCGTTACCGCCATTTTCCTTCCCTTTGCCTTCACCTTACGGTAAATGCGGCAGCAGGCCTCCATGGTATTGGCAATCGGCTTTTCGCACAGAATATCGCATCCAAACTCCAGCGCCAAATCTATCATCTGCTCATGTACCGCGGGCGGCACCACAATATTGATAAAATCCGCCTTATTTTCCTCCAGCGCCTTTCTTGCGTCCACGTAGCATTTCTCTGCCGGCAGCCCCACATACTTCTGTGCATTTACAAAATTATCCGGATTAATATCCACTGCCGCCACAATTTCCGCCGTTCCCAAATCCCTTGTGATATACGGCAAAACGTCTGTACACCAGTATTCCCCAAAGCCTCCCAGCCCGATTTGTATAAAACGTTTTTTCATTTTTAATCTTATTCCCTTTCCGTGTGATTGGTCCGTTTCCTGTTGTATCAGAGTATAGAAAAATTATATCGGACAGTAAAGGGATAAAACCGTCCTGTCGTTTGGACTTTTTTTACTCTTCCTCCCGGACAATTGTCTTTAAAAAATCCTTTTGCTATAATGTATTCACACTTGTTCGGTTAAGGCTATGGAAAGGGAATGGGAATCTTTATGAAAAAAGGGAAACTCCATATCAGACTACTGTTTTACTACGGATGCCTGATTACCGTGATTATTTTTGTAATCTTCTTTTCTTTTTACTTTTATGTTGCCCGTTCTTTAAAGGAACGCTCCTCCCAGGCTCTGAACATCATTGCTTCTACCGTATCCGCGCGCCTGGACGATACCGTAAAGCAGTTAAGCGAAGACTCAACGAAATTACTTTATTCGGAAAAACTGAAATCCCTGTTTTACTCCGATAAGCTGTATAACCAAAGTATGGATTCTCTCTCCGCGCAACGGGATTTCAACGTAACCTTTTACGAAATTATGGGTCCTCAGTTCCCTGCTTCCCAGATAAACATTTTCCGGGAGGACGGGCACTACATTTCTATCGGGAATTATACTGCCTTTGGCAGAGCCCTGGAGCCCGTAACAGACTGCGAATGGTACCGGCGGTCCCTGGAAGAACAGGGGGCTATTTTTCTTGCGCCGCCCCATTTGAACGCCTGGAGCTATTACCACCGCCCGGTACTCTCCCTCTACCGCTCCTTTTCCCAAAGGTTCGGCCGGAAAAACAATGCGGTAATAGAGATGCAGTTTGATTATTATGCTCTGGAAGATTTGATAAACAATATGAATATTTCTCAGCAGGTTTTTATTTTGGACAAGGACGGTAATTTCTTTTATCCCTGGGAAGAAAACCTGCAGTCTGAAATGTATAAACAGATTTCTTCCTGCTGGCGGGAAATCCATACCTTAGAGACAGCGGGCACCTTTACCTCCAGGGAAAAAAATATTGTTTCTTATACCACCTCAGACTATACCGGCCTTACCGTTCTGGTGCCGGAAAGCGAGGATGTTTTGTTTGAGCCTATCCGCAGTTTCAGAAACAACCTGCTTTTTATCGGACTGACCGCCTTTTTTGCGACCCTTCTGGTCTCTTACTTCATTGCCCATAAGGTGACCGTTCCCGTCCGCCAGCTTTATACTTCTATTCAAAACCTGAATCTGGATACCCTGAACGAACACCGGGAAAAGCCTTTGTCCGGCGGCTGGGATGAGCTGGAATTGCTCAACAGCTCCTTTCTGGAAATGCAGGATAGGCTGGAGCAGTCTCTGGCGGAAGCAATTTCTTCAAAATCCCATGAGTTGCAGGCCCGCCTTTTAGCGCTCCAGTCCCAGATGAATCCGCATTTTCTTTACAACACGTTGACAACCATCAGCATTATGTCGGAAAATGCAGGCTGTACGGATATCACCAACGCCTGCAACAGTCTCTCCTCCATGCTGCGCTATATCTCAGACGACGAGCCCGGCCTGATAACCATACAGGAAGAGATTATGCATACACAGGATTTTCTTAACCTGATAAAAATCCGATACAGGGAAAACATTCATTATGATATCCACATTCCCAGAGAACTGCTGCAGGTTACCATACCCAAAATGGTAGTGGAGCCTCTGGCGGAAAACTGCGTAAAATATGCCATGAACGGACCGGCGCCGTGGTGCGTCACCATATCCGGCCATCTTACCGATACGGGCTGGCAGATTTTTGTGAGGGACACCGGGAAGGGATTTACGAAAGAGAAATTAGATGAACTGCACACCGCTTTTGCCACACTGAATCCCCGAAGGGAAATTCCCAACCTGAAGCTGAACGGAATGGGATTAATCAATATTTTCATACGATTAAAACTGATTTACGGAGAAGCTGCCGTATTTACCGTTAAAAATCTGGAAAACAGCGGCGCATGCGTCACTGTCGGCGGACCGCTTTCTCCCTGTTAAATTTGAAGCATTATCAATTTAAGTGCGCAGATATGGCGCGGAAACGGAGAAGAAGATGAAACCCTACAGTGTAATGGTTGTGGAAGACGAACCACTGATAAAGGAAAATATTATCTCAAAAATACACAACGCAAATTCTGATTTTAAAGTAATTTACGCTGCTTCCAACGGCCGGGAAGCCCTGACATCTATGGAAAAATACCGCCCCGAGGTTCTGATAACAGATATTCATATGCCTGTAATGAACGGTCTTGAATTGATAGAACAGGCCAAAAAGCGGTATCCAAATATGGAGTGCATTATCTTAACCGGCTATAATGAATTTGAATATGCCCGCAAAGCTATGAAAAACGGCGTTCAGGAATATCTTTTAAAACCTTTAAAGCCGGAGCAGGTCTTTGACGTCCTTAAAACGGTTCAGTCCAGGCTTTTAAAACAACGCGTTCATATTGAGCGCAATATTATCGTGTCGCAGCTTTACGGCTCCGATACTGCAAAATACTTTCCCTCTTCACTGAAACAGGAAAGATTCGCCGTCTTTCTTATCAGCCTGGGGCATCTTTTGCGGCATTTTTCTTCCTACGAAAGCGTTGTCCATTTTCAGGACTGCTGGAAACGTATCGGATTGGAAACCTTCATGGAATCCCATTCCTTTGAATGCGGCAAATGGTGGCTCATTGACGACAGGCAGCCCAACCAGAAATTTTTAATTCTTTCTTTTCCCGCCGGGTACAAAACAGATATCACCGTTTTGGGAGAAGAACTTTTACACCATATTCTTCCCCTTGTCGGACCGCTGATTGTCAATATCAGTTCCAGTCAAAATCTGAGCCTTTACAATGATATCTGGCTTACCTCACAGAAAATCAGATTCCACCTGGAGCATTCCCTCTGTCTGGGCTCTTCCGGCTTTTTTCTTCTGGAAGTAAGTCCAAAAAGCGCTGAGTATTTCCGAAAAGAAACGGAAGATTTTCAGGATATCCTCCTGAACCTGATAGGCACTGCCAACCGCCGCAGCCTCAGTAAAGAACTGGAAAAATTCTGCCGCAAATTAGATGAGTCGGCCATGCCCCAGCATTCTATGGAAAAGCTTTTTTTCCAGCTCATTGAAAAGACCTACCGCCAGTTCCTTCCGGCTTCCGAGGCGGAAATCGCCCATCTTGAATACGATTTCTGCGAAAAGCTGGCATTGTCGCCTAATTTAATGGGCATTTTCAATTTTATTATGAATGTCTTTGAAAATTTATTGCAGCTTGAGGAAAACGATATCTATGACCCAGAGGAGCTAGTACGGCGAATCCGCGTGTTTATAGAACAGAACTATACCACTCCCATCAGTCTTGAGTCCATCGCCTCGGCCTTTCATTTTAACAGCTCTTATCTGACAAAAATATTTAAAAAATATATGGGGGAAACTCCGCTGAAATATATAATCGACCTCAGAATTGAAAGAGCCAAAAAGCTGATGGAATCCCAGCCGGATTTAAACATTAAAGATATCTGCACTATGGCAGGGTATTACGACCAGCATTATTTCAGCCGGATTTTTAAAAATATTACGGGCTGCACACCCTCTGAATACCGCCGGCTT
>CAJTMZ010000096.1:0-1238 GCA_910577445.1 uncultured Lachnospiraceae bacterium | reverse complement strand
CTGCTTTTTGCCGGTAATATAGGTACTATTAAGGCAAATAATCGCCCGGCCTCCTTAAAGGCCGGATAACTCCGCATATATCTCGTCGCAGTCATATGCGCATTTTTCTGCTGCCCGATAAATTTCCTTTACATAGTCGGCGCTTTCTTCAAGATTCTCCGCAATCTCTTCAGGCGTTTTATCTTTTTGCAGCATCCGGCATATAATTTGTATTAACTTTTTGCGTTCTCCTTCGGCACGGCCCTCTGTACGGCCTTCTTCGAGCCCCACTGCACGACCCTCTGTACGGCCTTCTTCGAGCCCTTCTTCTCTCGCATATGCCATTTCTTCCCAAAGCTGCATATATTTTACCCCCATCTTTTCCGACTTCCTGATTTTCTTCACCCGATTATGAATCAGCTTTATTTTGCCGCTTTTTGCCTTATCCGCCGTTTCGTCTGTGGACGATGTAATATACTCCATAAAATCCAGAAACTCCTGAGAAAAGTTTTCCCTGTTTCTTCCTTTTGTATTGATGAATATGCGCACCGCCCCGTCCTCTATGTTCAGTTCAGGGCATTCCTTACAGGTTCCCTCAAATGTATATCGGAACAATCCATATCCGAACAGGTCAAAGGGCGCTATCAGGATAAAGTAACTGTCATTTAACAGATTAAAGTCCTTGCTCCCCGGCTCTAACAGAGAAACATCAAGCTGCGCCTGATAATAACGGCTTCTCTTCTTCAGACTGCCGGTATCCTTTTTCTGCATTTCCGTATAGAAGAGAATCTTTTTCCTGTCCATACTTACCACGTCAAGCCTGATTTGACGCAACTGCGGCGATATTCTGAGCTCCTTTTCCGTTTCCGGCCTGTCCATTAAATTGATTTCGTTTTCCAGCAGGATACTGACCGCCGCCTGATAAGCCTCCTTATCCTCCATCGTTTCGCTGAAAAGAAATCTGTCTGCCAGATTCAGTTCTTCCAGTTTTGTAACCGTTTTTTCTGTCATAAATTTTCCTCCTTTTAGCAGGAAAATTTATGACAGAAAACACCGGGCGGCATTTTAAAAAATATTGCCCTGAAACGGTTTTATTCCACTGTCCTTTAAAGATTTTCCTGCTTTGTTTTGTTTCCCGCAGTCAGCAGGCCAGGTGGCTGTTTAAAACCAACCATGATTGGTTTACATATTGGCGGCTGCCGCGAGGGTCACATGCCCGCGCATCTGCTGCGGGGGTGTTGACTTATCCGGGTATTAAA
>CAJTMZ010000095.1 GCA_910577445.1 uncultured Lachnospiraceae bacterium | reverse complement strand
ATTTATCCAAAATGTTTCCTCCTTAAAGAATCAAATGCGCTTCTGGCATCATGGAGTATTCCGTCCCGGGCATATTCGGTTTCTGCTTCTAGGATTGCAGCATCTGTTTCGGCGGTTTCCAGCATGGACTCATATGTTTCCATGCTCATGACAACAAGATCACCATATCCGTTTTTGGTAATGAACACAGGCTCTTTTTTTGCATGACAGATTTCGGAAATTTCATTGGTGTTCCGTAAGTCTGTAATTGGTCTGATTAGCGGCACTTTTAACGCCTCCTTTCCTGCTTTGTATATTATTATAACAGAATTATGTGCAAAATTCAATTTTATATTCAGAGCATGAAGGTTAAAAAGTGATAAAAAGCAATTGATTTTCTTCCATGCGCGTTTAAAAACAGCGCAGAAATGAGGGAAAAATGCAATACACCAGTCATTATGAATCGCCGATAGGGGGCATTCTTCTTGCGGCTGACCAGAAGGGGCTGACAGGCCTGTGGTTTGATGGACAGAAGTATTATGCCAATCATCTGGATTCGGAGCATGAAGAAAAAAATCTTCCAATTTTTGAGGAGACAAAGCGATGGCTTACAATATACTTTTCCGGTCGGGAACCGGATTTTACGCCGTCCCTTCACATCAAGGGCTCATCATTTCAGCTTGCGGTATGGGAGATTCTGCAAAAAATCCCATACGGGAAAACCATGACCTATGGGGAAATAGCAGAAATAATTGCAAAACAGAAGGGGCTTCCCCACATGTCGGCCCAGGCTGTGGGAGGGGCCGTGGGGCATAACAGGATTTCTATTATTGTTCCGTGCCACAGGGTGGTGGGGGCGAACGGAAGCCTGACCGGATATGCAGGAGGGATTGACAAAAAGGTAAAACTTCTGGCTTTGGAAAAGGCGGTTCAAAATGAAGCGAGGGGAGAATCCTGCCCCGACAAAGGAGGAAAACCAGATGATTGACTTTCTGGCAGAAATACTGGATTTCATAATTGATTTCTTCTTCTCTTTTATAGAAGGAAGGTTATTTTCAAAGAAAAAAGAAAAAACCTATGATAAGGAAAATACCCGGCCGGTTTTAAAGTGCAGTATCTGCAGCGGAGAGCAGGTGGCCGGTTTCAAGGATATTCACACAAGGAAATTCGAGGAAGTCATGCTCATCAGAGGTGAAAAGGATTTGAAAGAATTTATGGAAACATACGGCATTGAGACAGTTTCAAAGGAGTATTAGGGAGAACCGCAAAACGCCCCTGGCAGAACCTGAAAATTTTAATTGTTTTCCCTCAAAAACCTGTAGGATAAGCGTATCTTATATATAGGAACTTACAGGAAAAGCCAGGTGATTTGCGGCTTTCCATTTAAGTGAGAAAAGCGCTTAAAGACGGTACTTTCAAAAAGGGAGGTTAAGGCTGATATGAGGATGAAAAAGATTTTAATCTGCGGGCTTTTAACAGGCATGGTGTCAGGAATATGCGCATGTTCCGGTAAGGCGGCGAAGGAAGAGGCAGCCTCCGGAGCAGCCGGTGAGGCGGCGGAAATAAGCAGCGGGCAGGGCACGGAGACGGTTACGAATGATTCGACGGATTGGGAGAATGCGGAGGAAAACGAGGAAGAAAGTGCGGAAGATTTTGTTCCGGAAGCCGAGAACAGTGCAGTGGAGCCGGGAATTGATGTTGTAGGGATTGAGGCCCATGTAAAGGAAATTCACGGCGATACGCTTTTAATCAGTTCGGATTCGGACGATTTTCCGGGAGCGTTTGCCGTAACCGGTGCTGATGAAATGCCGGAGTCCTCCGATTTACAGGGAGGCACGGCTATCCAAATTGTGATGCAGAGGTCAGACGGCACGGATGAACAGGGGCTTGCGAAATACCGGGCGGAGAAGATAGTTATTTTATCGGGGGATGAGGAAGAAGCGCATGAGGATGTTCTCCTTTTGGAGGCTCCCGTACTTACGCTTCAGGACGCCCTGTCAAGTAAGATGGACAAAGCAGAGCTGGCGCCTGGAAATTATAATTGGAATGTGGAAAACGGAGAGGAAGGAACAGGTGTAGTTGCCTGTGGAGTGGCGCCTTTAGAAGAGGCAGCTATGGATTTTACGGTAAAGGTGAAAGTGCCGGAATATAATGGAATGAGCGGCGTGCCCTATATGCTTTCCGTGCCGGCTGCGCCGGATAACATGGTCGTCCGTCAGTGGAATGCCGGCGATATAGGAAACATGGAGGCGAAAGAGGAGAGGGTTACAAAGTATTATTTCAATACTACGGTTCTGGACCTGGAAGCGGGAAAGGTTTATGAGTTTGCATTGGAATGGAAAAAAGGAGACGCTGAGGCAAATACATTTTACGGAAGCGCGAGCTATGTTCTGGTGACAGAATAGGGGAGGACTGTCAAAAGCTGTTGTCTTAAAGGAATCTGTAACAGAATCCGTGAACCAAAATATACTATTTTATAAGAATATGTTTTGGAGATAACTTTTATATGGAAGAAAGATGTCTGACAAACAACTGTAGCTTTGCCGGAGTAAAACCTATTATGGTGGATTTGCCCTATCCTGAAATAAAGGTGCGGGGAAGAAACCGGAACTATGCGGATTTACTGAACGTGGATTACTGCGGGTTCGTATCGGAGCTTTCTGCGATAACGCAGTACATCAACAATGAAAACCGAATCTCTTTTGAAGAATGCGCCATGGCCAGGACTCTTCTTGGAATTGCCATCGCGGAGATGATGCACTTACAAAAGCTTGGCGAGCTGATTGTGCTTTTGGGCGGCAATGTTGACTTTTCCTGTAAAACCTGCAACGGCCGGCCGAAATTATGGTCCCCGGAATATTTGACGATTCCTGAAAATATTGATAAAATGCTGACAGCGGATATTGAAGCCGAGAAAGACGCGATTCGTCAGTATGAGATGCACATCAAAATGATAGACGACGACTGCGTAAACGCCGTTCTCAGGCGTATTATCCTGGACGAGGAATACCATATCATGCTGCTCAAATCACTGAGGAGCGGAACCTGAAACAGCAGATACCAGATACCGGTGTGTCGAAAGATATCTGCGGAACTTAAAATAAGGACAAAAGATGGAAGCGTTACTGAATTTAGACGGAGGGATTCTGCTGTTTTTACAGGATACGGTGAGAAATCCCGTTTTAAACCCTATTATGACGGTGATTACCAGTCTCGGAAATGCGGGGATTATATGGATACTGCTCACGGCGGCCCTTCTGATTCCGAAGAAGACCAGAAAAATCGGCTGCATGAGCGCATGTGCCCTGCTGGCGTCGCTATTATTTAACAACATACTGCTGAAAAATCTGGTAGCCAGAGTGCGCCCCTACAACGCCATAGAGGCCCTTATTCCGATTGTCAGCAAGCCGTCGGAGTATTCTTTCCCGTCGGGCCATGCGGGGAGCTCTTTTGCGTCGGCCTGGGTGCTGTACCGGAAGCTGCCGAAAAAATACGGAATCTGGGCGGCTATACTTGCGGCTCTGATTTCCTTTTCAAGGCTGTATGTGGGCGTGCATTATCCCAGCGACGTTCTTGCGGGAATTTTGGTGGGAATAGGCTGCAGCTATGTGGGAGAGTGGGTGGTTTTGCAGTTGGAAAAGCGCTGCCTGCGAAAGAAACCGGAAGAATAAAAAACAGATAAATAAGCAGCAAAAACAAACCGCTGTTTCTTTAACAGACGTCCGTTCAAACCGGGCGTTTGTTTTTTTACCGGCGCGGCCACCCACGGCGGTGATGTTGTCAGCGGCCTGTATCCGCGTCAGACAAATGCCGAGGGAGGCATTTTATCCACAGAAAAAGCAACTCATCCTTTTGCCTGTTCTATTTTGGAAAAAATCCTGCTATCTTTTCCGTAAGCCCTGTGGGCAGGGCAAGGAAAATCATGCGCTTAAAAACAGCGCAGAAAGAAGGGAAATATGAAAGAAAGAGACAGAAATAAAAAAGGAAAAAGGATAATAATAAGATGCGTAAAGATTTTCGCGGTGGCGGCGGTAATTATTTTTGCGCTGCGCATGGCTTTGTTCCCGCCTTATAAACAGCCCCGGGTGACCGGCGGTTTGGCGGTAAAAATCAGGGAATTTACCTGGGAGGATGAGACCAGGGAGGAAACCTTCTCAGAAACTGGTGAAAACCGTATGCTTACAGTGAAATTCTGGTATCCCGAAGAGGCGGGAAGCTATCCGCTGGTAATCTTTTCCCACGGCGCGTTCGGCGTGATTGACAGCAATTTTTCCACCTGTATGGAGCTGGCTTCCCACGGATATGTGGTGGCAAGCATTGCACACCCTTATCATGCAATGTTTGTGAAGGATGTAAACGGCAGGGTCACCACGGCAAATCCGGATTTTGTAAAGCAGGTTTTTGCGGTAAATAATGAGGATGACCCGGATGTGAGAGAAAAGATGTATCACAGCGGGCAGGAATGGATGGCGCTGCGGGTGGCGGATGAAGAATTTGTTCTGGACACGATTTTAGCCAGGGCGGAAAAAGGGGAGGAGGCTCCTTTTTCACTGGTAGATGGGGAAAAAATCGGTCTGTTCGGCCACTCCATGGGCGGAGCTTCCAGCGTTGCGCTAGGCAGGATAAGGAAAGATGAAATCGGAGCGGTGATTGATTTGGAGGGAACCATGATGGGCGAGTATGCGGGCTTTGAAAACGGCAGGGAAATTTTTAACAGCGAGCCCTATCCGGTTCCGCTTCTGGACGTGAACTCCAAAGCAGTCAAAGAGGCGGCTTCCGTAAAAGACGGGGAATACATTAATTTTTATGTGGGAAAAAATGCGGTTTGCTTCAGGGAGGTTATTTTCAACGGCGCGGGCCATCTGAATTTTACGGATTTACCTCTTATCTCTCCCATACTTGCGCGCCTTTTGGGGGTGGGCGAGGTAAACGCCAGAGAATGTATTGAAAATGTAAACCATGTGGTGTTAAACTGGTTTGACTGTTATTTAAAGGGAAAGGAGCCGTTGGATATAAAGGACGAGTATTAAAAGGAGGCATGCGCAGAGGAATGAAGGTGTGCATCAGAAAAATATTGAAAAAAGAAGACGAGCAGGTGGTCATAGAATGCACGGAAATCACCCCGGAGGTGGAGGATATCAGAACCTATGTCATGGGAAAAGGAGTGGAGCTTTCCGGCGCAACGAACGACCGGCGCACGGAACGGTTCCGGCTTGAGAGTGTTTATTATTTTGAAGCGTTGGACGAAAAGCTGTTTGCCTACACGGGGGCGCAGGTGTACGAGGTGAAGATGCGCCTGTACGAAGCGGAAAGGGATTTTGAAAGGTTTCATTTTGTACGGTGCTCCAAATCGGTAATACTCAATCTGCTTTTGCTTGAGGGAATCAGCCCGGCCCTTAACGGACGCTTTTTCGCCCATATGAAAAACGGGGAGCGTCTGATGATTTCCAGACAGTATGCCGGGAAAATGAAAAGAATTGTAATGGGAGGCGGAAACGATGAGTAACAGGGGAAAACTGGTGGAATTTCTGATGGCATTTTTTGTGTGCTCCACGTGCATTTCCATACTGGAGGGGCTGCTTGGGATGGCGTTTTTTGCGGAGGATAAATTCGGATGGGAGGCGTTTTTCTCCCCGCCGCTGTTTGGTTTCCTTTCCGTTTTGCTGGGCATGGTTACCAAATCGAAAAGAGAGCTTTCGGTGAAGGAGATTTTATTTCGCAGGGCGCTTCACCTTCTCTTGATTGAGTTGTTGATTTTCGGGATGAATTATGAGACAGGCATGCAGTTTGACGTTCTTTTTTCCGTGACGCTGGCGTTTTCCGTGGCGGCCGTTTTTGTGGCCGTTTATGTTGTGATGTGGTTAAACGACAGGAAAAGCGCGGCGCTGTTCAATGAAAAGCTGAAGGAATATCAGGGCAGGATTTGACCTTATCCTTTACAAGGGAAGTGTGAAATATTATAATCATATTATCAAGTGGAAAGGGGTTAAGCAGTATGAATGCTTTGAAAATCAGACTGGCAGGTGCGGGGGAGAAAGCACAGTATATTGTCCATGAATTTAATGATAATACGATAAGATTTGTATTATATTATCCGGGTATTGTTGACGCGGATGTTTTGTGCGCCGCTGTAAAGGCGGTAGTGGAAAGCGTGGATATCCTTCACGCTTCTTTTGCCACAGACAGCATCGGAGCATATTGGCATGTGAATAAGGAATATGATGAGAGCAATTATTTTCAGTTTGTGGAAACGGAGGCGAACCCGTATATAACGGCCTGTTCCCTGGCTTTGCTGCCTGTTGAGCCTGAAGGAAAAGTACAGCTTAGGTGCTGCCTGGTTCAGAGCGGCTCTGACAGCGCCGTTATGCTGAGCATCAGCCATCTTTGCGTGGATGGTGGCGACGGAAAATATTTACTGGGAAAGCTTGCGGAAGCCTACAATATGATTCTGGAAAAAGGAACGGCAGAAGGATTATCCGTAAAGAACGGCAGCCGGGCGGCTGAGCAGGTTTATGAAAACGTATCGTCAAAGGAATTTCTTTCGCTGCTGAAGAATCCGATTTCGAATGTAAAATCCGCATTTCCTTATCCGACCGAAGATGCGGGAAGAGCAAGGATGGTAAAAGCAGAGATTACGAAGGAAGTTATGAATCTGGCGCGTAAACGTGCGAAAATGGCGGGCGCGACGGTAAATGATATTTTACTTGCGGCTTTTTACCGCGCTTATGCGGCTCTGCCGGGAATCGACGCTTCGGGGCCGATGAGCGTTATGTCCATGATGGACTTGCGCAGGCACTGCAAAAACGGAGAGTCGGAGGGACTTTGCAATATGTCAGGCTCTCTCCCCACCGTCTTAAATGAGGGGATAAAGAGCGGCTTTTCGGATACCCTTGCGGAAATCGCGGAGCAGACAAGAGAGGCAAAGGAGAATCCCCTGGCCGGTCTGGAAGGGATGCCCCTTGTCCACGGCGCTTCAAGGGCGCTGCCTATGGGGCTTTTACTGCTTGCGGCGGGAAGGGTATACGGGAACCTTTCCATAGGCCTGACAAATCTGGGGAATATTTCCGGCGATTTGGTAAAGCTGGGAGATATTGTACCTTCCGCCGGAATGTTTGGAGGGCCGTTGAAAAAGAAACCGGCTATGCAGGTGTCCGCGATTAGCTTTGACGGCGCTGCCACCATCAGCGTAGTGGGAAGGTATACGGAAAATGACGGAAAGCTGCTTTCAGCGATGCTGGAGGGCATGGCGGCGGAAATTAAAAAATACGCGGAGGAATAGAGATTTTTATGAAAGAAGTGCGGATTCTGGAAATTAAACAAAGCGTCTTTGCGGACAATGACAGGCAGGCGGAAGAGCTCCGAAAGGAATTGAGGGAAAAGGGTGTTTTCCTGTTAAATCTCATGTCCTCTCCGGGAGCCGGCAAGACCACAACCCTGATGAGGACCATCGAAGAACTGAAAGACGTTTTCAAAATCGGCGTCATGGAGGCGGATATTGATTCCGACGTGGACGCCAGGACGATTTCGCAGTCGGGGGCAAAGGTGATTCAGCTTCACACCGGCGGCATGTGCCATCTGGACGCCGGGATGACGCGGCAGGGCCTTGAAGGGTTGGAAACGGGAGATGTTGAGCTGGCGATTCTTGAAAATGTGGGGAATCTGGTCTGTCCGGCGGAGTTTGACACAGGCGCCTCCAAAAACGCCATGATACTGTCCGTGCCGGAGGGAGACGACAAGCCTTTGAAATATCCGCTGATGTTTTCCGTCTGCGACGTGGTCTTAATCAACAAGACCGACGTTCTGCCTTACTTTGACTTCGATATGGAAAAGTGCCGGGAATATATCCGCATGCGGAATCCGAAGGCGAAGGTCATTCCGATTTGTGCAAAGACCGGCGAAGGTATAGAAGAGTGGACAGACTGGCTTAAGGAAGAAGTCAGGGCGTGGCGGGATAAAGAAAGCAGATAAGAGAATATATTAAAGCGAAGCCGGCATAAATACGAAAAGAGAAAGAAACGGGGGACAGTATGGAAAAAAAACTGGACAAAGAACTTTATCCGGATTATGTGTATCCGGAGCACAAGGGGGGCGATGAAGGGCCGCCCCGGGAGAGCATTTTAAAACTGGGGAAAATGATAACGGACAGGATTCCCCAGAAGCTTGGAATCAAAAAAATCACCAAAGACGACCCGGAATATTGGGGCCTTGCGGGAGTGCTTACCGACGAGGAAGCTGAGATTGCGCTGAAATTAGGGGTGCGCAAGCCCAAAACCCTGCCGGAAATCGCGAAGCTTACGGGCATTCCCGAAAAGGAATTAGAGACGAAGCTCCAGGAAATGTCCGTAAAAGGGATTCTGGAATACAACTGGGAAAATCCGGCGCACGAGAAGCAATATCTTTTGCCCATGTATGTGCCGGGCTCGGCGGAATTTTTTAACATGAATAATAACATCATAGAGGCGCATCCTGAGGTTACGCTGTTTTTCGAGCATATGTCGAGGCTGCCTCTTGAGCATGTGACGCCTTTCGTGGGCGAGGGCGGAAACGGAATCGGCATGCATGTGATTCCCGTGGAAAAGGCAATCGAGATGGAGAGCGAATCCATTGATTTGGAGCATATTTCCTACTGGCTGACAAAGTATGAGGGCAAGTATGCGGCAAGCCCCTGCTCCTGCCGCCGTTCCCGTTTAAAGCATGACGAGGGCTGCGGGGATGACCCGGAGGGCTGGTGCGTGGCGGTAGGCGATATGGCCGACTATGTGGTGGAAACCCAGAAGGACGGACGCTACATCACGAGGGAAGAAGCCCTTGCCATTTTCAGGCAGGCGGAGGACAACGGTTTCGTCCATCAGATTACCAATATCGACGGTGCCAACAAGATTTTTGCAATCTGTAACTGTAACGTAAATGTGTGCTATGCGCTGCGCACTTCCCAGCTTTTCAATACGCCGAACATGTCCCGCTCGGCATACATAGCAAAGGTGGATAAGGAAAAATGCGTTGCCTGCGGCAAATGTGTGGAGTTCTGTCCGGCAGGCGCGGTGAAGCTGGGGCAGAAGCTCTGCAAAAAGGACGGCAGCGAGGTTACTTATCCGAAGATGCCTCTTCCTACGGAGCAGAAGTGGGGCGAGCATATGTGGACCCACAATTACCGGGATGTGAACCGGATTAACTGCTACGACACCGGCACGGCTCCCTGTAAGACCGCCTGTCCGGCGCACATTGCCGTTCAGGGATATTTGAAGCTTGCAAAGGAGGGCCGTTATGAGGAGGCTCTTGCCCTGATTAAAAAGGACAATCCGCTGCCGGCTATCTGCGGACGTATCTGCAACCGCCGGTGCGAGGACGCCTGTACCCGTGCCACGCTGGACGAGGCCGTTGCCATTGACGACGTCAAGCGCTTCGTGGCGGAGCGGGATTTGAAAGCGGAAACACGCTATATCCCGAAGCCTACGGTTCCCTCCCTAAAGGGAAGCTTCGAGGAAAAAATTGCCATTATCGGAGCGGGTCCGGCGGGACTTTCCTGCGCCTACTATCTGGCGGATAAGGGCTACAAGCCTGTTATTTTTGAAAAGAATAAAAGACCCGGCGGTATGCTGACCTACGGCGTGCCTTCTTATAAGCTGGAAAAGGATTTGATAGAAGCCGAAATTGAGGTGATAAAGGCAATGGGCGTTGAAATCCGCTGCGGCGTTGAGGTGGGGAAGGATGTCACCATCGAACAGCTCAGGGCGGAAGGCTACAAGGGCTTTTACATTGCAATCGGCTGTCAGGAGGGCAGAAAGCCCGGTATTCCCGGAGAAGATGCAAAAGGCGTATATACGGCGGTTGATTTTCTGAAAGAAGCCGGAGAAAAGGAAGCCTTTGACCTTGGCGGCGACGTGATTGTGGTAGGCGGCGGAAACGTGGCCATGGACGCGGCAAGGGTGAGCGCCCGCTGCGGACAGGGCAAGGTGACCATGTTCTGTCTGGAAAGCCGGGACGAAATGCCCGCAAGCCGGGAGGAAATTCTGGAAGCCACAGAGGAAAACATTGCTATCAATAACGGCTGGGGCCCGAAGGAAATTCTCACGGAAAACGGCAGGGCTGTGGGTGTGGTATTCAAGAGATGTACCCGCGTTTTTGACGAGTCCCACCGTTTTGCACCGGTTTACGATGAGAACGATACCATGACGGTGTCCTGCGCCAGCGTGATTTTCAGCGTGGGCCAGGGGATTAACTGGGGAGACCTTATAAAAGGCACGAAGGTGGAGCTTCGCCCTAACGGCGGCGCCATTGCCGACAGGCTCACTTACCAGACGGCGGAGCCGGATATCTTTGTGGGCGGCGACGTCTACACCGGGCCGAAATTTGCCATAGACGCCATTGCGGCGGGCCGGGAGGGAGCCATTTCCTTACACCGCTTTGTGCATGAGCATTGTACGCTTACCATCGGAAGAAACAGGAGAGACTTCATAGAGCTTGACAAGGACAATATTTTCATTGCCAGCTACGACAATACCGACAGACAGCGTCCCGAGCGGGCGGAGGAGGCGCAGCTTCGCTCTTTCCGCGACTTGTCAAACACACTGACAGAGGAGCAGGTAAAAGCGGAGACTTCCCGCTGCCTTGGCTGCGGCGCTTCGGTGGTAGACCCCAACAAGTGTATCGGCTGCGGTATCTGCACAACAAAATGTGCCTTTGACGCCATTTCCCTTCACAGGGAGCTGCCGGGCTGCTCTACCATGATAAAGTCGGAGGATAAGTTAAAGTATGTGCTTCCCAATATGATTAAGCAGTCGCTGAAAATTAAATTTGCGGGCAAAAAATGAGAAGAAAATTAAGAGGTTTGCGGGCTGACGCGCAGCACGTGAATTTACCGGGGATTCTCAGGTTTTGCATTATGAACAGGAAGTGTGGAAAATCATGCATGAGCTTGGCGTAGTGTTTCACATTATGGACAGTCTGGAAAAGGTTGCGGAAGAAAACGAGGTGACAGGCATTTCCAAAGTGGTCTTAGAGCTTGGAGAGGTATCGACGGTGCTTGAGGACTATCTGCAAAACTGCTGGAAATGGGCGGCTAAAAAGAGAGAGCTTTTTACGGAGGCGGAGCTTATCGTGGAAAAGCTCCCCGCCGTTACCTGGTGCGACGACTGTAAGAAAACCTATCCGACAGTGGAACACGAGAAAATCTGTCCCCACTGTGGGAGCCCGCAGACGTGGCTTTTACAGGGGAACGAATTTAATATTAAGGAAATAGAGGTTTATTAGAAGCGGAACTGGAAATAAATAGCGGAGGCCCGTCCAGTGCACAAATCAATTTGCGGACGCATCACTAAGCGGCCGAAAATCGATTTAGACCAGGTGCACTGGAGGGGTCGAAGCGGAACTGGAAAACAGCGAAGGCTTATTCAGTGCACAAATCGATTTACGGGCACAAGGTGACCGGAAATCGATTTAGACCAAGTGTACCGAATAAGCCGAAGCGGAACTTTTAATAGGAGGGAGAAGTATGTTTAACTTAAGCAGCGGCACGACTATGTGGCAGCTTCTTGGCTGGGTGCTTGTTTTTGCAGGATTGATTATTATGAACGAGGTGGCAAGGCGTACAAAGGTAGGAGGAGGCATCTGCTTTTTCGCAATACCCGCCGGGCTTACCATTTATTTTATTTCTATTTACATAGGCGCTGCGCGTGGCGCACAGTGGGCGCTGAATAACCAGACCTACGTTCACATGAACAGTTGGTTTCATTATGCAAAGCTGTATGCGGCGCTGGCGGGCTGTATCGGTTTTATGATTTTAAAGTATAAATGGGGAAAGCTGGGAAAATCCCATGCATTTAAGGTATTCCCCTTTGTGATTGTCGCCATCAATATTCTGATTGCAGTTGTATCCGATTTTGAATCCGTGATTAAGGCCGGCGATATCATGGGCGGCTGGTGGAAATCCTCCGAGGGCGTATGGCTGTACGGCGGCTGGTGGAATATTTTAAACGGCGTTGCCGGTCTGATTAACATCGTCTGCATGACGGGCTGGTGGGGAATCTATTCCTCAAAGGACAAGAAAGATATGCTGTGGCCGGATATGACATGGTGCTATATTTTAGCTTACGATATCTGGAATTTCCAGTATACTTACTTAAATCTGCCTACCCATTCATGGTACTGTGGTTTCGCGCTTCTGCTGGCGCCTACCGTGGCAAACGCGCTCTGGAATAAAGGCGGCTGGATTCAGAACCGGGCCAATACCCTCGCCATGTGGTGTATGTTCGCGCAGGTATTTCCGCTGTTCCAGGACGGCAGCAGGTTTACTACCGTTTCTTCCGTATATGGAGCGGGAGGCGCAGCAGCGGCTCTTGGGGAGTCCATGCCGACTGTAGCCAATCCCACGGCGCAGGGAATTATTTCCGTGATTTCCATTGTGGTGAATATTGTAATATTTGCCGTGATTCTGCGGCGCGCGAAGCTTCAGAAGAAAAATCCGTATACCAGCGAAATCTTTACCGACCAGAAAGACTTTAAGACGGCGATGGCGCGGGCGGAATAGGGTTTTGGAATATTTTATGTTGTTGGCAGCCCCTCGAAAGAGGGGCTGTGTTTTGTCTTATAATAATGTTATACTGTTTAAAGAGGTGACATTTTATGAAAGAGGAGATTATTCTATACCACGGGAGCAGGCAGATTGTCGAGTTTCCCGAAGTGCGTATTGCCCGTTTTAACAAAGACTTTTATTATGGTTTCTATTGCACGTTATTTGTGGAACAGGCAAAGAGATGGGCGGTTCGTTTTGACAACGGAGGTGTTATCAACGAATATGTTTATGTGCCTGATGATACGTTGAAAATACTGAAATTTCCGGAAATGACGGAAGAATGGCTTGACTTTATCGTTTCCTGTCGATTGGGGAAACCACATGATTACGACATTGTGGAAGGGCCGATGGCAAACGATACTATTTTCAATTTTGTCCAGAACTTTGCCGACGGAAAAATTTCACGGGAGGCTTTCTGGGCGTTGGCTAAATTTAAGCGGCCCACACATCAAATCAGCTTTCACACAATCCGGGCTTTGACGACATTAAAATTTAAAAAGGGGTATGAGATAACGGATGAAGAATGATAATGATTTGTTTTATACATGCAGCCTGATAGAATTTATCGGAAGGAAACAAAAGTTAAAACGCTCTGAGGTGGTTTCCGCGCTGGGCGAAAAAACACTGCGGCGGATATATAAATATGCCGATGTTTTCCACTGCGAACCAATAGAAAAAACTGCCTATGATTTTATTACATCTAACAGTATTGCCGGCGGGGATTTTGATAATGTTAAAAAATGTAAATATGAAGTGCCCGATTATTGGACAATGGGCGAGGTTTACGAACGCCTTATCGAAGATGTGTGCGGGGAGGATATTATAAAAACATTGATGGAAGTATATGATTCATGGATTGACGGAGCGATATCGAATTATAATTCTGATTTTTATTACCAGCCGCGGGACTATATCAGGGAGTGTTACCGTGAGGGTGAAGTAATTTGACGAACAGCGCAGACAGGCAGGGGCTTTTATTTTTGCATTCTTATTTTAACTTAAATATTTATTATTAACTTTATTTAAGTTAAAATGCAAATAGATGTAAAGAAAGGGCCGAGACGATGGATTATTTGAACCATGTGTTGGGAATCCGTGTTATATACAGCGATGATGCGGCAAAATCTATGCCGGGTTTTATTGATGCCCGCTATCGGATACGGCGGGTCACACTTGATGGAAAAGAAGCTGTTTTTCTTTATCCCAAAACAGAATTGGAATCTGTCAGTGTACTTAAAAAACATATTGACAGAATACAAAGAACCGAAGGTGCGCCGGCAGTTCTTGTGCCGGAACGGTTAACCTACCGCCAAAAAGAGTATCTTCTTCGCAGTCATATTCCATTTATTGTGGAGGGAAAGCAGATATATCTCCCCTTTCTGGCGGTTTATCTGCAGGAAAGATGCGACAGTGAAAAACTGTCGTCAGAGGTTATGCTTCCATCCGCACAGTTGCTGCTTCTATACTATATCTATCATGGCGGCGGAAGTCTTCTGACAAGTGAAGCGTCCCGTGAGCTGGAGCTTACGCCCACATCAATTTCCAGGGCCTCCAGACAGCTTGAAGATATGGGATTGATACGAACGGAAAAAAGAGGCGTGCACAAGATTATCTGTTCCGGGAAAACGCCGGAAGAACTTTTTTATGCGGCCCGGGATTATCTGATTAACCCGGTGAAACGGACGATTTATGTACCAAAATCAAAAATTGATAAAAAACTGCTTATTAGCGGTTACCATGCACTGTCTGAATATTCTTTGCTGAATCCGTCAGCAGTATGCTGCCTTGCGGCAGACAGTGTAGCGGCATGGGAAAATTTAGCTTCAAGAAAACTGCAAAGCCCGGAGGAACAATATGCGGTGGAACTTTGGAGATACGACCCTCAAAAACTTTCCGAGGGCGTATGTGTGGATAGGATTTCCCTTGCTCTTGCGCTTCGGGAAGAGCGGGATGAGAGGGTAGAGGAAGCTGTAGACGAAATGCTCATGCAGGTATGGAGAGATATTGATGGTAAGAGGAATTAACAGTTTCAGACAGTGGTTTTACGGATATGAGGAACAATATACAATTATAGGCGGCACAGCCTGCGATTTACTGATGACAGAGGAGGGATTGGACGATCTGATTTGCAACGACCCGATTGGCTAGGCTGCTTTGATTCTCAATGATGACCGGGAGGAATATTTAAAAAATATGACTGACTATTCCCATTTTGGGATATGGGAGCCGCCAGTACAGACATCTTGCGGTGTTGGTGTTGGCGGCATGTTTTGTTATACAGAATAATGCTCAATATATTCACTAAATGACTTACAAATTAGCGTGGGGACGCTATCATAAATTGTTTCAAATATTTCGCCCGTATTCTCTTGCCAAATTACAATGCCATCTATGTTTGCTTTCTCAATTACATACATGTCATCAGAGATATGGGGATTATTATTTCGTTCTGCGACGGTTTGCA
This sequence comes from uncultured Lachnospiraceae bacterium, assembly GCA_910577445.1. Classification (GTDB taxonomy): domain Bacteria; phylum Bacillota; class Clostridia; order Lachnospirales; family Lachnospiraceae; genus Suilimivivens. The sequence continues at coordinate 917 of CAJTMZ010000095.1, read as the reverse complement.
CTACAACACTCAATCGAGGTGACTTAATAATACCAGTTAATTCGTGACCCTGGAAAGAAGCAAGGCCAAACGTCTGTAGGTAAGTTCTATATTCTTTGGTGAATGACAAACCTAATGCCTGTTCTGCTACTCTGATTTCATTTTCTGTTACGCCCTTCAAAGAATGAAAACAATCCTTTTCTTTCAGTATATTTATTATACTTTCCATGATTTTCTCTCCTTAAGATAGCGAAGCGGCTAATGCTTTCCAAAATGCTTGACGTTGAGCATCCCAGGTATTTCCAGCACCATGAACTTGAGTCGCTTCACCTAATTCGTGCCAAACAGATAAGTATAATAAGGTTATAGGGAAGCGCGCACCCTCAAAGAAAGGAGGTTACACACCATGAAGAAGCAGACAGAGAAAGACAAACTCACCGCCCTATACGAAAGGCTCTCCCATGACGACGAGCGAGCCGGGGAATCCATCAGCATTGAGAACCAGAAGCGGATTTTGGAGGACTACGCAAGAAAGAACGGTTTTACCAATATCCGGCATTTTACTGATGACGGAATCCGGGGGACTACGTTCAAGCGTCCGGGGCTGGACGCTATGTTAGACGAAATCCGGGCGGGGAACGTGGCGACTGTTATCATCAAAGACCAGAGCCGAATCGGGCGTGACGTGGTTGAAGTGGGGCTTTTGAAGCGCACCTTTGATGAGTACCATGTGCGTTTTATCGCCGCCAATGACAATCTTGACACCGCCAACGGCTTTGATATTATGTCGATTTTCCGTGACGTGATAAACGAGTGGTACGTTGCCGACACCAGCCGCAAAATCAAAGCTGTTTTCAAGTCCAGAATGGAAAAGGGCTTGCGATGTTCGGGAAGTGTCTGCTATGGCTACCGCGCTTCCAAAGAAGAAAAAGGCGAGT
>CAJTMZ010000094.1 GCA_910577445.1 uncultured Lachnospiraceae bacterium | reverse complement strand
GTTCGTGGGCGTCTGCCGGGTGATAAGGAATCCTCCCGCTTTTCGGGCCCCTCCTTACCGCAAAAATGGAGCATACGGGATTCGAACCCGTGACCTCCACACTGCCAGTGTGGCGCGCTCCCAACTGCGCTAATGCCCCATGAGAAGAGTATAACAAAAATGTGCAAAAAAAACAACAGGAAATTTGTGTTCAGATACAAAAAAACGGCCGATATATATTTCAACAGGGAAACAGAACTTTAAAGGATTGAAACGGACTTCAATCTTTCCCGCGGGCGGGTTGATTTCAGGGAGGAATGCTTATGGATATTAATGTGACAAAGACGGCTGAATTTTTTTCGACGCAAAACAGGCAAAATACCGGGAAAGCGCAAAGCAGGCAAAAGCAGGAGAACGCCGGGAAACCGGTGCCCGGCAGCAAACGGCAGACTGTCGGGAAAACAAAAGACAGACAGGGACCGATAGCCGTCGGAAACAGAAGGTTTATTATTACCGACAGTTCCGACATTGGGGAGATGCTTTCGTCCGGCAGGATGGAAGTGGACGGTGTGTCCATCGAACTGTCCGAGGAGGCAAAACTGGCGCTTGAGGAAGCAAGGGAAAAACTGATTGCCGAAAGGACGGCGGAACTGGAAAGATATACGGCTGAGTTTAACGGTTATGTGGCAAAGCAGCAGGGCGAAGCCTATGAAGATATGGCGGAAGACATGGCAAAGGCATTGGAGACCGCGCGGCGGATTGCAAACGGAGACATTGTTCCGGCCAAGGATGAGCAGAAATTGCTTGAGTATGATGCGGAGCTTTACAAAATGGCAAAAAATGCCGCCATGCTGCATGAAATGGAGGAACGCCGCAAACAGAAATCCTTATATGAAAACGAGGAGGAGCGGGAATATACGGATCCGGAGGAGGAGACGACTCCCATGCAGGAATTTGGCGTAGCGGTGGAGCTTTCCGCTGTAGACGCGCCTGTTGTTGGAGACGTTGTAGAGATAGAGCCAGGGACTGTGGAATAAGCCACAGTCCGGCTTTTTTTATTGACCAGGCTCTGTCATGGAATCCCGGAGGTGTTTTTCCTTATTTACTGCCTGTAATAACGCAGGAAATCCCCAAGATTTTCCATAGCGTCCTTCAGTACCTCGATTCTGGGCAGGTACACAATGCGGAAGTGGTCGGGTTTTTGCCAGTTGAATCCGCCTCCGTGAATAATCAGTATTTTTTTCTCCCGCAGCAAATCCAGCGCAAATCTTTCATCGTCCGTGATATTGAACTTTTTCACGTCCAGTTTGGGGAAAATGTAAAAGGCTGCTTTGGGTTTTACGGCGCTGATTCCGGGAATGTCGTTCAGCGCTCTGTAAATGTAGTCTCTTTGTTCATAGACCCTCCCTCCGGGAACGATATAGTTGTTTACGCTCTGGTATCCGCCAAGGGCCGTCTGTACGATGGACTGGGCGGGCACATTGGAGCAGAGCCGCATGTTTGAGAGCATATTTAAGCCTTCAATATAATCTTTTGCTATCTTCTTGTTACCGCTTAATATCATCCAGCCAATCCGAAAGCCCGCAATCATATGGGACTTTGACAGTCCGCTGAAAGTAACGCAGAACAAATCCGGCGCAAGGGAGGCGATGGGAATATGTACGGCGTCGTCCATCACAAGCCGGTCGTAGATTTCGTCGGAAAAAATGATGAGCCGGTGCTGTCTTGCAATCTCAACAATCTCCTGCAGAACTTCCCTGGGATAAACCGCGCCTGTGGGATTGTTGGGGTTGATGATAACGATGGCTTTTGTCCTGTCCGTTATTTTTTGGCGGATGTCGTCTTTGTCAGGATACCACTCAGCCTCCTCGTCGCAGATATAGTGGACGGCTTTTCCGCCGGCGAGGGTGACGCAGGCCGTCCATAAAGGGTAGTCCGGCGCGGGAACAAGAACCTCGTCTCCGTCGTTTAAGAGGGCGGACATGGAAAGGTTAATCAGCTCGCTTACACCGTTGCCGGTATAGATATCTTCAATGGAAGTGTTGGGAATATTTTTTATCTGGGCATACTGCATGATTGCCTTTCTTGCGGAAAAAAGTCCTTTTGCGGCGGAGTATCCCTCGCACTCGGTGAGCTGTCTTTGCATGTCGTAAATAACCTCGTCGGGGGTCCTAAAGCCGAAAGGCGCCGGGTTTCCGATGTTCAGCTTCAGCACGCTGGTTCCGTTTTCCTCCATTCTTGTGGCCTCGTCCACCACCGGGCCTCTGACGTCGTATAACACATAATCTAATTTTGAAGATTTTTTGATTTCGTTCATTGCTGCTGCTCCTTTAATCATTGATTTTACCAGGTTCATTTCCGCGCCTGTTGAGGATATGCTTTCGGAAGGCAAACCTTCGCAAGATATGCCTTCACGGGGTACGCTCTCACGGGGTACACTCTCGGAAGGTAAGCCTTCTTCGGAAGGTATGTCCTCAGGGGACGGAACGCCGTGTAACAGCCACTGCGCGTCCACCTTTAAGATTCCGGCAAGAAAAAGCGCGATATTTTTTCGCGGAACGGCCTTTCCGCTGACATACTGGCTCATCTGGCTCTTTCCCAGCTTGATGCCGGCTTTATCCGCTTCCCGCAGAAAGTCCACCTGTTTCAGGTTTTGTTTTCCCATGGCGGCGGTAAGCCGTCCGGCAAAAGTTTTGTTCTCCATTTATCAATCTCCCGGGTCGGTATTTAAAAAGTTCATTTCAATAAGAATGATAGCACGATACGGAGGAAAGTTCAATATGAAAATGGAAAAAGTTTATTTTAATTTACAGAAGTTCAATTTTAAAATTAGAACTTGAAAAAAGTTCATTTTCACAACTATGCTTCTTTCCGACTGTTAATCAGGAAAACATAAAATTTCTGTGGAAGATTGGTGAGTCTGACAGTTGCGTAGATATAAGAAAAAATGCTATAATGTCCACGAAAGCACTGCCGTGGCAATAACCAGCGTCACCGGCAGATGCCGCTGACAGGAGTCGGCGCTGCCGAATATACAGAAGAAAAGACAACCGGAGGAACAAAAGCGTGCAAGGTGCGGTAGAGAAAATCCTGGAAGGAAAATTCAATAAAAACATGCATTCTCTGGATTTTTCAAGTCCTGTCATTGAGTTGAAGCTTCGTGAGGGTGAGGACTACGAGGGAAGCTTCACTATAACCGGACCTGAAAACGAAGCGACGGAGGGCGTCATATCCTCCACAAGGCTTAGGATGCAGTGTCTTACGGATAAATTCTCCGGTTCCGAAGAAGAAATCACATACCGCTTTGACACCTCGGGCATGAGAGAGGGCGAGAGCCTTAAAGGGGAATTTCGGATTATTTCCAATCAGGGCGAGTATTATATTCCCTACGACGTCACAATCATTGCAGGCATGCTGGATTCCGAACTGGGCACAATCCGCAATCTGTTTCATTTTGCCAACCTTGCCAGAACCAACTGGGGCGAAGCGGTGCGGCTGTTTTATACCAAAGATTTCGAGAGGGTATTTGACGGCGTGGACAGACAGTATTACGGGATTTACCGGGGATTGTCGGCAGGCGCGGGACGCCAGCAGAATGTGGAAGAGTTTCTTCTGGAAATCAGAAAAAAACAAAAGGTTGAGTTCCTCCTGGAGGAAGATGAAATACGAATTGAGGACCCCCGCGGCATGGAGGAGAGCCGGCTTGTCATAAACCGCAACGGCTGGGGCTTTTCGGAGCTGTCCGTGGAAAAGGACGGGGATTTTATTGTTTTGGAAAAGGATACCCTGCGGGACGAGGATTTTCTCGGAAATACCTGCAGGCTGCCCTTTTATATCGCGACGGAAAAGCTTCACGGAGGCAGGAACTATGGCAGTATCCGCCTTTATAACCCGTATGTGAGCCTTACGGCGAAAATCACGGTGATTGGAAAGTCCGTGCTGGTAAAGGTGCCGGGAATCCGCACCCAGAAAAAGCATAAGACAGTGGAGCTTATGCAGTATTACGAAGCTTTCCGCATTAAGAAAATCAGCGCGGGCTCCTGGCTGAAAAAGACAGAGGAGCTTTTGGACGAACTGATTCAGACGGATAATTACGACGTCTCCTTAAAGCTGTTCCGGGTGCAAATCCTGATTACGGAGGAGCGGATAAGCGAGGCGGAGTGGCATTTAAATCAGGTAAGTTCAGTGGTGGAGGAAAATTTTGACCCCGCCGTTTACTGTTATTACCTGTATCTGACCACGCTTCTGGGGAAATCGGATATTTATGCCGACGAGGCTGCCGGACGGGTGGAGAGGATTTACGCGCAAAATTCCGACAACTGGCGGATTGCCTGGCTGCTCTTATATCTTTCGGAGGAATATACGAAAAGTCCTTCCAGAAAGTGGCTGATGCTGGAGGAGCAGTTCCGGCAGGGATGCACAAGTCCGGTGCTTTATATAGAGGCGTGGAACCTGATTGCGGCAAATCCCGCGCTTCTTATGCGGCTTTCCGGTTTTGAACTGCAGGTTTTATACTATGCCTCCCAAAAGGAAATCCTGACCGCCGAGGTTATCATACAAATTGTTTATCTGGCGCAGAAGGCGAAAAACTTTTCCGGAAGGCTTTTTAAAATTCTGAAGGTCTGTTACCGGATAATGCCGGATAACGAAGTGCTGCAGGCAATCTGCACGCTGCTAATCAAGGGAAATATCACGAACGGGGAGAGTTTTCCCTGGTATGAAAAGGGAATCGAAAAAGAACTTCGCATTACAAGGCTTTATGAGCATTATATGATGTCCTTAAACCTTGAGGCCGAAAAGGAAATCCCCAAAATCGTGCTGATGTACTTTGCCTTTGACAGCACTCTTGACAGCCTGCATAACGCCTATCTTTACGCTTATGTGTACCGCAACAGAGGCCAGTTCCCGGAGCTGTATGAAAACTACAGGGAGCAGATTGAGCGTTTTGTGGTGTTCCAGATATTAAAGGGAAGAAGCAACAGGTATCTGGCTTATCTGTATAAAAATCTGATAAATCTGAACATGCTTACGGAGGAGACTGCCAGAGGGCTTTCCACGGTCCTGTTTGTACAGTGTCTTAGAGTGAAGCGCGGCGATATCCGCAAGGCGGTTCTAATCTACGAAAAAGAAAAATACGAGGCGGTTTATCCGTTTACGGGCAGCGAGGCTTACATTCCCGTTTACGGGGAGGACTGCCGGCTGCTTTTGGAGGACGCGAAGGGAAACCGGTACTGCAGGGAGGAGGAATATACCTGCGAGCGGCTTCTTGCGCCGGACCGTCTGGCGGCCATGATTGCGCCTTATGTCGCCGGAAGCGTTCATTTTGACCTCTGGCTGTGCGAGAAGGGAAATAATCTGTCTTCGGTGACGGCGGACAATGTAATTTACATGAAGCGTCTTGCGTGTTCCGACGAGATACGGGAGGAAGTCTGTCAGGAAATCAGGATGAAGCTGATAGATTTTTACTATGACAGCGACAGGGTTCAGGATTTGGACGATTTCCTTGCGGACCTTTCCCCTGAGCAGATTGACAGCAGGTGCTTTGCGAAGGTCACCCGTTTTATTGTGCTGCGCGGCATGCATGAAAAGGCTTTTGAGTGGATAAAACTGCGGGGAGCCGAGGGCGTGGACGCCAAGACGATAATGAGGCTTTGCAGCAGGCTTTTGACCATAGAAGGGATGGAGGAAGACCCGGTTATGACCATCCTGATTTTCCGGGCCTTTAAAGCCGGGAAGTATGACGAGAGCCTTCTGGAATATCTGTGCCGTTTCTTTGTGGGAACCAGCAAGGAAATGCGGGACGTGTGGAAAGCGGCGTCGTCTTTCGGCGTGGACACCTATATGATTGCGGAGCGGCTCCTAATCCAGATGATGCACACAGGAGCGTTCCTTGGCGAAAGGGTGGAAATTTTCAAAAGCTATGTGGCCGGCGGCGCGAGAAGCGAGGTGGAGCTGGCGGTTTTGGCCCAGTGCGCATACGACTATTTCGTGCGGGGCAAGCAGCTTGACGTCTTTATCCTGGAGGATTTGCTTAGGGCGGCGGACAGACAGGAGGAGATTCCTTATGTATGCAGGCTTGCCTTTGTAAAATATTACGCGGAAAATAAAAAGCAGGTGGACGAACATATCTCCCGTTATCTGCTCGTTTTTCTCCGGGAGATGGTCGCGGCAAACCGGTATTTCCCCTTTTTCAGGGAATATGCGGACAATATCGCGTTTATGAGGCAGTTTCTGGATAAAACTATGATTGAGTACCGCGTCAGAGACGGAAACAGGGCGTTTATCCATTATCTTCTGGAAAAAGAGGGCCCTGGCGCCGCAGGCGGCGGGGAAGAATATATAAAAGAAGAAATGCGGGATATGTTTGGCGGAATCTGCGTCAAACAGTTTATCCTTTTCTTCGGGGAGCATTTGCAGTATTATATTACGGAAGTTGAGGACGGCAAGGACCATCTGACGGAAAGCGGAACCTTGAGCCATAACGACGCCGGAGGCGAGGAGCGGGAGGGCAGGTACACGCTGCTGAACGATATTTCCATCGGAAGAAATCTCCATGACCACGATACCATGGAAAGCCTTCTGCGGGAATATTTTGAAAAGGATTTTATCGTAAAAGAGCTTTTTGACGCGATTTAAGGAAAACGGGAAATTCGATATAGAGGAAAACAAGCGGTGATGCTTCAAAATCAGAAAGATTTTATTGGGAAAAAGAACGGTAAAAAAATAATCGTGGGATATGATTTAGGGCGCGAGCGGGCGCAAATCAGCTATTGCGGGCTGGAGGAATCGGAGCCGGAAACCATATCCGCGGTGGCCGGTACGGAGCAGTACAATATTCCGGCGGTGCTCTGCAAGAGAAGCGGCGTGAGCCAGTGGTATTACGGGAAAGAGGCGCTTAAATTTGCGGAGGAGGAAGAAGGCATTGTGGTGGAGCATCTGCTTACTCTGGCAGAACGGGGCGAGGACGTGCTTGTGGAGGGAGAGGTTTTTGACCCGGTGGCCCTTCTTACGCTGTTTATCAAAAGAAGCCTGTCCCTTCTCAGCATGCGGGTTCCCTTAAACCAGATTGAGGCGTTCATGTTTACGGTGGAGGAGCTTACCCCCCGCATAGTGGACGTTCTTGGAAAGGTGGCGGTGGGCTTACAGCTCAAGGCCAAGCACATTGCTTTCCAGAACTATTCCGAAAGTTTTTATGCCTATACCCTTCATCAGGAAAGGGAAATATGGAAAAACGACGTGGTGGTGTTCGAGTATGACCATACGCTGAAGGTGCTCTGTCTGGAATGCAACAGAAGGACAAGGCCCCAGGTGGTGTTTATCCAGCAGTGGAATTTCCCCAAAATCGAGCGGAGAGTATGGAAAGAGGAAGAAGGGGAGCGCCAGCAGCAGATGGACGAGCTGGACGCGCTTTTTCTGCACCTTGCGGGAGAGGTTCTGACGGGACGGCTTGTTTCCACGGTATTTCTTCTGGGGGACGGGTTTAAGGAAAACTGGATGAAGGAATCCCTGAAATTCCTCTGCAGGAACCGGCGGGTTTTTCAGGGGAACAACTTATACAGCAAGGGCGCCTGCTATGGAATGAGAGAGCGGCTCTCTCCCGGCAGGGAATGGCAGGAGTACGTTTATCTGGGAGACGAGAAGCTGAAATCCAATATCGGGCTTCGGGCGCTTCGCCAGGGGGAGGACTCCTATTTTGCCGTGCTCGACGCCGGGACGAACTGGTACGAGGCTTCTTCGGAGTTTGAAATTATTCTGGAGGACGGCAACACGGTGGAGTTTGTTATCACGCCCCTTACAGGCGGGAACGTGACAAACAGGACGGTGTCTTTGGAGGGGCTTCCCGAGCGGCCGGGAAGAACAACCAGATTAAATGTCCAGGTGGAAATGGCCTCCGTCAGCCAGGTGATTATTACCGTTTCGGACGAAGGCTTCGGGGAACTGTTTAAGTCAAGCGGAAAGGCGTGGACAAGGACAATCACGGTATAAGATAAAGGAGTAACGGTCAGCATGGGCAGAATTTTGTTATGCACGGGAAAATATGCCAAAAATCCGTATTATGTGGAGAGTTTTTGCGCAAACGTATACTGTGTGGAGGAGCTTTGCTATCTTTTTATGAGCAATCCCTTTTCCATTGACAGGGATATCATGGACAAAAAGCTGGCCCAGTGGCTGGACGAGGAGTGCGGGCTTTCGGAGCTGGGGCACCAGCTTTTAAAGCTGTTTCAGAGAGGAAGCCAGCCGGGTATTTTTGTGGGAATGATTCTGGACTATGTAAATTACTGCAGGCCGGAAGAAAAAGAGAAGATTGAGGAAGTACTGCAGACCAACGTAGGGCTTACGGATTACGAAAAAAAGAAAAAGCAGGCGGATTTCCTTCTGAAAAACGGCAGGTTAAAGCTTGCCATTGAGGAATACGACGATTTAATCCGGGAAATTCCGGATACGGAGAGCGCGCTTTCGCCATCCCTTTACCATAATATGGGAACGGCTTACGCAGGGCTTTTCCAGTTTGATATGGCGGCGAAATACTTTAAGAGGGCTTACGACAGGTCGGGAAAAGAGCAGTCCGGGATTTCTTACCTGATGGCAAAGAGGCTTTCCCTGTCCGAAAATCAGTATATTTCCTTTATTGCGGAGCATGGCGAGTACCACGGACTTTCCATGCAGGTGGAGAAGCTTCTGGAAAGGGCAAAGGGCTCTTTTGAAACCACGAGGGAAAACAGGATGCTGAGCGCCCTTGAAATTTATAAGGATGAGGGGAACGTGGCCTCGTATTATGATGAGATTGACAAAATCATATCTGAAAAAAAGGACGAATACCGGGAACTTGTGGCAAGGTAGCCGGGTTTGCGGTAAGGCGGGAGCAATATGGGTTTAATTAAAAAGCTGTTAAATTGGAAGAAAAAAGACCAGGAACCGGTCTATGAGATTGAGGACTGGAACGAGGTCGTCTACGACAGAGACGATTTGAAGATTAACAACAAAGAACAGCGGCAGGAATATGTGAGGGGATGCCTCGAGCAGATTGCCGAGGCTTCCAAGGAGCTTGATAATCTTCAGTTTGAGTATAATATGGTGACTTCCTACCTGAAAGATATGGAAGAGATTGAAGCGCTGCCTAAGGAGGAAAAGCAGCTTCTTACAGAATGCGCAAAGAAAATCGACGCGCTGGAAAAGCAGCAGAGCGGCTTTGAAGAGCGCAGGGGGCGGATGAGCGACGAGAAATACCGTCGGATGGAACGTCTGGAGGAAGAGATTTCGGAGGGGCATAAAAAGCTCAGCGAAGCGGAAGAACATCAGGAACTGATTAAGCGGGACCTGCGGAAGCTGGACGGCGAAAAGCAGGCTTATCTTTTCAGAAAAAGCGAGCTGCGCCATTTCATTGAGGATACCAGAACCATGACCGTCATCTGCACCGTTGCGATGCTGGTGTGTATCTGCGTTTTGTTCGTGCTGCAGTACGCTTTTGAGATGAATACAAAGCTGGGCTATCTTCTGGCGGCGGGAGCGGGAGCCGCGGCGATTACGGTTATTTTCATCAAGCACAACGACGCGGTGAAAGAGCTTGCCAGAGTGGAAAACGGCATCAGCCGCATAATAAGGCTGCAGAATACGGTAAAAATCCGCTATGTAAACAACACAAATCTGCTTGATTATCTCTATTTAAAATACAATGTCAAGAGCGCCGGAGAACTGGGGAAAAGCTGGAAGCAGTTTAAGGAAGAAAAGGAAGAGAGGCTGAACTATCAGCAGGCAGTCAGGCAGATGGACCGCCACCAGCAGGACTTACTCCGCATTCTGCGCCGATACCAGCTAAAAGACCCCATGGTCTGGCTGCACCAGACGGCGGCGCTTCTCGATAAAAAGGAAATGGTGGAAATCCGCCACAATCTGATTATCAGGAGGCAGTCGCTGCGCCGCCGGATGGATTATAATAAGGAAGTGATTGCGGGGAACGCCCAGGCAGAAGTGAAGGATTTGGTGGAGAGTTACCCCAAATATGCAAAGGAAATACTGGATATTGTGAATGAATATGAGGAAGATTTTTCCTGAAACGGCTTTTGCGGACAGGGCGGGTAAATGCCGGTTTGTGACGCTGTCATAAAATTGTTTGTAAATTATTAAATATAAATTTAATTTTAATTGCCGTTTGGCGGCAGAATGGAGGATGCCATGAAAAAAATGGAACAGCTTTATGAAGGAAAAGCAAAAAAGGTATTTGCAACAGAGGACCCGGATATTGTCATTGTGGATTATAAGGACGACGCTACCGCTTTTAACGGCGAGAAAAAAGGAACCATTGTGGGAAAAGGCGCGATTAACAACCGCATGACGAACCATGTATTCAAGCTTCTGGAAAAGGAAGGCGTTGCCACCCATCTGATTGAGGAACTGAGCGAGAGGGAAACCGCGGTAAAGAAGGTGGAAATCGTACCCCTTGAGGTAATTATCCGAAACGTGGCAGCAGGCAGCTTTTCCAAGCGTCTGGGCGTTCCCGAGGGAACTCCTTTCAAGGAGCCTACCATAGAATTCAGCTATAAAAACGACGAGTTAGGCGACCCCCTTATCAACAGCTATTTTGCGGTCGCGCTGGGACTTGCCACCTGGGAGGAAATCGACACCATCAAGAAATTCGCCTTTAAGGTAAACGATGTTCTGAAAGCGTATTTCCTGCAGGCGGACATTAAGCTGATTGACTTTAAGATTGAGTTCGGCCGTTACCACGGACAGATTCTTCTGGCCGACGAGGTATCTCCCGATACCTGCAGGCTGTGGGACGTAAACACCAACGAAAAACTGGATAAGGACCGCTTCCGCAGGGATTTGGGGAATGTGGAAGAAGCCTATAACGAAGTATTCAAGAGACTTGGACTTTAATCGGGGAACAGAAAACAGCAAAAATGGAGGAACCATGGATACGGACAGATATATAAGTCCCCTGTCTGAGCGTTATGCCAGCAGGGAAATGCAGTATATTTTTTCCCAGGATATGAAATTTCGGACGTGGCGGCGGCTCTGGATTGCCCTTGCCGAGACGGAGATGGAGCTGGGATTGTCGCAGGACGGTAAGCCGGTGATTACAAAGGAGCAGATTGACGAGCTGAAAGCCCACGCCGAGGATATCAATTACGATGTGGCAAGGGCGCGGGAGAAGGAAGTGCGCCACGACGTGATGAGCCATGTGTACGCTTACGGGCAGCAGTGTCCTGAGGCGGCGGGAATCATTCACCTTGGCGCCACAAGCTGCTACGTGGGCGACAATACGGATATTATCGTGATGCGGGAAGCGCTTTTGCTGGTAAGAAGGAAACTGGTGAACGTTCTGTCTGCTCTGGCGGCCTTTGCGGACAGGTATAAGGCCCAGCCTACGCTGGCTTTCACCCATTTTCAGCCGGCCCAGCCAACCACCGTGGGAAAACGGGCCACGCTCTGGATGCAGGAATTTTTCCTGGATTTGGAGGATTTGGACTATGTACTGTCCGGCTTAAAACTCCTTGGTTCCAAGGGAACAACGGGAACCCAGGCTTCTTTTCTGGAGCTTTTTAACGGGGACCAGGAAACCATCGACAGGATTGACCCCATGATAGCGGAAAAGATGGGCTTTGCGTCCTGCTATCCGGTGTCCGGCCAGACCTATTCCAGAAAGGTGGATACCCGGGTGGCGAACGTGCTTGCGGGCATTGCGGCAAGCGCCCATAAAATGTCCAACGATATCCGTCTTTTGCAGCACCTGAAAGAAGTGGAGGAACCCTTTGAAAAGAACCAGATTGGTTCCTCTGCCATGGCTTATAAGAGAAACCCCATGAGAAGCGAGCGGATTGCCTCTCTTTCCAGATACGTGATGATTGACGCTTTAAATCCGGCCATCACCTCCGCCACCCAGTGGTTTGAAAGAACGCTGGACGACTCCGCAAACAAACGGCTTTCCATACCTGAGGGCTTTCTTGCGGTTGACGGTATTTTGGACCTTTGCCTCAACGTGGCGGACGGCCTTGTGGTTTATCCCAGGGTGATTGAAAAGCATATGATGAGCGAGCTTCCCTTTATGGCCACCGAAAACATTATGATGGACGCGGTGAAGCTGGGAGGCAACAGGCAGGAGCTTCACGAGAGAATCAGGGAGCTTTCCATGGAAGCGGGAAGAAACGTGAAAGAGGAAGGGAAGGAAAATAACCTTTTGGAGCTGATTGCGGCGGATGGCGCCTTTAACATGTCGCTGGAGGATTTGCAGAAAGCCATGGAGCCCGCCAGATACATCGGACGCTCCAAAGAACAGGTTGAGAGCTTTCTTTTGAACGTGATAAATCCGATACTTGAGGAAAATAAGGATTTGCTGGGTGTGAAAGCGGAAATTAATGTATAAAAACGACTGGAACAGGAGGGCATATGGGAGGATTTTTTGGAACTGCGCTTAAAAAGGATTGTGTTTTCGACCTGTTTTTCGGAACGGATTATCATTCCCATTTAGGGACAAGAAGAGCGGGAATGGCTGTATACAGCAGGGAAAAGGGCTTTGACCGCGCCATACACAATATAGAAAACGCGCCTTTCAGGACAAAATTTGATAAGGATTTCAACGAGATGGAGGGGAGTATGGGAATCGGATGTATTTCCGATTTCGAGCCGCAGCCGCTTTTGGTGCGTTCCCATCACGGAACCTATGCCATCAGTACGGTGGGAAAGATTAACAATGCAGAAGAAATAACAGATGATATTTTTACTACGGGACATGCTCACTTTATGGAGATGAGCAGCGGCGACATCAACGCTACGGAGCTGGTGGCCGCCATTATCAACCAGAAAGATAATATCATCGAGGGAATCCGGTACGCGCAGGAGGTAATCGACGGCTCCATGTCCATTTTACTTCTTACCCCGAAGGGGATTTACGCGGCCAGGGACAAGGTGGGAAGGACCCCTATTGTAGTGGGGAAAAAGGAGGACGGTTACTGCGTTGCCTTTGAAAGCTTTTCCTTTTTAAATCTGGGATATACCATGGAGCGGGAGTTAGGGCCCGGCGAAATCGTGGTGATGACGCCGGAGGAGGTCCGTACCCTGTCCGCTCCCGGCACGGATATGAAAATCTGTACTTTCCTGTGGGTTTACTACGGCTATCCCTCATCCTCCTACGAGGGAATCAGCGTGGAAAAGATGCGTTATAACTGCGGCGCGCTGCTTGCCAGAAGAGACGACGTGCGGCCGGATAACGTGGCGGGGGTGCCGGATTCCGGCATAGCCCATGCCGTCGGCTACTCCAACGAGTCGGGAATCCCCTTTTCAAGACCTTTCGTAAAATATACGCCCACCTGGCCAAGGTCCTTTATGCCGACCAATCAGAGCCAGAGAAATCTGATTGCCAAGATGAAGCTGATTCCGGTGCACGACCTGATTCAGGGAAAGAGCCTGCTGCTCATAGACGATTCCATTGTAAGGGGCACCCAGCTCGGGGAAACCACGGAATTTCTCTATCAGAGCGGCGCGAAAGAGGTACACATCAGGCCGGCCTGTCCGCCCATTTTATACGGGTGCAAGTACCTGAACTTTTCCCGTTCCACTTCCGAGATGGATTTGATTACCAGACGGGTGATTGAGGAAATGACAGGGGAAGGGGAGGAAGCGGATTTAACCGATTATTCCAATCCGGAAACCCCCGGGTATCAGGATATGGTGGAACGCATCAGGGAAAGGCTGAATTTCACGACCCTGAGGTATCACAGACTGGACGATATGATAGAGTCTGTGGGGATTGACAGGTGCAAACTCTGCACCTACTGCTGGGACGGAAAAGAATAAGAGAAACAGAAAGGTGCAGGGAAGAAAGCCCTGCGCCTTTTTAAAAATAGGGGCTTTCCATTTCTTTCATAATGATGTATAATGCCAGATATAGGCATGTAGACATATCAGATAACAAGTCGCAATAAATTCCCTAAAGAAAACTTTTAATATGAATTTTTTAAAACTTGCATTATGACTATAAATGAATGGAGGATTTTATGAGAGAAAAGTATGAGTCTCTGGCGCTTGCGGACTTAAAGGCAATTGCAAAAGCCAGGGGACTGAAAGGCACATCATCGATGAAAAAGGCGGAGCTGATTGAGCTGATGCTGGCGGAGGACGAGAAGGATAAGGCGGAAGGCAAAAACATTCAGCCCCGCGCGGCGGCGCAGAAAACGGCCGGAAAAGAGAACGCGGGCCAGCAAGGAGCTGTGGAGCGCGCCGAGCAGGCCGGGAACAGACCGGCGGAGCGCATCGACAGAGCAGGCAGCCGCAGCGAAAAGCCCGAGGGAAGAACGCCGGCGCGGGCAGAAAAAACGGAATACCGGACCGAGCGTGCCGAGGGCCGGGTGGAGGAGCCAAGGTCCGAAGAGGACAAGTTCCCGGCGGAACTTGACAGCGGCGTGGCGGCCAGCGGAATTTTGGAGGTTATGTCGGACGGCTTCGGATTCATCCGCTGCGAAAATTATCTGCCCGGCGACCACGACGTTTATGTAGCGCCCAGCCAGATACGGAGATTCGGGCTGAAAACAGGCGATATCCTGGAAGGCAACACCCGGGTAAGAACCCAGGGAGAAAAGTTTGCCGCCCTTTTATATGTGAAATCTATCAACGGTTATCCGCCGGATGTGGCGGCCAGAAGATGCAGCTTTGAAGATATGACGCCGATTTTCCCCAATGAAAGACTGCACCTTGAAATGCCCGGAGCCAGTATTTCCATGCGGATTATGGACTTAATCAGCCCTGTGGGAAAAGGCCAGAGAGGTATGATTGTGTCCCCGCCCAAGGCCGGTAAGACAACGCTCCTTAAGGACGTTGCAAAATCCGTAAAGCGCAACGCCCCTGAGGTGCATCTGATTATCCTTCTGATTGACGAGCGTCCCGAGGAAGTTACGGATATCAAGGAAGCCATTGAAGGGCCTAACGTGGAAGTGATTTATTCCACCTTTGACGAACTGCCCGAGCACCACAAGCGTGTTTCCGAGATGGTTATCGAGAGAGGCAAGCGTCTGGTAGAGCATAAAAAGGACGTTATGATTCTGATAGACAGTATCACAAGGCTTACCAGAGCCTACAACCAGACGGTTCCCCCCAGCGGGCGTACTCTGTCAGGCGGTCTTGACCCGGCGGCATTACATATGCCCAAGCGGTTCTTCGGCGCAGCCAGAAATATGAGAGAGGGCGGCTCCCTTACCATTCTCGCAACCGCTTTAGTGGATACGGGAAGCAAGATGGACGACGTGGTTTACGAGGAATTTAAAGGCACCGGAAATATGGAGCTTGTGCTTGACCGTAAGCTGTCCGAGAAAAGAGTATTCCCGGCAATCGATATTCCAAAGTCCGGAACCAGAAGAGAGGATTTACTGCTTACGCAGGAGGAACTGGAAGCAATCAATATCATGCGCAAGGCATTAAACGGACTTAAGAGCGAAGAAGCGGTGGACAAGATTCTGGATATGTTTTCCAAGACCAGAAACAACCATGAATTTGTAAATATGGTGAAAAAGATAAAATGGTTTTAAAAAATGCTTGCATCGTGGTATAAGCTGTGCTACAATAAAAAAGCTGTATGCGTGATGCATCGCAGGCAAAAATATGAAAAAATAAGGACTGCAAAAGTTTCCATAGAGAGGTGAGAGAGCATGAAAGAAGGAATTCATCCTGAGTACTATCAGGCAACCGTAACATGTAACTGTGGCAATACGTTTGTAACAGGTTCAACCAAAAAGGATATTCACGTTGAAGTTTGTTCTAAATGCCATCCATTCTACACAGGCCAGCAGAAGACGGCCAGAACGGCTGGACGTATTGACAAGTTCAATAAGAAGTACGGTGTAGAAAGCAAATAAGTTTTGCACGGAAAGGTTGAGGTGGTTGCATCTCAACCTTATTTTGTATGTGCAGGTCCGGGTGAAAAAGACAGGCTTTTAAAGCGCGCGCAGAAAACCGGGCGGCGGGCCGGGAAAGCCGGCTCAACGTCCGGATTAGTCAACAACCCCGCAGCAAGCTGACGGGGCATCAAACTTGCAACGCAGCAAGCT
>CAJTMZ010000093.1:1169-16072 GCA_910577445.1 uncultured Lachnospiraceae bacterium | reverse complement strand
CGAGTTTAGCATCTGCTACGTTTTTATAGAGCGGGAGCGCGGCGACGAAGGCTGCCCAACTCCCCTCAGGCGTCCCCCATCACCCAAAAAGCAAAAGACGCACAAGGAGAATTATGAAAAAAGAATCATTAGACACAGCAAAGAAATGCCTGAAATTTACAGACGCAGGCGTAAGCTGCTTCCACGTGGTGGAGAATGTGGAAAAGCGGCTTAAGGAGGACGGATTTCTCCAATTAAAAGAAAACAGACAATGGGAGCTGAAAGCCGGGAAAAGCTATTATGTGAAAAGAAACGGTTCTTCCCTGATTGCCTTCAGGCTTCCCAAAGGGGAGGCGAAAGGCTTTCATATAGCGGCTTCCCACAGCGATTCCCCTGCTTTTAAGCTGAAGGCAAATGCCGAGACGGGAGTCGAAAAACATTATGTGAAGCTGAATGTGGAGCCTTACGGGGGCATGATTTACGCCACGTGGCTTGACAGATGCCTTTCGGTGGCCGGAAGAGTGGTTTACCGCAGGGACGATAAGCTGAAAAGCCGGACGGTTAATATTGACGAGGATTTGATGGTGATTCCCAATCTGGCCATTCATATGGACAGGGAAATGAATAAAAACCTTTCCTATAATCCTCAGGTGGATTTACAGCCGCTGCTTGGCGCGTGGGCGGAAGAAGAGACGGAGAATGAAAACGGAATCTTATCAGAGAAAATCGCGGAAAGCGCAGGGATACCAAAGGAGGATATTCTGGGAAGCGACTTGTTTTTGTACGTGAGGGATAAGGGAAGGCTGGCGGGAGCGCGGAAAGAGCTGATGATTGCCCCGCGGCTGGACGACCTTGTCTGTGTGTTTGCTTCTATGGAAGCCATCGCCGCGACCGAGCCGAAGGATATGATTTCCGTGTGCGCCGTTTTTGACAATGAGGAAGTGGGGAGCCAGACGAAGCAGGGCGCCGCTTCCACATTTCTGGACAACGTCCTTACAAGAATCGGGGAGTCCATGGGAAAAAGCGGAGGCGCTTATCTGCAGCTCCTTGCGGGAAGCTTTATGATATCCGCGGACAACGCCCACGGCGTACACCCCAATCACCCGGAAAAGGCGGACAGTACCTGCAGGCCCTATTTGAATGAAGGAATTGTGATTAAGTACCACGGCGGACAGAAATACACCACGGACGCTTACTCGGAAGCGGTAATGAAGGAGCTGTGCCGCAAGGCTGAGGTTCCCTGTCAGGTTTACTGCAACCGTTCCGATATTCCGGGCGGTTCCACTTTAGGGAATATTTCCGCCGGACAGGTGTCAATCCCGGCGGTGGATATCGGCATCGCCCAGCTTGCCATGCATTCCGCGGTAGAGACGGCGGGAAGCGCGGATGTAGAATATCTGGTGCGTGTGCTTTCACGGTTTTACAGAGAGTAAGAGCTTATGAAGCGGAAAATACTGATTGTGGAAGACGATTGCACAATACGGACACAATTAAAAAACCTGTTGACCGGTAACGGGTATGAAGCGGAGGCGGTGACGGATTTTACGGATACCGTGAGAATCGTAAAGGAGTATGCCCCTCATCTGGTTCTTTTGGATATTAAGCTGCCGGGGAACAGCGGGTTTGAAATCTGCTCGCAAATCCGGATTTTTTCGGATATGCCCATTATTTTTGTGACGGGCAGCAATACGGACATGGACGAACTGTGCAGCATCATGCTGGGCGGGGACGCTTTTATTACAAAGCCCTATAATACGGCGATTCTTCTGGCGAAAATAGCCTCTCTTTTAAAGCGTGCGTACGCCTCCGGACAGGGGGAGGTTTTCACCTGGAAAGGAGCGGTCCTGCATCTGGAAAGCAGCCTGATTGAGAATGAGGGGCAAAAGGCTGAATTAACAAAAAATGAGGTGAAAATTCTCTATTACCTTTTTAAAAACGCCGGAAAAATCTGTTCCCGGAATGATATTGTGGACTTTCTGTGGGATAATCAGCTCTATGTGGATGATAACGCCCTCAGCGTCAACGTTGCCAGGATTCGCGAAAAGCTGGCGGGGATTGGCCTTACGGATTTTATCAAGACGAAGCACAGGCAGGGGTACACATTATGAGCGGAAGGCAGTATCTGAAAAACCAGCTTCCGGTACTCTTAATCAATCTTTTCGGAATGCTGGGGCTGGCTCTGTTTTTGATGGCCTGCGGCAACAGCATCCAGAGTATTCTTCTCATTTTATGGGTATGGCTGCTTGTTTTCATTTTATATAAGGGGACGGTTTACTTTAAAAGGAAAAAGCATCTTAATAGACTCCTTTCCATGGCAGAAGGGCTTAAGGAGCGGTATCTGCTTCCCGAAATCATGGAAGAACCGGAGAGGGCGGAGGAGCAGGTTTATTATCAGCTTCTGAAAATGGCCGAAAAGTCCATGCTGGAAAAAACAGGCGGGATAGAGAGGGAGAAAAAAGAATATCAGGAATACATTGAACAATGGCTCCATGAAATCAAAACGCCCATAACGGCCATGAAGCTGCTCTGCGAAAATAACCGCTGTGAGTTAACCCGGGATATGCTGGCGGAACTGGAGAATATCAGCCGTTTTACCTGGCAGGCGCTTTACTATGCCCGCAGCGGACAGACGGAAAAAGACTATTTTATCCGGGAAATCAGGCTGGAAGAGATTGTGCATGGGGCAATCGCGGACAATAAGTATCTTCTCCGCCGCAACCAAGTCGCGGTAACCGTGGAGGGGACAAAAGAGAGCGTTTATACGGATGAAAAGTGGGTGCGCTTTATCCTGAACCAGATTATCGGCAACGCCGTCAAATACAGGAGCGGTCAGCCCGCGCTGCGCTTTTTTGCCGCCAGAAAAGACAACCGGGTACTTTTGTCCGTAAAGGATAACGGGATGGGAATTTCCCAAAGCGACTTACCCCGCATTTTTGATAAGGGCTTTACCGGGCAGAACGGGAGAGCCGTTTCAAATTCCACGGGTATCGGACTGTATCTTTGCAGGCGTCTTTGCGACAGGCTGGGTATCGGACTGTGGGCCGGTTCGGAGGGAGAGGGAACGGGAATGGAGTTAATGCTTTCCTTCCCTGTAAACGATTTTGTGACGGGAGTGCAGGGCTGAGTGGCTCTGCACTTCTTACGTTTTTGTAAGAACTGTGTAAGGAAAAACGATACGGATAGTTCCCCGCAGCGGTTACAATAAAGGTACAAAAGATTTCAGGAGGGAAGACGATGAGTGCGATTTTAGAACTGGAGCATATCCAGAAATATTACGGCAACGGGGAAGCCGTAACAAAAGCCATTAAGGATATCAGCTTTTCCGTGGAAAAAGGCGAGTTTCTCGGCATTATGGGGACGTCAGGCTCGGGAAAGACCACGCTGCTTCACTGCATTTCCACTATTGATACGGTAAGCGCGGGACACATTTATTTAGAGGGAAAGGATGTGACGGAGATAAAACCAAAGTCCCTTGCCAGGTTCCGCAGGGAAAATCTGGGGTTTATCTTCCAGGACTTCAATCTGCTGGATACGCTGACGATTTCCGAAAACATTGCCCTGGCCCTTACCATCAACAAAGTGCCGGCGGGGGAAGTGGAGCCCCGCATTTTTGATATAGCAGGGAAACTGAATATCAGCGATATTCTGGACAAATATCCCTATCAGGTTTCCGGAGGGCAAAAACAGCGCTGCGCCTGCGCAAGGGCCATTATCAACAATCCGAAGCTGCTTCTTGCCGACGAGCCCACAGGCAGTCTGGACAGCCATTCGTCGCAGATGCTGCTGTCCACCATCCAGAGCATCAACGAAAAGTTAGGAGCGACGATTTTAATGGTAACCCACGACGCGTTTACAGCCAGCTATGCGGGCCGCATCCTGTTTCTGCAGGACGGGGAAATTCTTACAATGCTGAACAAAGGCGCCGACAGCAGAACGGACTTTTTTCAGAAGATTTTGAATGTCCTTACGGTGATGGGAGGTGGACGGAGCCATGTATGCTAAGCTTGTTTTCAAAAACGCGGAACGTTCCATAAAAGATTATCTGATTTATATTGTGACTCTGACCATATGCGTGACCCTGTTTTATTCGTTTTTGTCTGTTTCCAGCAGCTATTATCAACCGGATATGGGAAGCGAATATGATTTTGCGCTGCTAGGTGACGGCATGAAAACGGCGATTTGCGCCATCACCCTGCTTGTGCTGTTTTTGATTCGATTCGCGAACAATTATATGCTTCAAAGCAGACAGAAGGAATTTGCGGTTTTGGCGGTTATGGGAATGGAGCAAAAGACCATTGGTCGCCTTTTCTTTGCGGAAACGTTTGTGATGGGAATCATCTCTCTTGTAACCGGGATTTTTTTCGGCGTGCTCTGCTCCCAGTTTATTACGGCAATGCTGCTTACCTCTTACGGAAAAACTTACCGGCTTACCTGGACGCTGTTTCCCGACACAGTGCTTCTTACCGCCATCTTTTTTATTTTCAGCTCTTTTATCGTGGGGCTGTTTAATATCCGCAGCGTCCGGAAAACGAAAATTATCGATATGCTTCTGGCGGACAGAGAAAACGAGCCGGAACCTGAAAAAAGCCGCTGGATGTATGCCATGGTAATTTTCTTTGAAGTATTTCTGCTGTTGATGCTGATTGTGGGCATACGGAAAGTCTGGTTTTACTATGACGCCCGGTTTGCCCTTCCCGTTCAGGCAATGTTCTTCGGAAATATCCTGCTTCCGGCGGCGGGCCTTATCGGGTCTTTTCTGTGGCTGGCCTTTAAAAGGAAAGGGGGATTTCGCAAATTGGTTTCGGGCCTGTCCGTGTGTTCGGTTTTGAACGCTTTTCTGGCGGCGAGGGTGCCTGTGCTGATAAAAAAATACTATTTACCGCTGGGAGACGGGATGCTCAACCAGTATCTGCTTTTTGTTGTAATCAGCCTGATTTTTTTCATCTGCTCCGTCACGTATCTTGCAGGCAGCTTCCTTCTTGCCTTTAAAGAAAAATCGCTCCGGCATAAATATCATAATGAGAATCTTTTCTTTTTCGGACAGATGGCGTCTAAGCTAAACACAACCGGACAGATGATGAGTCTTATCAGCATCACCCTGACGCTTGCGGTTTTTCTTTTCATCGCCGCGCCCGTACTGGTAAGCTGGGCCTTTGGCTATCTGGATTCGCGCTCCATGTACGACGTGCAGATTTTTTCGAGGTACAACAATGTCTACGAGGAGGAAAACCTGCCTGGGGAGGGGTACGATGTGGTAAGCAGATTTTTGGCTGGGCAGGGCATTGAAACGGAAAACGACTGTACTTTTCATCTGTATCTGCCGGAAAAGTCCGATTTCCACAAACGGATGAAATATGATTTTCCCGCAGCGGCAATTTCACTGAGCGACTATAACGCCATAAGGTCAATGCTGGGAGTGGAGGCGGTTTCGCTTGGAGAAAATGAGTTCACGACACAGTGGCGGGCCGTCGCCACTGACGGGGAACGGGATGATTTCTTAAAATCCCATCAGACCGTCGCAACCGACGGGGGAAGTCTGTCGCTTTCAAATCAGCCCTGGCATCAGGACAACCTGGGACAGACTATTTACAATAGCTACACGAACGTCGTGCTTGTTTTTCCGGACGCTGTCTGTGAGAAACTGCTGCCGGTGATGCAAAACCGCTATATCGTGACGGCCGGGAGGATTTCTTTTGAAAACGCCCGCAGGCTGGCGGAGGAATTTGAAGCGGCCTATCCGGAGGAGACGGATACCGGCGTTAGCTACACAATCCGCTTAAGCACGCTGCAGATAAACGATGCGAAAGCAAACAACTTTGTCTTACAGGCCGCTATGATTTACGGAGCCGTCGTACTGATGGTTATCTGCCTTACAGTGCTTTCCTTACAGCAGCTTCTGGACGCGGGCCATTACAGATACCGTTTTTCCGTGCTCAGAAAACTGGGAGTGGAGGAAAGTCGGATAGAAAGGCTTATGCTGAAGCAGCTAGGCGTCTGGTTCGGGCTGCCCGTCACCCTTGCCATAGGGGTTTCCGGCGTTGTCATCACTTATTTTTTCAGGACCATATCGGCGGAAATTGCGGCCTACATCGGACTTGCCTCCTTACTGCAGCAGGCGGGCGTCACGGCGGGTATTCTTCTCTTGCTTCTGATTTGCTATTTCATAAGCACGTGGATACTTTTCCGGCGCAGCGCCGGTTGAATTATAGCATAATTATGTCGAAAACAATTCTTTTTTGTGGTAACATAATATATATTACAAAAGCGGGGAGGGATGCAAAATGGCAATCATATGCCCAAAATGCGGGAGAGAGTTTTTAGGTCAGCGTGACATATGCCCGGTGTGCGGATGTGCCACGGTGGACGAGGGCGGCATTGATAATTCAGAGGCGGCGAGAAAGCAGAGATTACAGCAACTGCAAACACCAAAAAAGGAGCAGCAGAACCGGGAACAATCACAGATAAGACAACAGCAGTCCACACAGAAAAGTAATGCGAGCACATCTGATTCAAATCCGGTACAGGCAAAAATTATAATAAAGGAGGATATTACGGTGAAGATAATCGGGATTATACTTATTGTGGTGGGGATTTTGGGCATTTTTATGGGAATGATGATGTTCGGCGATATAGGGATTGCCTGTCTTGTCGGAGCAATAACAGCGTTGTTATCCGGCATAGCATTTATTCAAGTGTCATCTGCAATAAAGAAAATAAAAAAATCGGTGAGATAAGGGGATGACATATGAAGATTAGTATACTTGGTGTTGTATCTCTTATATTAGGCGCAGTAGGAATGTATCTGTCATTTATTTATATAGGTTCATTTTTATGTCTGATATCATTAATATTAGGAGTCATATCCCTGTATAAGGGAGAGACGTATTATAAATGGCCATCGGTATGCGGTATAGTTTGTTCCGCGGTTGGCGTGCTCATAACATTGGCACTGGCAATTAATTTTTACAAAGACAATCCAGATGCAATTTTCAAAAATAAACGAGGTTCCGCCACAAAAACTGTCTCAACAAATGCAGAGAGTAATGATAATGAATCCGGTGGCAGTTTTGAGCTGGAGAAAAATATTTTTAGTGTAGAACTTACAATACCGGCAGATTTTACAGAATCGCATACACAAGCTGAATGGGATAACATTTCAGACGAAATGGGATATAAGTCAATCACATTAAATCCGGATGGAAGTGTGACTTATAAAATGACTAAGAAACAGCACGAGGAAATCATAGAAGAAACAAGAAACAGCATTAATTCTGCGTTGCAGGAAATGATTGGCTCGGAGGAATATCCAAATCTTACAAATATAAGTACTAATAATGATTTCACGGAATTTACGGTGACAACCACATCAGAAGAATTGAATCTGGCAGAATCTCTTTCAACACTGGTATTCTATTTATACGGCGGCATGTATAACGCGTTTAGCGGAAATGCTGTTGATAATATTTCTGTGACATTTATAAATGCAAATACAGGGAGCGTTATTTCACAGGCAAATTCTAAAGATATGGGGAGCGGAGATTCGGTCAATGATGAGGACAACTTTGTGTATGACACGAGCAGTATAAAAGTATTGTAATGAATTGCACTAACAGAGAAAATCAGAGAGTAGGGTGAGATTACCGTGTGCGAATTGTTTGACCAGTATGTGAGACAGGGAGAGGAAAAAGGAAAAGCCGGGCAGTTGGTGCAAGACGTTGAAAATGCCATGAGATTTTTTCAGGTTACGCTAAAGAAAGCATGCGAAGGCCTTGGAACGACGGTAGAGGGGTATCAGAAGGCAAAAAACTCGCTCCTTTAAGAAATCTCTTCTGGTAAATCCTGTATTCTGATGTTATAATCATAATATCTATAATAAGTACTGCACCTACGTGGAAAACTGTACAAGTTGCACGAAAACGCAGTGGAAGAAAGGAGAGATTTACAATGCACCCAGTTAGAATTGATTCACCGGATGTACAGACATTTGAAACGGAGCATATTGCCGCCGTCAGGAAGGTTGCGCCCGAGTGTATGGTACTGCTGAAAAACGACGGCGTACTGCCTCTTTCGGGAACAGGAAAGATAGCTCTTTACGGAAGCGGAGCAAGGAGAACCATCAAAGGAGGAACCGGCTCGGGAGACGTTAACGTGCGCCACTTTGTAAATGTGGAGGAAGGGCTTGAGAATGCGGGATTTGAGGTTACCACAAAGGCCTGGCTCGACGGCTACGACAAAATTGTGACGGACGCGAAGGCGGCGTTTTTCGGCGCGATTCGCAAGGAGGCCGAGGCGGCCGGTGCAAAGGGAATGCAGATGATGCTGTTTGCCATGGGACGGGTATGCCCGGAGCCGGAATATGAGCTTCCCTTAGACG
The DNA here is from genome assembly GCA_910577445.1 of uncultured Lachnospiraceae bacterium. Classification (GTDB taxonomy): domain Bacteria; phylum Bacillota; class Clostridia; order Lachnospirales; family Lachnospiraceae; genus Suilimivivens. The sequence continues at coordinate 7,719 of CAJTMZ010000093.1, read as the reverse complement.
GAGAAGGCGATACGGCGGTTTATGTGCTGGCAAGAAACTCAGGCGAAGGCGCGGACCGCAAGCCCGAGGCAGGAGATATCAATTTAACGGAGACGGAAATCAGAGATATCCTTGCATTAAATAAAAAATATGAAAAGTTTGTTCTGGTTCTGAACGTGGGTGGAATGATTGATTTAAAGCCCGTGGAGGAGGTTCCGGCTATTTTACTTATGGGGCAGCTTGGAATGGCAACGGGAGACGCTTTGGCGGATGTGGTTCTGGGAAAAGCATACCCTTCAGGCAAGCTTACCATGACATGGGCGCCGATTGAGGATTACGCTTCCACGGAAGGGTTCGCAGACCCCAACGATACATACTATAAAGAAGGCATTTATGTTGGATACCGCTACTTTGACACCATTGGCTATGTGCCCACCTATCCTTTCGGATACGGCATCGGCTACACCACCTTTACGGTAGAGCCCGGGGAAATGACGGCGGACGCGGAAAAGGTAACGGTAAAGGCTTTGGTTAAAAATACCGGAACAAGGCCGGGCAAGGAAGTTGTCCAGGTATACTATTCCGCACCCGAGGGAAATCTTGATAAGCCTTATCAGGAGCTGGCCGGCTACGCAAAAACCAAAGAACTTGCTCCCGGCGAGAGCGAAGAAGTGACGGTTACCTTTGAGACGGAAAGCATGGCGTCTTACTGTGTAAAATGCGCCTCCTATGTGATGGAAAAGGGAACCTACTATGTGCGTGTGGGCAACTGCTCCAGAAATACCCATATTGCGGGAGCGGTGGTTTTAGACGAGACAAAGGTAATCGAGAAGGATAAAAATATCTGCGGAGACAGCGGTTTTGAGGATTTGAAGCCGGAGAAAACGCCTTTTACCTACGACGGCGAGGACAGTGAAAAAGAAAATGCGAAAAGGGCAGAGATTAAGGCGGCCGACCTTGCCATGAAAGAAGTGTCCTATCAGGAAGTACCGGCGGAGATTCCGGCAGGGCCTTCGGTAAAATGGGACGAGGTGGTAAGCGGAAGCAAGTCCTTAGACGAGTTTGTGGCCGGACTGACAAACGAGCAGGCAGCTTATCTGTGTATCGGCGCTTACAAGGAAGCGGAAGATATGATGGAGGTTATCGGCAACGCATCCAGCGGCGTGGCGGGCGCGGCCGGAGAAACCACAAGGCAGCTTAAGGATTTGGGAACGCCCGCGCTGGTAATGGCCGACGGACCTGCAGGACTTCGTCTGTCGCCCACCTACAAATATGTAAACGGAGAAGCGAAATCCACATCCTCAAGCCTTGCCGGCGATACGGCGGCTATGCTGACGCCGGAAGAACTTCAGGCGATGGCGGAAGCGGCAGCAGGCCAGAGCGAGGAGATGAAAGCGGCTCCTACCTATTATCAGTACTGTGTGGCGATTCCCATCGGAACAGGACTTGCACAGACCTGGAACGATGAGCTGGTAAGAGGGTGCGGCGATTTGGTGGGAGAAGAAATGGAAATGTTCGGAACCCACCTTTGGCTGGCTCCCGCCATGAATATCTACCGTTCCCCTCTCTGCGGGCGTAATTTCGAGTACTATTCGGAAGACCCGGTGCTCAGCGGATGCATAGCGGCGGATATCACGGACGGCGTACAGAAGCATGAAGGATGCGCGACCACCATCAAGCACTATGCCTGCAACAATCAGGAGACCAACCGTTATTTCTCCAACAGCAATGTAGGCGAGAGAGCGCTGCGCGAGATTTACCTGAAAGGATTTGAAATCTGTATCAAGAAATCCCAGCCGCATTTCATTATGACCTCCTACAACCTGATAAACGGCGAGCATGCCTGCAACTCTAAGGATATTCAGACCTACACGCTGCGCGACGAATGGGGATTTCAGGGTGTTGTTATGACCGACTGGCTGGTAACAGGCGGCATGGGCGCTAAGGGGGAAAAATGGCCCAGCGCTTCCGCGGCAGGTAACGTAAAAGCAGGCAACGATATCACCATGCCGGGTATTCCTTCCGACAAGAAGGATATCTTAAATGCGCTTGAAGATGCACAGCATCCTTACGCGCTTTGTAAGGCGGAACTGCAGCTTGCTGCAAAACGCGTGCTTGGAATGATTTTGAAGCTGGCGTAAAGGATTTTGGGGTAAAAACTTATAGACCATTATAATTTTAAGATGCAAGGTTCAGCGAAGAGTTCGAACCTTGCATCTTTTTGACTGTGTTAAAATAAAATATTTTTTAGCAATAATTTCAAGTTCTTTTGCGCAGAATATCCAGATATGCTTCATAGGCAAAAGTATGATTCCTGCTGGTATCAGATGTTTGTACCAGAATGCCGGCATTGACTAAACGATTGACTGCGCTGGATGCGGTATTAAAGGTAATGCCTAAAGCCTCAGCCGTTTTTCAAATCTCTATAATAGGATTGGGCTCTAAGTAGTTAAAAACAAGCATTGCATTTTGTGTTGCACGGCCCAGCCTGGAAAATATGGCCACATTTGCGTCGTGAAGAACAATCAGTTCATCAATTGTTGTAATAGCATCTTCTGAAGATTCCATGATGGCTTGCAGGAAGAACCTGACCCATTGCCCGTAATTTCCTTTTGTTATTACTTCAGTCATGCGGTCGTAATATTCCACACGATTTTTCTTCAGGAAGTAAGAAATATATAAAGCGGGTGTAGTGAGGGTCTTTTTCACCATTAATAAAATGTAAAGCTAATACACTATTATTAACCGTTCAGGTATGATAGGGACGATATCTCTTGTTTTTAAAACTATTGAAGGAAATGTATATTCAGATGATGTTGATGAACTGGATTCCGGGATTTTTGAGTATGTGATTTTGCACAGGGAGTATACTTCTATAAGGAGATTTCAGTGGAAGAATTTTAACGAGTTGTTAAAAAGCATAAGATTGCGCTTTATTCTTGCGAATTTAAAAAGGTTTCCAGGGCATTTTAAAAGTGATTGCCTGTATGAAAAGTGCATGATAGAATAAATACGTGGGAAACCAGAGAACTAAAGGCGGCTTACCTGCTATATCGGATTTGCCGGGGAAAGAAATAGCCGCAACTATTTACAATAGTGACGGCTGAACTATAAAAGGTCTAGCTTAATCATTGAGGGTAGGCCGTTTCTCGGGCTTTCCCTGTTTTTATTGGAATATAGCATATCGCACCCGGTTATGCAAGTTCGTTTTCCGTATCTCCGTATCCGTATATAAAGTTTTAAAGCCAATGCCCAGTGACTATTAAACGTTAAGTGGACATAAAATGTAGACTAAAAACTTTTGGGAACGCTGGTTTATTGTGAGCAAAGAGGAGGTTCACGTTATGTATACAGTGTTTATTGTGGATGATGATAAATATGGGTTGGTTGATCTGAAGGAAACGATGGAATGGGAGAAATATGGATTCTGCCTTAAGGAATCATTTTTAAGTCCGGTCAGGGCTTTGGAAAGCATACTGACATATAAGCCGGATGTTATATTTTCAGATATTAAAATGCCTGTTATGAATGGTTTAGATTTGATACGTCAGTCTATGGAGGAAGGTTATGAGGGAAAATATGTTATTGTTAGTTCTTATGATGATTTTCAGTATGCCAAAGAAGCAATTCGATATGGGGTTTGTGATTACTGCCTTAAGCCATTAGACAGTCGTGAGGCGAATCAGGTTCTTCTTAATCTGAAGCGAAAGCTGGATTCAGAAAGAACTTATGTAAAGGAAACAGTAGTCATGTCAAATGATGTTATGAGTGAAATGATAGATTATATTGATATTAATCTTGCTTCAAAAATTTCGCTGAATCAATTATGCAGTGAATATCACATCAGCGCCTCTTATTGTTGTAAACTTTTTAAAAAATATTTTGACAAGCCATTAGGAACTTATATTCTGGAACGGCGCATGGAACATGCAAAGCAATTACTACGTATGACTTCTCTGCCAGTTCAAAATATTGCGATCAAATGCGGGTTTGATGATTATTTCTATTTTGCCAAAAAGTTCAAGCAGTATGTACAATTGACGCCATCTCAATATCGAAACGGAGAATGTGAAGAAAATGTCCAGGAATAAGCAAAAGATTTATAGCAAAGGAAAATTATTCTCCAAAATATATAAAGTAGTTTTCTTTTCATTCACTATCACTATTTTTGTACAGATTTATTTTGGAATTGCAATTTATCAGAATCAGAAACAACAGCTTATGGCGACAGGAAATCTGATTCTTGCAAATGTAGAAAATCTGATAGAATCAGAACTTGACAGTATAAAGCATGTTGTACGGGCAATAGCATTCGACAGTACCATCGCTACCTATGTCTCAACAAAAAATATAATGAAAAAATTTCAAATGAAAAATAAACTTGATTCTATGTTGACTATAATCGAGGGATGTAACCCTAATATATACAATATCATTCTATATGATGGGGACGAAATATATGAATTGAAAAGCAATTCAGGGAAAGATATTCCGAATATATTAAAGGAAGAAAATGAATTGCTTCAGGCAAAAGATGTCATTTATAACTTGTCTTTTATTGATGATGGCGCACTCAATTACATGTTGCTGACAATGCCTTTTTATGATCGTAACAATGAATATGATGTTATGTACCATAAAAAGGGAACGGTAGCTTTTCAGATTGATATGAGACAGATAGAACGAATATTGGAAAAGACATCTTATTATGACGGAATTATTATAGAGCTTAGAGATGCAAATGAGAACTGTCATTATATAGGCGATATTGGTGATGGGCTGTCTTCGGATATTGACAAATTATATTATAGCGTTAATGCTGCTATTGATACCTACAATTTAAAATTGATGATATATATTCCAAAATCCATAAATAGAACGCAGACACGTTTTTTTATAACATGGATATTTGCGATTTTTATTGTATTTGCGGTAGATTCTATTGTCTATACTTATATTCTGCATACGGAAATCATTTCTCCAATAGGCCAGCTTGTTGAACAACTCTCTGAGGTGAGGATTTACACAAGGAGTAAAAAGGTTACCTTAAGTAAAGACAATGAAATAAATCTCATTGCAAAAGAAATTAATACTATGATAGACAAAAATAAAGAACGAATGCAGCAGATTGTTTCTACGCAGGCTCGCTTGTATGAGGCAGAACTTTGTAATAAAGAAACACAGGCTTATGCTCTGCAATTACAGATTAATCCGCATTTCCTGTATAATACATTGCAATGCATCCGCAGTATGGCGCTGGAAAATAAAATTCCAGAGATAGCAGATACAGTTTCCGGTATAGCCAAAATACTCAGATATTCAACAAATATTCGACAGATTGTAACAGTAGAAGAAGAAAAAAAATTAATTGAAGAGTATTTGCGGATATGCAAGGTACGTTTTGAGTTTAATTATATTTTTAGATTTAACAGTGAAGTTGAAAAATATCATACAATGAAAATGGTGTTACAGCCGTTGATAGAAAACGCAATAGAGCATGGTCTAAAGCCAAAGGCAGAGATAGAGCATTGTGCTGTAGATGAGTTGACAATAACGGTCTGCGCATATATAAAAGATAACAAATTAATATTTGAGGTCAGAGATACCGGCGGAAGAATGATGCAAGAAACGGTTGAATCATTAAACAGACGGTTGAGTGTTCAATGTGAATTTTTACAGACCGGCAAGGAGACGGAGTCGATAGGATTATTAAATGTTAACGGGCGGATAAGGTGTCAATATGGTGATGAATATGGTATTTTTATATTCTTGAATCATGGTGAAACAGGAATAAAAGTGATTCAACCATTATTATCATAAACTTTGAATTAATTTATAGTTTACAATGTCTGTCTGGAAATCGACAATATTCAGATATTATTTTTGGTGTTAGTCAGAAAATAGGGTGATAAGCTCTATAAGTCCGTTTTAAGGGACTTATAAAATGCTACCATAAGGACATCTAAAACCAGGAGATGACCTTTTATGACAGCAGAAAAACGAATGAAACTGGCAAACATTATAGCAAAACTTCCGGAAGAAGAAGCCGATTTCTTATATGGGACAGCCTGCAGACTGTACAAAAGCCATGCTAATGACGAAAAGCCAGGCTGTCCATATTGTCATAGTAAAGCGGTAGTCCGCAATGGCCATAAATGCGGCAAGCAGGAATACCGCTGTAAAGATTGTGGAAAAACTTTTGTCTCCACAACAAATACCCTGATGGCCAATTCCCACCAGACGCGCGAGGTCTTTGAAGCAACAATGGGATGTATTGTAAAAGATGTCACAAAAGAAACAGGAAGTGGCTTTTATAACCTTAATACGGTAAATTCATTCCATTCATTTATAAAAAGGCAGTATGAATTTTACCGTGGGGTTGCCACAAAATATCTAAACAGGTATAATGTGCTGTTCAGCGCTGCATATAAGTGCACAGCAGAAAGGTTACAGCAGAGCGTATCATCGCTCTTAACAGTGAGTGGGATTAGGCGTACTCCTTCCTGCCGGGATATAAAGACAGCAGGATTACTGTTAATTTAGTCAAAAATAATTTATCACCCCATTCTCT
>CAJTMZ010000093.1:0-1154 GCA_910577445.1 uncultured Lachnospiraceae bacterium | reverse complement strand
TGACTAACAGCTTATTTTTATAATTAGCCCGGCAGAAATGCCGGGTTTTCGTATGTTATTTTTAATTTTATGTTAATTCTTACAATTTAGTATAAAAAATTACATATTCTATATAAAAACGTCCATGCTACCAGAACGGTGTCTGCTATATATTAAATTATAATAAAGATAGCAGAAGACAAAAAGTGGAGGTTCAATCAATGAAGAAATATAAACAAAGGAGTATATGGAAGCATATTGTATATTACCGTTATATCTATCTGCTTCTTATTCCGGTTCTCTTGTATTATATAGTATTTAAATATGCTCCCATGTACGGAATTCAACTTGCATTTAAGAAATATAATCTGCAGGGTGGTATCACAGGAAGCCCATGGATTGGGTTTGAAAACTTCGAATATCTGTTCAAAAGAAAGGAGTTCTGGCAAGCTCTGAGTAACACTCTGATTATCTCTTTTATGAAGTTGATACTGGGATTCCCTGTATCTGTTATCCTTGCAATCCTTCTAAATGAGATTATATTTGTGAAGCTGAAAAAGATATTCCAGGTTATTTTTACTTTCCCTCATTTTTTATCGTGGGTTATCCTTTCCAGCATTATGTTTAATCTTTTGGCTAATTCAGGAGCAGTAAATAATTTATTTGAACTATTGGGACTTCAGAGAGTTAATTTCCTGACAAATAAAGAAACCTTTCGTTTCCTTTTGGTGTACTCAGAGGTGTGGAAAGAAGCCGGATGGGGAACAATCATTTATATAGCAACTATTGCAAATATTGATCCAAGTTTATACGAGGCGGCCATAATCGATGGCGCAAATAGATGGAATAAAATACGCTATATCACATGGCCGGGGTTGAAATCCGTAGTTATAACGATGCTTATCCTACAAGTTGGACATATGATGTCAGCCGGATTTATGCAGATTTTTAATCTTTACAATCCCTCGGTCTATTCGGTTGCGGATATCCTTGACACTTATATATATCGTGAGACATTTAATGTAATTCCCAACTTTGGGCTAACTACTGCAATGGGGCTTTTTACAGGTGTTACAAATTGTATATTGCTTTTGACCGCTAATTATGTATCAAAAAAATTTGGGGAGAAAGGAATTGTATAAGTATGAATGCTAAATGCCACAAGATTAAATTGT
>CAJTMZ010000092.1 GCA_910577445.1 uncultured Lachnospiraceae bacterium | reverse complement strand
TATGTTTTGGAAATAAATGTTTAGTTTCGAGGTCATATAAAGATGATGGTATATTTTTTCTAATTTATTTAATAGTTGTGATATTATTCATTGTTAAAGAACAAATTGGTAAATGGTTTGTAATTGTTTGGCTTTCGATGTGGTTTATGATACAGTTTTTCTGCCATGAATGGTATACTATTTTTAATGATGGATTTATGGGTATATTAGAAAGAAAAATTGAGTATTTTTCAGGTACAATACAGTGGTTACAAATAGATGGTAAATATATACCCGATGTATATCATACTATATTGCATATTCTCATATTGTGCGCCTTAATCAGTACCATTGCATATTCCATAAAGATTACAGAAAAGAAATAGCTATTCCCGTTTTGTCTGAACACCAATTACCGAATAACGACAACATCACTGCTTTATATTGCTGGGCTAGCAAAAAGATGAGCGCGACCATAACCACCTTATAGAAAAAATTATTCCAACTTCCAACGAAGACCTGCCCTTCCTGCGCCTGGGCTGTATTGCGCGATACAGGACTATATGATAGAATCACGTTGAACGTATTTTATTTTTAACTGTGTCTGCAGAGCTTGCTGATTTTTGTATCAATTTTGAAGCCTGGGATTATTGTTTATGAGGTGTGTGGCATGGAGAACAAAATAATTATAGCCGAAACAGAAAGGTTGATTTTAAGAAGATATAAAAAGGAAGATGTTCAGGATTTATTTGAATATTTATCAGATAAAGAGGTTGTGAAATACGAACCATATAAGCCGCAGACTTTCGATGAAACAAAAGAAAATCTTGAATGGCGCATTAGCACAGATGAAATGATTGCTGTTGAATTGAAGAATTCCCATAAAATGATTGGGAATGTATATATGGGTAAGCGCGACTTTGAAGCGCTGGAAATAGGATATGTATTTAATCGAAATTATTGGGGATATGGTTATGCTGCCGAAAGCTGCAAGGTTCTGATTCAGCAGGCATTTTTAAATGGCATACACCGGATATATGCAGAATGTGACCCCAATAATAAGAGTTCGTGGAAATTACTTGAAACGTTAGGATTTCAGCGTGAAGCTCATTTTAGAAAAAACGTATATTTCTGGAAAGATGAAACTGACCGGCCAATTTGGAAAGATACATATGTATATGCCATATGTGAGTGCGGCCTCCTGTGAGTAATACATATTTTTCATTTCGTGATACCAGAACCGTATCTGCAATATGATATTGTCACCAGAGGAGCACCCGCGTTACTGATATCCTTATCGGAAAAGAGCTGGACAGAAAGCTCGTCATACAAACGGATTCCCTCGTCCAGCACCAGACTTCTCGCCTTCAGGCTGTTAAACTCCGCGTCGTACAATTCGTCAATCATCTGTCTGGAATATTCTATTTGCGTAGTAAGCAAAAGCGCGCCTGTAGATATAATAAGCAACACAAGAAATGTTGATATCAGACGCACTTTTAATGAGATATTTTTCATATTTTACCAGCCGGCTTCCTCATCCCTGTCCGGATATAAAACCATCGAATCATTCATCCACATCCACGTAATCCACATCAATAATCTTTTCCTTCTCCCGCTTCACCTTAAACACCCTCGAGAGAATCCAGATATCGGAAACGCCGTCATAAATCAGGAACAGCCCGATAAACCTCACCACGGTTTCCGCCACCTCAAAGGGATTATAGACGAGAATCCCTCCGAGAATCACCGTAAGCGCCGCAAACACAAGCGCCAGCCACCACCTGTCATAATCGTCCCTCTTAAGCGCAACCGCCTGCACCACGTTATGTACCCCGTGTATGACTATCAGAACGCCCACAATCACCGGAACCGCCATGATAATCATATCGGGCTGCATTAAAATCCACACGCCGATTACCGCAAGAACAATGCCAAAGACCATCATTCCCTGGGAAATCATGGTTCTTTCCTTATTGATTAAATATATAACAATCTGCGCCAATCCGTAAATGAGCAGCATCCCCCCTAACAGCGTGCAGACAATCCGCATGGTTGTACCCGGCCATATTAGAAGCACCAGACCGAGCAAAGTGCATAACCCGGCAGAAACCGTATAATTTGCTTTCAATCCTTTTAAAAAATCCGACATGTCATTAACTCCTTTTCTTTTTCTGTTTACTTTCAAACCGCTTATTTAAAGCTTCATATGCCTTATAAGCCAGATAGCCCAGCACCGCCCCGAAGCAGTTGAGCAGAATATCGTCCACATCAAAGGCGCCAAAAGCGCTGAAAAGCTGAAAAACCTCTATGCCTACCACCAGAAAAAAGGACTGGAACAGCATGATAAAGAAGCATTTCTCCCTCTTGATAACGTAAGGCAGAAGAAAACCAAAGGGAACAAAGGCAACAATGTTTCCCACCAGATTTTCAAAACTGTTAAGCTTATAAGAATAATCTATATACATACGTATGGTTTTAAACAACGTAAAGTTAGCCGTATCAAGCCCCTCCAGAATCACTTCCTTTCTCCAGGTAGCCGCAATGGCCTGAAGCTGTTCCAGAGGGTATTTAAAAATAATCACCTTAATCAATACCAGCAAATAAAGAAAAAAGAGCAGCCTGACATGTTTCCTCAGAAACTGTCTGATATTCACTTATAACGAACCTCCATTAATGTAAGTCCTTTCGCGGGAACCAGCTCTCCGGCGTTTTCGCGCCGTCCCGATTCCAGAATTTCCGCGATATCCTCAGGTTTTCTCTTGTGTAGCCCCACTTCTAAAAGTGTTCCCGTCATAATTCTGACCATATGGTACAAAAAACCGTTTCCACTGTACCAGAAACGTATTTCATCCTGCACGCCCTGTAACTGCATGGACATGCTCGCCGTCCTCTCTATCCGGATTTCATCAATTGTCCGGATGGTAGACTTTTTACCCTTTCTGGCAGAAGTAAAGGCTTTAAAGTCATGGGTGCCAAGCAGAAATGGAACGGCCTTTTCCATAGCCCTTATATCCGGCTTCTCTTCCAGAATATGCACATACCGTCTGTCAAATACATGGGGAATACCGGAATTTACCACCCGGTAGCAATAAGTTTTCCCTTTGGCGTTAAGACGGCTGTGGAACCGTTCGGGCACTTCCTCAATGGAAATCACCGCAATGTCCTCCGGAAGATAAAAGTTCATATATTCCATTATTTCCCCGGCGCTTCTTTTTTTATTCTCCATCCCTGATTCCCCGCCGTCTGCGCCGTCCGGTTTGGTATTTATATGAAAATTTGCCACCTGCCCCAGGGCATGGACGCCTGCGTCCGTTCTTCCCGACGCGTCAACCTCGATTTTCTGTCCCGTCATTTTGGACAGTACCGATTCCAGCTTACTTTGAATGGTATTGTCCGTGTTTCCCTGCTTCTGCCAGCCCTGATACCTTGTCCCCTCATACTGCAATATAATTTTATAATTTGCCACCCATATCCTCCATATATAGTTCCGCAGGTGCTCTTCCAGCGCACCTTTTCTAAGCAATTTCCCACCGTTTCATATTTCCCAGGGGTTTTCTTTTCCTTCCACGAAGTACCTGCACCCCATGAGGGAATCCCTGACAACCGTATTTACACATTCGTCCGTGTAAAAGGCCATGTGGTGGCTGACAGTCACGTTGGGGAATCCCCGTAGTATCGCCAGCTCCCTGTTATTGAGTATATCTGATTTATGGTCATAATAATACAGACCAAACTCATTTTCCACCACGTCCAGCCCCGCGCCGCCGATTTTGCCGCTCTCGATTCCCGAAATGAGGGCCTCGGAATCAATCAGACCGCCCCTTGCGGTATTGATAATCATAACCCCGTCTTTCATCTTCGAAATAGCCTCCGCATTTATCATATGGCGGTTTTCCTCCGTCAGAGGCGTATGCAATGTAATCACGTCCGAAAGGCTCCACATCTCATCAAGGCTCACATAAGGCACGCCGGCCTTTGTAACCTCCTCGTTTTCGTACAAATCATGGGCGAGTATCCTGCAGCCAAAGCCGGAAAGGTTTTGGAGCACGGCCCGTCCGATTCTTCCGGTGCCAATCACGCCCACCGTCAAATCTTTCAGCTCTCTCCCCTGGATTCCCATAAGGGAATAATCCTGTATATTCGTGCGCTCCAGAATGCGTTTCATTTTCCGGATTGTCATCAAAATCAACATCACGGTGTAATCCGCGACGCCGTAAGGGCCATACGGCGCGTTGGCAACCGTCATTCCCAGCTTTTTTGCCGCCTTTACGTCTATATGGTCATAGCCTATGGTTCTTGTGGTGATATATTTCACTCCATAGCCGGCAAAAACCTGAAGAAGTTCCTCCGGCATTTTGGATGTGAGAATGTCAATGCACTTTGACCCCTTCGCCAGGGAGGCGTTTTCCTCGTCCGGCGCGTCGGGACAGAGCACCAGTTCTATATCCAGTTCTTTTCCGTATTTTTCAAACAGAGCCCTTTCGTCAAACGCCCTGCAGTTATAAACCGTGACTTTCACTTTGTACCTCGCTTCCTCCCGGCTCTCTAAAGCCAGCCCTTTACCTTACTTTGTTTTTCCTTTCTCCAGCCGCTTTTTCTCCTGCTTCTCCTTACGGAGCTTTTCCATTTCCCGGTAAACGCGGACGGCCTCCATATCCTCGTCGTTCAAATGCCTGAAATTGCTGATACTTGCATAGAGTATTTTCAGGCTGTTTATGGTAGTGTCAAAGACTCCCTCCTCATACATATTCAGCACGATGATTCCGATGGGAACCGCAATAATCATACCGATAACGCCGCCTACCTTATAGCCCGCAAACAGCAAAATCAGTGTGGGAATGGGAGCAAGTCCCATGGAATCTCCCATGATTTTCGGCTGAATCAACTGTCTTGCAAGCTGTCCCACACCCCAGATAATCAAAAGGCCAATCACAATGGTATAGTCTCCGCTTAAAAACTTGATTATAGCCCAGGGAATCAGAACCGTTCCCGTTCCAAAAAAGGGCAGAAAATCCAGAAACGCCACGCCGACGGCGATGATAAAGGCGTATCTGACCTGCAAAATGGTAAAACCGATTCCCAGAAGCAGGTACATCCAGATTTCAATCTTAATCTGCGCCTTGAAATACCCGCCTACCGCATGGCGCAGCCCTCTCTTTATCATGTTCCAGCGTTCGATAATTGCTTCCGGTACCACTTTAGCGAACAGATTCGGAAGATAATCCTTTTCCGCCACAAAGAGGTAGGAGGATAAAAGACACATAATGATGCCGATGAGAATGGACGGCAAATCCATGGCAAAACGTCCCAGCGCTTCAATGGTGGGCTCGCTCAGGCCGCTGAAAAGCTCTCCCATCCAGATTTCTATATTGGCCGTTACCTTTTCAATGGCACTCTGGAGACTCTCCGGGAGATAGCGTCCCGCCGCCTCAAGGGTTTTGCCGACATCCTCGAAGTCCTCCAGCGTGCTTTCCCACATTTCGGGAAGCTCGCTGACAAAATTCGAGGTCTCCTCCACCAGCTTCGCCCCCAGAAGATATCCGGCAAGAATCACCAGCGCGATAACCGAAATAATCACAAAAGCGGCGCCGGCCTTTCTTTTTATCTTAAGCTGTTTTTCAAAAAATCTTACAAAGGGACTTGCAATCAGTGAAATAACCCAGCCGATTATGAAGGGCATAAAACAGACGATGAATCTGGGCACGATAAAAATGCATGTCAGCAGCAATGCCAGCATGATGCCCAGATTGACAAGCACCTTCAGATAAATCCTTCTATTCCCCATTCTTTTACCCTTCTTTCTCCAGGTAGGTATCCAGAATCCTGTAAATTTCCTCGCGCCCCTGCTTTGTCTGGGCCGACCATGGGATAATCACTGTGTTTTCTTTGCCGGAAAGGCCGTCGCTAATCATTTTTAGATGCTTTGACAACTGGCTCGGCTTGATTTTATCCGACTTTGTTGCGATAATCACAGGCTTAAAGCCGTAACTTAAAATCCAGTCGTACATCATTTTATCATTTTCCGAGGGCTGGTGCCGGATATCGACTAAAAGGAATACCGCCTTAAGCTGTCTGGAGGTGTAAAGATAATTCTCCGTCATAACGCCCCATTTTTCTTTTTCCTCCACGTTTACCTTCGTGTAACCGTAACCGGGCAAATCCACGAAATACATCTGGTCGTTGATGTTATAGTAATTAATGGTCTGGGTTTTTCCCGGGGAAGAACTGGTTCTCGCAAGGGATTTCCGGTTCATCAGACCGTTAATCAGCGAAGATTTCCCCACGTTGCTTTTACCGGCAAAGGCAAACTCCATATGAATGTTTTCCGGCAGCCTGCTGGTAATGCCGCACACCGTTTCCAGACTTACATTTTTAATTACCATAGTTCCTCCCTTTCCGGTCCCGAAGCCCTCTTTGTACGCTCCGGCTTTCAAATCAATGCGGATTTTAAAACTTCCTTCATATTTTTTACATAGGTGACGGCAAGCCCGTTTTTAATCTCGTCGGGAATTTCCTCAATATCCTTTTTATTTTCAACAGGCACAAGCACCTCGCTAAGCCCCGCCATACGGGCCGCCAGTATCTTTTCTTTCAGGCCGCCGATGGGAAGCACTCTTCCCCGCAGCGTCACCTCTCCCGTCATGGCAAGGTCGCTGCGCACTGCCTTCCCGGTAATCGCGGAATACAGGGCTGTCGCCATTGTAATTCCGGCGGAGGGACCGTCTTTTGGAACGGCTCCCTGGGGAATATGGATGTGAAAATCGTTTTCCTTAAAAAGCGCAGGAGAAATCCCCGCCTCTTTGCCTGCGGAACGCACAAAACTCATTCCAATCATGGCCGATTCCTTCATCACGTCTCCCATCTGGCCGGTCAGTTCGATTTCGCCTTTTCCCGGCATCATGTTCACTTCAATCTGAAGGGTATCTCCGCCCACGCTGGTCCAGGCAAGCCCCCGCACAATGCCGATTTGAGGCTCCTTGTTCGCCTTATCCAGACTGTACTTTCTTTTTCCCAGATATTTGTCCAGATTGGAGGCGGTCACCTTTATCTTCTTTAATGCGCCTTCCGAATCTTCTTCAAGTTCTCTCGTCTCAAGAATTTCCTTCGCCGATTTCCGGCAAATATCGCCGATTTTTCTCTCCAGTTCCCGGACTCCCGCTTCCTTTGTATAATATGTAATGATGTTTTTAAGGGCGCCATCCTGAATGGAAAGCATTTTGTTCGTGATACCGTTTCGTGCCATCTGCTTTTTCAGCAAATGCTCCTTTGCAATATGGAATTTCTCGTTTTCCGTATAGCTGCTCACCTCAATCACTTCCATACGGTCTAAAAGCGGCCTCGGTATGGTCTGTGTGGTATTGGCGGTTGCCACGAAAAGCACCTCGGATAAATCAAGGGGAACTTCCACATAGTGGTCCCGGAACCTCACGTTCTGCTCTCCGTCAAGAACCTCCAGCAGAGCGGAAAAGGTATCGCCCTTATAATCGTTGCTCACCTTGTCGATTTCGTCTAAAAGCATCAGCGGATTCTTTACCCCGGCCTGCTTTAAGCCCGCCGCAATCCGCCCCGGCATGGCGCCAACATAGGTTTTTCTGTGGCCCCTGATTTCCGCCTCGTCCCTGACGCCGCCTAAGCAGATACGCACATATTTTTTATTCAAAGCCTCCGCCATGCTCTTTGCAATGGAAGTCTTTCCCGTTCCGGGAGGTCCCACCAGACAGATAATGGGGCTTTCCCCTTTTCTGGTAAGGCACCGGACCGCTAGAAATTCCAGAATGCGCTCCTTTACCTGCTCCAGTCCGTAATGCTCTCTCTCCAAAATTTCGCTGGCATGCTTCATACTTTCGTTATCTTTGGACGCTTTGTCCCAGGGCAAATCAAGCAGCGTTTCAATATAAGCGCGCTCTACCGCTCCCTCCGAGCTGTTCCCGGCAAACTTCTTAAAACGGGTAATTTCCTTTTGGATTCTGGCTTTGACTTCCCCGGAAGCCTGCAGTTTTGAAAGCGCCTCCGCAAACTGGTCCGCTTCGGAAAAAGAGCCTTCCTCCCCCAGTTCTTCCCTGATATAGTGAAGCTGTTCCCGCAAAAGGTACTCTCTCTGGTTCTTGTCCACCCGGTCTTTCATTCTCTGGGCCAGCTCTTCCCTTGCTCTGGCAATTTCTATCTCGTTTAACAGATGCCCGCACAGAATATCGTAGCGCTCTTTGATAGCCACTGCCTCAAGCACCTGCTGCTTTTTCTCGTAGCCGATGGGAAGATTCATGGCAATCTGGTCCATCAGCGCTCCCGGCTCTTTCACCTGAGAATACCTTTGAAGGGCGTTCTTGTCCAGCTTGGGATAATGGGAGGAAAACGCCGAAAAATATTCTTTTATCTGACGGATAAGCGCTTCCTTTTCCGCTTCGCTTTCTTCCTCGTCAGCCTCCTTTGCCAGCTCTTCCACGCAGGCTTCCAGAAATCTGGTGTTTTCTTCCTGAATCTCCTTTATTTTTCCCCGGCCGATTCCCTCCACCAGTACTCTGACTATCTGGTTGGGAAGCTTGGTAATCTGTTTTACCACGCTGATTGTTCCCACGTGGTAAATCTGCTCCCCGTCCGGGTCTTCCACACCGGCGTCCTTCTGGGCAGCCAGAAAAAGCCTCCCCCCGCTTGTCATGGCGTATTCAAGGGCCTGAATAGACTTTTCCCTGTTCAAGTCAAAATGGATAATAATCCCCGGCAGTATGGTGATTCCACGCAGGGGAATCACGGGCAGCACAACAAATTGCCCTTCCGCTTTCTTTTCACACATAAATTTATCCTCTGTCACAAAATGCCGCCTACCGGCGGCATTTTACTTACAAAATATCTATCTTGCTCTGCGCATTACCTCGCGGTGAATCAACAAAGGCTCGCTGGTACCCTCTATTGCCCCTTTGGTAATCACACATTCTTCAATGGTATCGTCTGACGGAATCCGGAACATCACATCCATCATTGCCTTTTCCATGATGGAACGCAGTCCTCTCGCCCCTGTTTTGCGCTCAAGAGCCTGCTTCGCAATCGTTCTCACAGCGTCCTCCTCGAACGTGAGTTCCACGTCGTCAAATCCAAAAAGTTTCTGGTACTGCTTAATCAAAGCGCTTTTCGGCTCCTTCAAAATCCGTACAAGGGCATCCTCGTCCAATCCCTGAAGGGAAACGGTAATCGGGACACGGCCCACAAACTCCGGAATCAATCCGAACTTCATCAAATCCTGAGGAGTGGCTTCTTTCAGCACCTCTCCGATATCGCGGCTGCTCTTGCTCGCAATTTCCGCATCGAAACCAATGGAATTACGGTTTAACCTGTTCTCGATAATCTTTTCCAGACCGTCAAAAGCGCCTCCGCAGATAAATAAAATATTGGAGGTATCAACCTGGATTAACTCCTGGTGGGGATGCTTTCTTCCACCCTGAGGCGGAACGCTTGCCACCGTTCCCTCCACAATTTTAAGTAAAGCCTGCTGAACGCCTTCACCTGAAACGTCTCTGGTAATAGACACGTTTTCGCTTTTCTTTGTGATTTTGTCTATCTCGTCAATATAAATCATGCCAAGCTGGGCGCGTTCCACATCGTAGTCCGCCGCCTGTATCAGTTTAAGAAGAATATTTTCAACATCCTCGCCCACGTAGCCTGCTTCTGTCAGCGTGGTAGCGTCCGCTATGGCGAAAGGCACGTTGATAATCTTGGCCAGAGTCTGGGCAAGATAGGTTTTGCCGGAACCTGTGGGGCCAAGCATAATGATGTTGCTTTTTTGAAGCTCCACTTCGTCCGCGTCTTTCGGCGCCGTCACTCTCTTATAATGATTGTATACGGCAACCGATAAAACCTTTTTGGCCTCCTCCTGGCCTACCACGTAATCGTCCAGAAAATCCTTAATCTCCACAGGCTTTAAGAGGTTAATGTCAAGCTCCTCTTCCTGGGTTTCTTCCTCTTCCTCATAGCCCTCTTCTACAATATCGGCGCATATCTCCACACATTCATCACAAATATATACCCCTGACGGACCCGCAATCAGCTTTCTCACCTGGTCCTGCGTTTTATTACAAAAAGAACACCTGATATTGTCGGAACTTCTTCCTGCCATCTTTTTTCCCCTTATCAATTAAAGATTTGTGTACCGCCGACCATGCGCGCCGGTTATGCCTGCTGGCTGTCAGCCCGTCTGGTATAGATTCTGTCAATGAGGCCGTATTCCTTTGCCTCCTCTGCCGTCATCCAGTTATCTCTTTCTGTGTCGGCCGCAATAACATCATAATCCTTACCGGTATTCTCCGCCAGGATTCTGTTCAGTTTTTCTTTGGTCTTAAGTATATGCTTTGCCGCGATTTCGATTTCCGTTGCCTGTCCCTGAGCGCCGCCGAGAGGCTGATGAATCATAATCTCCGCATTGGGCAGGGCAAGTCTTTTCCCCTTGGCGCCGCCAGCCAGCAGAAACGCTCCCATACTGGCCGCCATTCCCATACAGTTGGTGGCCACGTCGCATTTGATATACTGCATGGTATCGTAAATCGCCATACCTGCCGTCACGCTTCCGCCGGGGCTGTTAATATAAAACTGGATATCCTTCTCCGGGTCCTCGGCTTCCAGAAACAAAAGCTGAGCCACAATCAGGCTGGCTGTAACGTCGTTCACTTCCTCGCCCAAAAATATAATTCTTTCCTTTAAAAGTCTTGAATAAATATCGTAAGAGCGTTCCCCCCTGCTCGTCTGCTCTATGACATAAGGCACTAAACTCATTTACTTAAACCTCCCTGCAAAAACTATTTTTCCTTCGCGTTTGCCACTGCAAATTCAGCGGCCTTTCTCACTGCGATATCTTCTTTAATCTGAGCCGCGTTCTTCTCAGGAAGCATTTCCCTTACTTTGTCCACTTCCATCTGGTACGCTTCGGCCATAACCTTCAGTTCGTCTTCGTAATCTTCCTCGGAAGCCGTGATATTTTCAGCCTTTGCAACGGCCTCAAGCACAAGCCTTGCCTTGATTCTCTTTTCGGCCTGGGGCTTAACCTGCGCAATCAGACGCTCTCTGGACGCGCCTGTGAACTGATAATACTGTTCCGGCGTAAGTCCCTGCATGGTAATGCCCTGCATAAACTCGTCAACCATCTGCTTTTGCTGGGTCTCCACCATAGCCTCCGGGATTTCCATATCGGAATCCTTGATAATCGCTTCAACCACCGCTTCTTCCCTTAAGTTTTTCGCTTCCTTTTCCTTTGTCTCTGTCAGTTTAGCCCTGACATCCGCTTTGTATTCTTCCAGTGTGTCAAATTCTGAAACCTCACCGGCAAATTCGTCGTCCAGTTCGGGAAGCTCCTTCTCCTTGATTCCTCTGATTGTACATTTAAAGACAGCGTCCTTGCCTTTCAAATCCTCTGCCTGATAATCCTCGGGAAACGTCACATGGATTTCCGTTTCCTTATCAATCTCCGCGCCGATGAGCTGCTCCTCAAATCCCGGAATAAACGCGCCGGAACCGATGGTTAAGGAGTAATTTTCACCTTTACCGCCGTCAAAAGCCACGCCGTCCACAAAGCCCTCAAAATCCAGAACGGTCATATCGCCGTCCTTAACCGGCCTGTCTGTAACTTCAATATTTCTGGCGTTGCGCTCTCTTTCACGGTTAATCTCCGCGTCCACATCCTCGTCCGTAACGGCGACATCCACCTTTTCAATCTCCACGCCTTTATATTTTCCCAATTTTACGTCGGGCTTAAGAGCCACTTCCGCTGTAAAAATAAAGGGCTTGCCTTTTTCTATCTGTGTCACGTTGATGACAGGCGTCGAAACGATATCTTCTCCGCATTCCTCCGCCGCTTTCTCATAGGCATCAGGAATCATCTCGTTTACCGCGTCTTCATAAAATATTTCCGGCCCGTACATTTTTTCTATCATCTGGCGGGGCACCTTACCCTTGCGGAATCCCGGAACGTTAATCCTGCTTTTATTTTTTAAGAAAGCATTCTGCAGCGCTTTCTCCACTTCCTCCGCCGGAACTTCAATGGTAAGATTCGCCATGTTCTTTTCTAATTTTTCCACCTGTACGCTCATTCTAGTACATCCTCCTTAAATAAGTCACCTGATTCCAAACATACTCACAGTCATTTTACGATTATAGCATACCCGAAAAAAAAATACCAGATTTTTTACAGGATATTGTATTTTTATTTTTTCCCTTTTATACTGGACTAAAAACAGGAGGAATTTTATGAAATTATCAACCAGAAGTCTGGCGCAGACTGCTCTTTTGCTTGCCGTCTGTATTCTCAGCCAGTTTTTCAAAAATCTTTCCGTATATGTTACGGGGCCAATCGTCAACACAACCATTATTATAGCGGTGCTTGCCGCGGGGCTCTGGAGCGGTCTTTTTATCGGCATCATAGCTCCCATTACCGCCTTTTTCATATCCGGCTCGCCCATTATGGCCGCCATTCCCCTTATGTTCCCGGCGGTGATGGCCGGAAACGCCATTCTCGCGGTATGTACCTGGCTCCCCACGCGGTATCCCGCGCGCCCTTCCCGGAACAGGCTTCCTTTTTCGGGCAGGCTTGCGGCAGGAATGATTGCCGGTTCCGTTTTAAAAGCCGCTTTTATGGGAATCGTGATTGTGCTGATTCTCCTTCCGGCGTTCGGCGGCGACATCGCCTCAAAACTTCCGAAACCGGAAGCCCTTCCCGGCGTTTTAGCGGCGGCGAAGGTTACCTTTTCCGTCACCCAGTTAATCACGTCCCTTACGGGAAGTCTGCTTGCGTACATTATATGGACGCCTCTGAAAAAATTTCTGAAAACGGAGACTTAAGCTGTCTCGTCAGATACACTTAAAGAAATGACCCGGCTGCTTATAAGGCAGACGGGCCATTTCCTTTTCCGGTTTATTCCTTAATCAATCTTAAGGTCCGGTTTGTTATTTCATAGCTTCTTCTTGCTTCTTAATCATTCTACGAACCATCTCGCCACCGATAGAGCCGGCTTCCTTAGAAGCTAATTGATAACACGAAAGTTTAAAAACTGGGATTTACAGTAACCTTTCCATTGTTATTTTTCGCCCAGTACTTTGTTTCTCTGCTATCTACATGAACAAAACTATTATACTGGATTATCCCTTTGATATCAAGCGACTGTGCATACCGAGCCACCTCTACAGGTGTACAGCCTTTAACAACAATATCAAAGGCCTGTCCTGTTATATGGTAGGATTTTTTTGCGCCTTCAACAGACGTATTGTAAGATTCCGTCCGGTATCCGCTGTTGACAGTCACCGGAACGCCGAAGTGGTCACGGATAGCCTGTAGTTTATTCTGGACAAAATCAACGTCAATCAGGATTTTGTCGGAACCATCTTTACACCGGAACTCGCTCACCTTAAAATTACGGGATATGTATTTGTTTCCATCCTTTTTCAGGGAAAATTCTCTCACCGGTGAGATGGCATTGTTCCCGCCGGCCGGCATGTTTCCATAGTAGATATTCATATCCACATTCGTAGAGATACCCGTAATCCTTCCTTTGGAGGAATGCTGCCACATAAAAGGATTGTAGTTCCCCTTGCTGGACGAATATTTTGCAAGCCATAAAGGATAACTGCTTAAATCCCCAAATTTACTTGTCAGGTAATCCACATTAGAATAAACTCCGACCTCATATCCCTTACTGGATAGATAATCACAAAATGCCCTGACTATGGCCGTCCGGCTTTCTTTTGTCTGCGGATTGCGTTTGTCAGAATCATATTCCCAGTCAGCCCATGCCCGCATGGTGATGATATCCTTATATCCCTCGATGCATTTTTCGCACATTTTGGCGTTAAGGATAGCCTCGTCCATGTTGGCAGCATAGATAAACCAGTAGATGCCTATTTTCAGGCCTGCTGTATGGGCACCGCAGATATTGTTGATATACTGCTTGTCCATCTGCGACTTCCCATACCCGGCCCGGATGATTGCAAAATCTACTGACTGCTTTACTTTATTCCAATCAATCAATCCATTGTGATAAGATACGTCTATCCCTCTCATTTTAATTTCCTTTCAGTTCACGCATTTTTTCATCTGCTTCAATGGCGGCCTGTGTAAAGCTATTATTTTTCCACCAAGACCATAATGCTGAAATAATCGTAAGGCCCATTGAAACTCCCTGCCCAAACTGTTCATCTGTAAACGGCAACGGGTTTAAATTGCTAATCATTAAGAACTGATTAACAAGTGCAAAAATTAACACCGCTGTTCTTACGATTGTCATTTTCTCGATTTTTCTTTTCATATCTCTCATCCTTTCTTTTCCAAATTCTCAATCCTATGATTGGCGACCTTGATTTTCTCTTCCATTACGTCCTGTCTTGCCTCAATTTTGTCTACTCTTCCATCCATAACGGAGCAGTTTTCACACTGCTTTTTTAATTTTTCTTCCAGCTGAGTGACGCGGTATGTAAGGACTTTTGCACTACCTACAACTCCGATTACGGAGCCGCAAAGGCTTCCAATCAGTCCGACTGTAGCGACAAGTAATTCGTTTGACATATAAACACCTCGCAAACATTTCTTAAGTATATGATACTCTATGAAAGGCTGTCAGTTGTACCATTTTTATCCAGCCATTCCTCTGTTACTCTTTTCCAAAGCCTTGGTACATCATCAATTGTAATTTCTCCACTTTTAATTTTCAAACCGTAAAATCTTCCCATTACACCAGTCCTCCTTCCTCTGCTAATCCACTTACTGCCGCGCCCAAATCGCTTATTGCTCCGTCCTGTACTTCTTGTCCGGATTCTAACTGCTCAATACGTTTTCTAAGTAGTTCGACCTCGGTCTTTTCGCGCAGGTGAAAACTTGTCAGGATTTTACCGTCCGATTGAATTGTGGACGTCTCGCTGTCAAGCAGTATATTGTCATAGTTTCCGATTGCAATACCGTCTTCATTCTGAATTTTGATATGTTTTAGATTTTCCTCTGTCAGTGACTCCCATGTGGATACCATGTCGTATTTTGTTTCTGATATGATTTTCATGTCTGAAAGTGATGAACCGCTTTCAATTTTAATTTCTGTGTTGTTGCTTAAAATTAATTTGTCTTTCATTCTTTTTTCCTTTCTTTAATTTATAAAATTTGATTAATAAATATTTTTCTTATCAAAACAATATAATTATTGATTTCACAACTAAATGATAATTTACAGGGATTCACTCCTGTAATTGACGAAAGTACCGGTAAAATAATCGGTTATAAAACCGCCATAGGGGGTGCTGATACAGTGTTCCCTTTTAGCGGTACTGCAAAACCTCTCAAAATATTGGGTGCCGTATCACTTAATGGGATTAATGGAAATAATTCTAGTTATGCGGCATCTAACGCTATAGACGGAAATACCGAAACCTGTTACTTGTGCAATTCTGATTCTGGGCCCCAAATAGTTTTTACACTAGATAGTGAATATATAATAAAGGAGGTTAGAGTGCTTGCCTCCAATGCGGGAAGCGGTCAAAGTGCTGTATCAACGGTTAATGTATTTGGCAGCAAAGACAATTCGGCTTTTATAAAAATTGCTTCGGCCATTTGCCAGAATTTCAGCGCTGCCAGTATGAAAAATGTAGCTTTGAGCGTTATTCCTGTAGCAAGTGACGAATCATATAAATTCATAAAACTCACTAAAGACGGTGCATATACTGGTTTTTGCGAAGTTGAAATTATGGGATGATATGTTTATTCATAAAACCATTTAACCGTCACATTACGGATAGTTGTGTTACTGGACGGTACACCATACCCCAATATCAAAAAGTCATAATTACTTACATCAAGTTTTGCCCCATTAGAATTGTTTGAAAGTACATTTGCTGTTATGCCATTTTGATGAGATGGGATAAGGTGCTTCCCCAGATTACTATTTGCCCCTCGTATGTTTATATAGTTATCTGCTGGATTAGAGGTAATCTGAAAATATTTCGCTCCATATGTAGGAATGTGAACGGATGTACTGGAAGAAATATAAATAGAATCAAAAAATTCTTCCGTGGGATTGCTGCTATCCGAAAAAGGGAACACTGTATCAGCACCGCCTAAAGTAGTTTTATAGCCGGTTATTTTACCGGTACTTTCGTCAATTACAGGCGTGAAGCCCTGTAAATTATCATTTAATGTGGTATCTGCCCCAAATCTGGTATCATTATCCTAAAAAAGGAGTATGTACCAATGAAAGAACAGATTATTATTGAAATCCTGCACCATTTGCCCAGCTACGTGGCCGAACAGTTGGCTGAAATTAAAGAGGCAATCCGCATTGTACTTTGCAAGTATGATGTGACTGCAAAGGAAACCGCCCTACAGACTGTCAATAACAGCAGCCTGCACTTTCTTAACATGTACCTTGAGTCCT
>CAJTMZ010000091.1 GCA_910577445.1 uncultured Lachnospiraceae bacterium | reverse complement strand
TGCGAAGCAGACATTTGGCGAATGCCGCGAGGGTCACATACCCCGCAGCTTGCTGCGGGGGTGTTGACTTTCTCAACGATTTTATTCTACCTCAAGAACTCTCGCAATTCCATTAAATTCTGCACAAGTAGGAAGTCCCTCTCTTAAAAACTGAATAACTGCAGTTAATGTCGAAAGTTGACTTTGAGTTTTTGAAATTTCATTTCCCCGTTCCCCGGTTGTTGACTTTGTTCTTTCGGTACATTATAATAGAAACACATTAACAGGACTATTTTACAGTATGAAAGGAGCAGTCACAATCATGCAGATAGGAGCGGTGAGTTTCAGACCGTATATTTACAATGCAAGTGTGGTAAATGCGGGCAGCCTTTCCCGGATTTCATCAATTGGCGATGATTTGACGTCGGGCAGGACAGATTTTTCCGCATTATCGGATGAAAGTTTAAATGAGAACCCGCTGAAAAAGGGCCAGACCGTTAATTTCGCAGATGTTTTACAAAGACAGATGTGGGAAGGACGGCAGAACGCTTCCAGAATTATGAAACCTGACGAGGAAATCGGGAATCTTGAGGAGGCGGAAGAGGCGCTTAACGATTTTGATGCAGCAGAAGAAGCCGGAAAAGCTGAAAATCCGGAAGAAGCCTCTGTAAAAGCAGCGGCGGCAGGCGTTAAAAATTCCGCAAAGGAGCTGAATGCCTCGGAGGTACAGGAGGATTTCAGACCCGCCGGCGGAATAGAGGAAATGTTCAGGCAGCAGCCTGAGAGAAACCTGTATCAGATACAGCGGGCAATTGATGCCTATCAGATGAATATGACGGCGTAGCAAGAAATCATAACGGAAAAGCTGCTTAAAGTTTTAGGCAGCTTTTTTTGAAAGTTATGGCGGCAAATTACAGGAGCGGAGGGTTATTTTATGGCGGTATACAGTTTGAAAAACAGTGAAGTATCGATTGAAATTCACTCAAAGGGAGCGGAACTGAAATCCCTTAAAAAGTTAAGTACGGGCGCGGAGTACATGTGGAAGGCAGACCCGGCTTTCTGGGGCAGGACGGCCCCGGTGCTGTTTCCCTTTGTGGGTTCGGTTAACCGGAAGCAGTACCGGACGGGGGGCAGAACCTATACGATGAATCAGCATGGCTTTGCAAGGGATATGGAGTTTGAACTGCTTTCGCAATCAGGGGACGAGATTTGGTTCGCGGTAAGGGACAATGAAGAGACGAGGGAAAATTACCCCTTTCAGTTTGTGTTAAAGACAGGATATCGTCTGCTGCCCGACGGTGTGGAGGTGCTCTGGGAGGTGGAAAATCCCGGTGAAGAAGAGCTTCCCTTTTCTATCGGCGCCCACCCGGCCTTTAACTGTCCGCTGGCTGAAGGAACTGAAAAGTCGGACTGCTTTATTTATTTCGGCGCAGACGGCGGAGCCTTGGCGGATATTGCAAGTACGAGAATCCACGACGGTCTGGTAATAGCGGAAAAGGGAACTTACGATTTGGAGGACGGTTGTCTGGCGGTGACGGAGCACTTATTTGACTGCGATACGCTGCTGCTTGAGGATTATCAGGTAAATCAGGTGTCCCTGTGCGGCAAGGACAAAAAGCCGTACGTTACCGTTACCATGGACGCGCCGGTTTACGGGATATGGACGCCGAGCCATCCGGCTCCTTTTATCTGTATCGAGCCTTGGTTTGGCAGGTGCGACGCGGAAGGCTTTACGGGAGATTTGAAAGAGCGTGAATGGGGAAATACGGCGCCGCCGAAGGAAAGCTGGAAAGCTTCCTACAAAATCACCATTTAGATATCATATATACGAGGAGAAACCATGAGCAGAGAACTTGCAAAGACCTATGACCCGAAAGGGATTGAAGACAGACTATATCAGAAATGGCTGGATAAAAAATATTTCCATGCGGAAGTGGATTACGACAAAAAGCCCTTTACCATTGTCATTCCGCCCCCGAATATCACGGGGCAGCTTCATATGGGGCATGCCCTTGACAACACCATGCAGGATATTTTAATCCGGTTTAAGAGAATGCAGGGCTATAACGCTCTCTGGCAGCCGGGAACGGACCATGCAAGTATTGCCACCGAGGTCAAGATTATCGAGAAGATGAAGGAAGAGGGAATCGACAAGGAGGACCTTGGCCGCGAGGGCTTCCTCGCGCGTGCATGGGACTGGAAAAAGGAGTACGGCGGGCGCATCATCAGCCAGTTAAAAAAGCTGGGCTCTTCCTGCGACTGGGACAGGGAACGTTTTACCATGGACGAGGGCTGCAATAAGGCTGTGACGGAAGTTTTCTGCAGAATGCATGAAAAAGGCTGGATTTACAAGGGAAGCCGGATTATCAACTGGTGTCCTGTCTGCAATACCTCTATTTCCGACGCGGAGGTGGAGTATGCGGAGCAGGCGGGCCATCTCTGGCACATTAAGTATCCGCTTATTGAGGAGGACGGCAGCGTAAGCAGTGAAAAATTCCTGGAATTTGCCACTACCAGACCGGAAACCATGCTGGGAGATACCGCTGTGGCCGTCAATCCCGAGGACGGGAGATATCAGGATATTATTGGCAAAAAGGTGATGCTGCCCATTGTAAACAGGGAAATTCCCGTGGTGGCGGATTCCTATGTGGATATGGAGTTCGGCACTGGCGTGGTGAAAATCACACCGGCCCACGACCCCAACGATTTTGAGGTGGGAAAGCGTCATGGTCTGCCTGAAGTGAATATATTAAACGACGACGCTTCGATTAACGAAAACGGCGGCAGATTCTGCGGCATGGACAGGTACGAAGCGAGGGCAGCCATTGTGAAAGAGCTGGACGAGATGGGGCTTTTGGTGCGGATTGAGGATTATTCCCATAACGTGGGAACCCATGACCGCTGTAAGACGACCATTGAGCCCATGATTAAGCAGCAGTGGTTCGTTAAAATGGATGAGCTGATAAAACCGGCGGTGGAGGCCGTAAAGAACGGCGATATTCAGCTAATCCCGAAGAGAATGGAAAAGACATACTATAACTGGACGGATAACATCAGAGACTGGTGTATTTCCAGACAGCTCTGGTGGGGACACAGAATCCCGGCTTATTACTGCGATAAGTGCGGGGAAGTGACTGTGGAAAAGTGTGCGCCGGAAAAGTGCCCTAAGTGCGGGCACGGGCATTTTACCCAGGACCCCGATACGCTTGACACCTGGTTTTCTTCCGCGCTTTGGCCTTTTTCCACGCTGGGATGGCCGGATGAGACAGAGGATTTAAAATATTTTTATCCGACTGACGTTCTGGTGACGGGATACGATATTATTTTCTTCTGGGTTATCCGCATGATTTTTTCCGGCTATGAGCAGATGAAGGAAAAGCCTTTTCACACGGTTCTTTTCCATGGTCTGGTGCGGGATTCACAGGGACGGAAGATGAGCAAGTCCCTTGGCAACGGCATTGACCCTCTGGAAATCATAGAAAAGTACGGGGCGGACGCGCTGCGCCTTACCCTGATTACCGGAAACGCGCCGGGCAACGATATGCGTTTTTACTATGAGAGAGTGGAGGCAAGCAGGAATTTTGCCAACAAAATCTGGAATGCGTCCCGGTTTATTATGATGAATATGCCAAAGGACGAGGATTTGGCGGATGTCTCCTTTGCGGATGTCAATCTGGAGCCGGTGGATAAATGGATGGTTTCAAAGCTGAACACGCTGATTAAAGATGTGACGGACAACATGGAGAGCTTTGAGCTGGGAATTGCGGTATCCAAGATTTACGATTTTATATGGGACGAATTTTGCGACTGGTATATTGAGATGGTAAAGCCCAGGCTTTATGGCTCTGACGATGCAAATAGCAAGAGGGCGGCGCTCTGGACGTTAAAGAACGTGCTGATTGACGCGTTAAAGCTTCTGCATCCGTATATGCCTTTCATTACGGAGGAGATTTTCTGTACCCTGCAGTCCGGGGAGGAATCCGTTATGGTTTCCTCATGGCCCGTTTATCAGGAGGAAAAGATCTTTCTCAAGGAAGAAAAGCAAATTGAGATTATCAAGGAGGCGGTAAGGGGAATCCGTAATGTGCGCACGGAAATGAACGTTCCGCCGGGCAAAAAGGCAAAGGTATTTGTGGTAAGTGAAAATGAGGACATTTTAGCTGCTTTTACGGAAGGAAAGCTCTTTTTCCAGTCTCTTGCCTATGCGTCGGAGACGGCGATTTTGAAAGACAAGGAAGGGATTTCAAGAGACGCGGTATCCGTCGTTATTGCAAACGCCACCTTATATATTCCTTTTGAGGAGCTGGTGGATATCGCGCAGGAGATTGCCCGTCTTAAGAAAGAGGAGAAGCGTCTTACAGGCGAGCTTGGCAGGGTAAACGGAATGCTTGGCAATGAAAGATTCCTTTCCAAAGCGCCGAAGGAAAAGATTGCCGAAGAGAAGGAAAAGCTGGAAAAATATACGCAGATGATGGAACAGGTGAAAGTGCGCCTGCAGCAGTTGCAGGGATAATATCTCAAAAATTGGGAGGGATAGAATGGCTTATAACGACTTTTTATCGGAAGAGGAGCGGGATGAGCTTCGTAAGGAATTGGAAGGGCTGGGCAGAAGGAGAAATGTTCAGGAAGAAACGAAGGAAGAAGAGGAATTTTCGGACAGTCAGATTTTAAGCGATATCATTGAGGAGACAAATTCCAGACTTCTGAATATCGAGGAGAACGGGTCCTATGTCAAAATCTCAAAGGACAGCATGACGGCCTGGCTTTATCTTACCGTACCCGGCGAGGGCAGGGACAATTACACCATGGATGAGCTTATGGGGTTTTTGAAGCAGAACGGCGTGGTTACCGGTTTCCACCGGTCCAATCTTGCCGCCATGATAAAGAAGCGGGTCTATGAAAGAGAAATTGTGGCCGCCCAGGGACAGCCGGCCATAGAAGGAAACAACGGCTATTATGAATATATGTTTGATATGAATCCCCGTAAAGCGCCGAAGGTTCTGGCAAACGGGCGGGTGGACTATACCAACATGAGTTCCCTCCAGAATGTTTATGAGGGAGACGTGGTGGCGGTATACCACCATGCCAAAGACGGTCAGGACGGCTACGACGTAAGGGGAAAGACCATGCTGACCAAGTCGGTGAAGGAGATAGAGCCCCTTTCCGGCCAGGTTTACTGCAAGGAGGATAATCCAGACGTCTATCTGGCGGAGCAGGACGGCAAGATAGAGTTTAAAAACGGCAAGGTGGACATCCGGGCGCTGCATGAGATTAACGGCGACGTGACGCTGATAACCGGTAAGGTTGAGTTCTACGGCGATGTGGTGATTACCGGAAGCGTGGAAGCGGGCGTTGTTATCCGGGCGGGCAGAAATATTGAAATCAGAGGAAATGTGGAGGCTGTGAGCCTTTTTGCCGGCGGCGATATTATTCTGGCCAGAGGCATACAGGGGGCCCAGCGGGCGAAGCTTTCCGCCAGAGGCAGCATTTACGCCGACTTTATCGAGCACACGGTGGCTATGGCGGGCGGGAACGTTCAGGCCAACACCATCTTAAATTCAAGAATCTCGGCGGACGGAACCATCACTCTTACAGGGAAAAAGGGCGCTGTAATTGGCGGCTATACCCATGCCATGATGGGCGTGACGGCTACGGAAATCGGAAATGTGGCGGAGACAAGAACCGTGGTTCACGTGGGTTGCGAGAAAGAAATTTACCAGAAGATACAGAACGCCAAAACCCTTGAGGCGACTCAGGTGGAGGAAATGGCCGAGGTTTCGGATAAAATCAATTCCATCCGCCAGAGGACGAAAAAAATGGATAAAATTCCGGACGGTCTTGAGCTTACGCTGAAGACGCTGGAATCCAAGGCTGTCACTCTGAAAAAGGAGATGGAGCAGAACCGGAAAGAACTCAAGAAAATGAACGAACTTCTGGAGGCCGGGCGAAACTCCGAGATTGTGGTAAACGGGAACGTTTACCGCGGAACGGTTGTATGTCTGGCTCAGGCGCAGATGCCTATCGAGCGGGATACCTGCTTTATGAAGTATTATCAGCAGAACGGGCTGATTGAAAGCAGCGTTATCGCGTATTCATCATAGATTGTAAGTGTAAAGGCGGGCATATGAGAACCTGTAAGGAAGCGGAAGATTACATTCTTTCTATCCCCAAGTTTGCGGGAAAGCATTCCCTTGCGGATACAAAGGGGCTGCTTTTGCGGCTTATGGGAGACGACGCCACAGGCGTAAAAAGCAAAATTATCCATATAGCAGGCACAAACGGAAAAGGCTCCGTTTGTGCTTATTTGCGTTCCATGCTCTTAGCGGGCGGATGCAGCGTGGGGACGTTTATCTCTCCCCACCTTGAAACCATGCGGGAGAGAATAAGCTATGGAAATGACATGATTTTGGAGGAGGATTTTCTCCGGGTTTTTGAAAAGGTGCTGGAAGCGGTCTCCAAAGAGAAATTCCACCCTTCCTTTTTTGAATTTCTGTTCCTGATGGCAATGGTTTATTTCAGGGAAAAAGAGCCGGAATACCTGATATTGGAAACGGGAATGGGCGGGCGGCTTGATGCTACGAACTGTGTGGAAAACCCGGCGGTCTGCGTGATTACCGAGATTGGATACGACCATATGCAGTATCTGGGAGATACCATCCCCGAAATAGCCGGGGAGAAAGCCGGGATTATAAAAAGGGGCGTTCCCGTGGTCTTTGTCGATAAGCGAAAAGAGAGTACGGAGGTTTTGGCCGAATATGCCAAAAAAGCGGAAAGCCCGACGATTATCATCGGAAAAGAAAGTATTTTGAATGTGAATATAAATCATAAAAGCATTGATTTTTCGCTGCATACTGGTTATTATAGTTATGTTAGTCTTTCCCTGAACACAACGGCGCTGTACCAGATGGAAAACGCGTCTTTGGCGGTCGCGGCGCTGCATACCCTTGACGAAAAGAGGATGACAGAGGACGCTGTAAGGACCGGCCTGTGGAAAGCCGCCTGGCCGGGGCGGATGGAGGAAATTATCCCCGGGGTATATCTGGACGGCGCGCATAACGAGGACGGGATAGAGGCGTT
Source organism: uncultured Lachnospiraceae bacterium (assembly GCA_910577445.1). Classification (GTDB taxonomy): domain Bacteria; phylum Bacillota; class Clostridia; order Lachnospirales; family Lachnospiraceae; genus Suilimivivens. Next base: position 9,389 of record CAJTMZ010000091.1, on the reverse strand, counting down.
TTTAAATACGGTAAAATACAGTAGCTGCGAGGGCAGGCGGCTTTTTATGTTCGGCGTCCTTGCGGACAAGCAGTTTGACGCGATGGTACAGAAGATTGCGGATTCGGAACTTTTTGACGAGGTGGTGGGAACCGTGGTCGAAACCGACCGCAGCGTTTCCGCAAAGGAGCTTGCGGCGGCCTTTAAGAAACATGAGAAAATCCGGTGCAGTTTTTACGAAGACGCGAAGGAGGCTTACCGGTATCTCCTGACGGAAAAGAAGGATAAAGACATTATTTACGTAGCCGGTTCATTATATTTGATAGGACAGATAAGGTCCTTTACAAGGAGAATGCAGAATGCTTGATTTTGAAGAGGAATTAAAAAAATTCAGGCCCAGCCTGGAGGTTGAGGATGCGGAAGAGGCCATCAACGGGCAGGATTTGGTTGATATGGTAGATATTATGATGAAAACGATGAAGAAAAGCAGGACGGAAGAAGAATAAGGAGTGAATGCATGAATTGTTATAAGTGCGGATGCCGTTTGTCGGAATATGATTTTTGCACGGGATGCGGTGCGGACGTGGCTTTTTATAAACGAATTATGCACATGTCCAATCACTTTTATAACGACGGACTGGAAAAAGCAATGGTGCGGGATTTATCCGGGGCTATTATCAGTCTGCGGCAGTGTCTGAAATATAATAAAAATCATATTGAAGCAAGGAATCTTCTGGGCCTTGTTTATTATGAAATGGGAGAAGTGGTGGCCGCTTTAAAGGAGTGGGTGACCAGCCAGAATATACGCCCCAAAAAGAATATTGCAAATGACTATATCAGCATGATACAGAGCAATCCTACCAGACTGGACGCCACGAACCAGACCATAAAAAAATACAATCAGGCGCTGGCTTACTGCTATCAGGACAGTACGGATTTGGCTGTAATCCAGTTAAAGAAGGTGCTTTCCTATAATCCCAAATTTGTGCAGGCACATCAGCTTCTTGCGCTTTTGTACATCAATTTAGGGGAATGGGAGAAAGCCCAGAGAGAACTTTTCAAATGCAGCCAGATTGACACCAACAATACAACGACGCTCCGCTATCAGAGAGAGGTGGAGCGCATGCTGATGCCGGAGGAATCCGGAAAAAGTACGCCGAGAAGGGAATCCTCCCTGGGGAAATCCGTGCGTTACCAGAGCGGAAACGAAATGATTATCCAGCCGCTTAACACGAAACAGCCCAAAGGCGTTTCATCTCTCGTAAATCTGGGAATCGGAGTAATTATCGGCGTTGCAATCGCCTTTTTTCTGATTCTGCCGGCTCAGATTCAAAACGCGCAGGCGGATGTCAACGATGAAATGCGGGCGGTCAGCGAGCAGTCCGACGCAAAATCGGCGACGATTGACGAACTGGAACAAAAGGTACAGAAGCTGGAGGAAGAAAATAAAACCCTTACAGAAGAGATTTCCACCTATCAGGTAACTGACGGTGCGTTAAAGGCCACTGATGATTTGATGATGGCCGTGGCGGCCTATGTGGAAAATCCGGAGGACTTAAAGACCGTAACTGATTATCTGGAGCAGATGGAAGCGGCGGGAGAAGGAGAGGAGGAACAGTATAAATCAGAAGCCTATACGGTATTATATGAAAGCCTTTCCGCCGCTGTGAGCGGTGAACTGGCGGACTATTATTATGACGCAGGATATGAGAGCTTTACCGCCCGTGATTATGAGGCGGCAATTCCGAACCTCCAGAGAGCCTATCAGAATAACGACAGGAACGTAAACGCATTGTTTTATATGGGCCTTAGCTGCTACAGAAGCGGTCATTACACCGAGGCGAAAGAAGCTTTCGCCGAAGTTATCGACAAGTTCCCGACCACAAACAGCGCAAGCCAGTCCAGAACCTACCTGGCGGAAATTAACAATATGGAACAATAGGTATAGTGCCGCACACCAAAGAGAACAGACAGTAAGTTTGTTCTCTTTTTTGCGCGAGCAATGAGCCACGCGGGAATGCTTGCATACCCATGGGGCGAATGCCGCGACAGCGAGGCGAAGCCGAGCGGTGCGAGCAATGAGCCACGTGGACGCTTGCATACCCATGGGGCGAATGCCGCGACAGCGAGGCAAAGCCGAGCGGTGCGAGCAATGAGCCACGCCACGCGGGAATGCAAGCCATATATTATAGAAAAGGGGAATTGGTATGGAAGAGAATTTTAAAGTGATTGACAATTATCTCATGGTAAAAATGCCAGAGGAGGTAGACCACCACAAATCGGTTTTTATCAGCAGGGCGGCCGATGAATATATTATGAAAGAAGGCGTTGGAAACGTGGTTTTCGATTTTGAGGACACGCGCTTTATGGACAGCTCCGGGATTGGAATTATCATCGGGCGGTATAAAAAAATATCCTATTTCGGGGGAAAGGTATTTGCAATCAATACGGATGCAAGAATTAAGAGAACGCTGATGATTTGCGGTTTACATAAGGTTATAGAAATCATGGAATGAGAAAAGCGGGCTTAAAAAACAATGAAAGGAAAAGAAAATGAAAACAGGACAGAAAATGGAAAAAACAAAGATTAAGAGGACAAGCCAGAGAAATGAAATGGAACTGACCTTTGACGCGCTGTCGGAGAACGAGTCCTTTGCGAGGGTGGCCGCCGCCGCCTTTGTGGCGCCCTTAGACCCGACGATGGAAGAAATTTCAGATATCAAAACGGCGGTTTCGGAGGCCGTTACCAATTCTGTTATCCACGGATATGACGATGAATTTATGAAAAAAAACCAGTTAGAGGGACCGGGAAAAATATATATGCGCTGTCTGGTAGAGGAGGACGTGCTTCATATAGAAGTCAGGGATACAGGCAAGGGGATTGAAAATATCGAGCAGGCCATGGAACCCCTTTATACCTCTAGGCCGGATATGGAAAGGTCGGGCATGGGCTTTTCTTTTATGGAAGCTTTCATGGACGATTTGGAGGTGATTTCAAAGCCGGACTGCGGAACCGTGATACTGATGAAGAAAAAAATGGGCGTTACGTCATGGATTGACCAAGAGGAATAGCCTATGTCAGAGAATGCAGTACTTATCAGAAAAGCACAGGCAGGAGAAAAGAAGGCAAGAGAAGTACTGATAGAGCAGAATCTGGGACTGGTACACCATATCGTAAAGCGTTTTCTGGGGAGGGGATACGACCCGGAGGACTTGTTCCAGATTGGCGTAATAGGGTTGATTAAATCCATAGACAAATTTGATACCAGCTACGACGTGAAATTTTCGACCTATGCCGTTCCGCTGATTACCGGTGAAATCAAGCGTTTCCTGCGGGACGACGGTATGGTGAAGGTGTCCCGCACCTTAAAGGAAAACGGCATGAAGGTCCGGTATGCGTCGGAGCGGCTGTTCAATAAACTGAACCGGGAGCCCACCCTTGCGGAAGTGGCCCGGGAAGCGGCGCTTACCGATGAGGAAGTGGTGATGGCGATGGAAGCCAACGTGCAGGTGGAATCCATTTACAAATCGGTTTATCAAAACGACGGCAATGAGATTTTTCTGGTGGACCAGCTTGCAGACGAAAAGCAAAACGAGCAGGAGCTGGTTTTGAACCATATGGTGCTCAATCAGCTTATCAGCGGTCTGACACAAAAGGAGCAGAAGCTGATTAAGCTCCGCTATTATCAGGATAAAACCCAGACAGAGGTGGCCAGAGTTCTGGGCATCAGCCAGGTTCAGGTGAGCAGGCTGGAGAAAAAGATTCTGCTGGATATGAGACAGAAGATGGCGGAAAGGTGACAGTGGAAAATAATTTAAGGAAACGGCATGGCTTGCGGGCTATGCCGTTTTATTGTTGGCCAGTTGTTTATAAAAAATAAATCCTGACTGTAGATGTCAGGATTTATGTGCTATACTAAAAATAACAGTACAAAGTGTAAGAATTTGGAGGATAGTTATGTACGAAAGAATGTTGGATAAGCAGGTTGTGCCAACGGTAGTGGAAATGGCGGAGTATTGCGCGGAAAATGGAGAACGTTTTTCCATGATAAATGATTGGTTGACAGCAACTTTTGATACAGAGCAGAAAGTAGTCTTTCCCTATGGGAATAACTATGGTTGGGGAATAGGGCATTATAAAAAGAAAAAACTTATATGTAATATCTTTGCTGAGGCTGGTGCATTTACAGTTATGTTGAGGTTAACAGATGTTCAATATGGAAGGGTTTACGGGGAACTGAAAAAATATACTCAAGAATACATTGACAATAAATATCCTTGTGGTGATGGCGGTTGGATACATTACCGGGTTATCTGCCGGGAGCATTACGAAGATATTAAGAAACTGTTAGAGATAAAATGTCTGTGACAGCTAATCCCGTAAATTTCAGTTCTTCAGAACGGAACAAACCGGGATTAAAAATAAAGGAGGAGAGGTTTTTTATGCTTGATATGATACCTGACAAAGAAGAAATGACAGATTTAGTCGGACAATCTCTATATGATGTATGGAACAGGTTATGCGCTTTAATCGATGAAAAATATGATATGGACCGTCTGTGGAATAAAGGCGGTAAAGCATGGAAATATGAATATAAATATCGCCGGGGCGGAAAAACTTTGTGTGCGTTATATGCAAGAGAAAAATGTGTGGGTTTTATGATTATCTTAGGGAAAGACGAACGGTTAAAATTTGAAAAAGACAGGGAAAATTACACAAAAGAAGTTCAAAAAATATATGATGAAACGAAAACCTACCATGATGGGAAATGGATAATGTTCGAGCCGGTGGATACTTCTTTATTTGATGATTTTATCAGACTGCTGGGAATCAAAAGGAAGCCAAACAGAAAGTAAAATTACTGCCGGCAAAGGAGAGACATGCTTTATGGCGGTATGTTGTCTGGTGACTTTTTGCAGGGAGTCTGCTATAATAAATTCAGTGTAAAGACGTACAAAAGACTGAAAGTATAAAGAGGAATAAAATGAAAGAAATCAGATTAGGAACCATAGGTTCCGGCTCCATTGTGCATTCCATCCTTGACAATGTAAAAATTACAGAGGGGATTCGCCTTGCGGCCGTCTATTCGAGAAGCCAGGACAAGGGACGCGCCCTTGCCGGCGAATACAAAGCGGAAAAGGTCTATACGGATATGGACGCTTTTTTGAAGGATGAGGAAATCAACACGGTTTACATTGCCAGTCCCAATCTGCTGCATTATGAGCAGACAAAGAAAGCGCTGCTGGCAGGGAAGCACGTAATCTGCGAGAAGCCCTTTTGCACGAGGGCGGAGCAGGCGCGGGAGCTGACATCTCTTGCCAGAGAAAAACATCTGTTTCTGGCGGATGCTGTCCCCACAGCTTATCTTCCCAATTTTGAGCTTCTAAAAAGCAGGCTGCCGGAGATTGGTAAGGTGAGGCTTGTGCTGGCAAATTACAGCCAGTATTCCAGCCGCTATGACCGGCTTACGGAGGGGGAGGTTCCGAATGTTTTTAACCCGAAGTACGGCGGCGGGGCTCTGATGGACATCAATTTTTACAATGTATATCTGAATGTCGCTTTGTTCGGAAAGCCCGAAAAGGTTATTTATTTTCCCAATATTTACCGGAATCTGGCGGACACGTCCGGAATCCTTGTGATGCAGTATGAGGAATTTGTAAGCGAGTCGGCGGGGGCAAAAGACACCTGGGGCGTAAATTCTTTTCAGATTGAAGGAGAAAAAGGCTATATTTATGTCAAAGACGGAAGCAACGGAATTGCCGAAGTTCGGATTGTCACCAAAACCACCGAGGAGATTATCAACCGGCAGGAGAATCCCGACAGGCTGTTCTACGAGGTACAGGCCCTTAGGAACCTGTTTTTAAACGACGACTATGAGACGGTTTATCAGGGACTTGCCGTTACGGAACAAGTGATGGAGGTTCTTGAAAAGGCAAGAAAAGGAGCGGAAATCTACTTTCCGGGAGAAGAATAAAGGAAATATATACCATTTTTAAGGCCGGGAGCCGATAGCTTCGCGGGCAGGATATGGGAGCGGAAACAGGGGCTGTCGGTTGACGGTCCCTGAAAAATTTTCCGTTTCGAAATTTACCTCTTGACAAAGAGGGGCCGATACCGGTAAGGTGGAATAGTTAACGTCCATATAGGGGCATGAAATTTCAGGAAAATACACAGGGTGAAAAACGATGAACAGAAGGAAAAAAAGTATTTTAGCGTTTTGGTTGTGCATGGTTATTTTTTTTCAGACAGGATTCGGCATATGGGCCGCGGAACCGAAGGATACGGCGTCCTTTGAAGAGACGCAGGATGAGGAAAGCGGTCAGGAAGATGACCAAATCAGTCAAGATGATTTGGAAACGGAAAACGAGGAAGAAGCGGAGGAGTCTGATGATTCGGAAGATGAAGGGGAATCAGAGGACGAAGGAGAATCCGAAGATGAAAAAGACCCAGAAGATGGGACGACGCCGGAAGAAGACGAGGAAATATGGGAGTACATAAAAAAAGCCCAGAAAGAGCTGAAATCGCTTGCCGGCGAGGAAACGCTGATGGCGCTTGTCTATCTCTGCGACAACTATGCGGTGAAAGCCACAGCGGACCCCGCGGGGGAAACCGTGACCGGCCTTCCTTCCGGCTCAATGACGTTCATTAAAGGGATGGAGGTGGACGATGATTTTAACCTCTGGTTCCAGGTATCTTTTGAAAAAAACGGAGCATCTTATAAGGGTTACATATTAAGAGAATATCTTGCCTACTCCAACGAGCGCCTTCTGGAATGGGAGGATGCCTGTTTTCCACGGACGATGTATACCGCCGCGGACGGATATCCCGATATCGAACAGTTCCCGGCATCCTATCAGGATAAACTGATTCAATTAAAACAGGCGCATCCCGACTGGATTTTTGTAAGGCAGAATACTTATCTGGACTGGTCAAATGTAGTTAGCGCGCAGTGTTATAAAGACAGAAATCTGGTTCACAGCAGTATGGGGGAAGCCTACCGCCGGGAGCCACACAGTCCCGGTTGGTATTATGCTTCAGAGCAGGCTGTAAAGTATTTTCTTGACCCCAGAAATTTTCTGGATGAATCGAGGATTTTTCAGTTTGAGCAATTGACATATAATCCGTCTTACCACTCCAAAGCGGCAGTGCAGAATATTTTAAAAAGAACCTTTATGAAAGGGGAAGTGCCGGGGGCCGGAATGACCTATGCGGAAGCCTTTTTTCAGATAGGCGTGTCCCTGAAAGTCAGTCCGTTTCATCTGGCGTGCCGGGTGTATCAGGAGCAGGGAGAGGGAAAATCGGATTTGATTTCCGGGAATTATACGGAAGTACCGGAATATAAAGGTTATTACAATTATTATAACATCGGCGCTTCCGGTACAACAAGGAAGCAGGTAATAGAATCCGGGCTTGCAAGAGCGGTCAAGGAGGGGTGGAACTCCCACTATGCGTCTTTGAAAGGCGGCGCCGGAATTATTGCAAAAAATTATATTTTGAGGGGACAGGATACGCTGTACCTTCAAAAATTCGATGTGGACAACAGCGACGGTACTTTGTACACACATCAGTATATGCAGAATGTTTCGGCTCCCTATACGGAGTCTTCCATGGTAAAGAAGGCTTATGTCGAAACTGGCGCCCTGAACAATTCCTTTGTGTTCAAGATACCGGTATACAACAACATGCCGTCCCTGGCGTGTCCGGTACCCGGTCAGAGCGGGGAGACGTCGAAGCCCACAGCCACACCGACAACGAAACCCACGGCTACGCCGACCATAAAGCCGACAAGTACGCCGACGGCAAAACCGACCATAAAACCGACGGCGACGCCTGACGATACGGATATGCCGACAGGAAAACCGACGGCCAGTCCTACGTCCACAACCGGCGGGGACTTTGGGGAGACGCCGTCAAAGGGGCCGACGGAAAAACCTGAGGCACTGCCGACAAAAACGCCGTCCAGCCGTCCGACAGCAACCGTGACGGTCAGCCCGGCCGGGACGCCCGAGAGCCGTCCGACGCTGAAACCGTCATCGACTCCGGAAGTCAATTCTCCGGAAGAACCGTCAGATAGACCGACGGTTAAACCGACAGGAAAGCCAACGGCCAGGCCCACAGCCAAGCCGACGACAGGTATGCCTACCGCGACGCCGGCTTCACTGGCTACGGCCAGACCGACAACGGTTCCCACCACAAAGCCGGAAGGCACAGCAAAACCGACCGAAGCGGTCAATCCGACGTTAAAACCGACCGCAACGCCAACCGCCGCATCAACCGCCAGACCGACGGTAATGCCCACGGCTACGGCGACATCCAGGCCAACAGCTATGCCTACTGCTGCTGCGACATCCAGGCCAACGGCTATGCCGACGGCATTGCCCACAACGGCGCCTTCAACGAGCACGCCCACGGATAAGCCCGCCGCACCTACGTCGCAGCCGGTACAAAATGAAAACAATAACGCAAATGACGACAGCGGACAGGATAACAACCAGAGCAGCCAGGAGCCGGGAAGCGACGGAACACAGCCGCCCTTGCAGGCAACGGCGGTGCCGACAGAAAGTACGGAAAATGCTCCGGTTAGCGGAACGGAAAATTTCCCCAAGGATACAGCGGGCAGCACCTCTTCTTCCGGTGTCAGGGTAGTGGCGTCAACGCCAAAGCCCCATACGGTGTCGGAGGATAAAGAGACTGTTACGATGGATATGAGCAAAGCCGGTATGCTTTATGCACAGACTCTGGAGCAGATTAGAGAGCAGGGAATGGAGGTCGTGCTGAAAGTAAGCGGCGAGGCGAGCTGGACGATTGACGGAAGCCGGATAAGCGCGGAGGAATTTGCAGAAGGATTCCGGGATATTGATTTGAAAGTAACCTTGGGCGAGAGCCGGATACCGAAAGACAGACTGGCGATATTGACCGAAAATGAACAGTATGTGGAGATGTCCTTAGCCCATGAGGGAGAATTTGGGTTTGCGATGCAGCTTTCCGTAAAGCTGGAGGATTCGGAACCCGGACAGTACGCGAACCTGTTTTATTACAACAGGGAGGCGGATGCTTTTGAATTTATGTGCGCTTCCGAAATCAGCAGTACCAAAGAAGCGGCCTTTGAGTTCACCCACGCCTCGGATTATGTGATTATTATCAGCAGCGATACAAAGGAGAATCTGCTGGCGGAAAAAGCCGGAGAATTTGAGCAGGCAAAGATACAGGAAATGGAAACCATGGCAGTGGCAAAAGAAGAAACACCGGCGAAAGAACCGGTAAAAGCGGCCGGAATTATTGCGCTGATTCTTCTTGCCAGCGCGGCAATCGGAATTGCGGTTTATCTGGTTGTAAAGCGGAGGGATGACGATTAATTCTTTGTGGAAACAGTGAAAAAACAAAAAGTGGGCCGGCGTCCTGACAGACG
>CAJTMZ010000090.1 GCA_910577445.1 uncultured Lachnospiraceae bacterium | reverse complement strand
CGCTCCAGAGTATAAACTGCTGGCGCGGCCGCCCTTTTCATATAAATGATTCCAAAATGTTTTCCGGTTTATCTGATGCGGAACTGTCCGATTAACCTGTTCAGGGTATCCGCCTGTTCCGATAATTCCCTGGAAACCACGGCGCTTTCCTCTGCGGCCGCGGAATTGGTCTGCACCACTTTGGAGATTTCCTTAATTCCCTCTTCCACAGCGGCAATCATCTGAGACTGCTGAAAGCTTGCGGCGGCGATATCATCCATCAATGTTTTAATCGACTGGATACAGTCGTTGATAACCTGCATTGCAGAAACAACATGGTCTGTGGACTCAGTACCGGCTTTTACGTCCTGAACGGAACGGCCTATCAGAACGCCGGTATTTTTGGCGGCCTCTCCTGATTTTGCCGCAAGGCTCCGAACCTCGTTTGCCACCACCAGAAAGCCTTTCCCGGCGGCTCCGGCGCGGGACGCCTCAACGGAAGCGTTCAGTGACAGGATATTTGTCTGAAGGGCAATGTCCTCGATTGTTTTTACAATACTGCTGATTTTGGCGGAGGACTGGTCGATATTCCTTGTGGCCTCCATCAACTGGGATATTTTTGCGTCGGCCTCAAGGGCATATCCGTTGGCCTTATCCACCAGCTCGCTGGCATTGCCGCACTGTACGGCGCTGTCCTTTATCTGTGAAGTGATTTCCGTCACATTAGTTACAAGTCCTTCGATGGAAGCCGACTGCTCCATGGTTCCCTGAGAAAGCGTCTGCACCCCGGCGGATACCTGGCCGGCTTCGGCGTTGACCTGACTGGCAATACCGGAGATATCGCCCATAACATTCATAAGGTTGGCGCGTATGGTTTTTAAGCTGTCGGCTAAAACCCTGAAATCGCCGATGTAGTAAGATTCGTTTTTCGCAACGTCCACCGCAATGTTGCCGTCCGCCATCTCGCCCAGAATCCTTCCGATATCGTCGATGGTTTTTCGCAGGCAGCTACAGACATGGTGAGTCGTCTGGGAAATCAGACCGATTTCATCCTTCCTGCCGTAATACGGCTCCAGTTCCGTGTCGGCGGAAAGCTCCAGATTACCCAGATGCCGTATGGCGCTTTCCACAGCCATAAGCTCTCTGCCCTGACGGTGCAGAATGATGAGAGTAATGAGTATAATGGCAAAGGAAATGGCAATACATATGATACCGACCACAAATCTTACCGTATCCACAGCGCTGTATACCTCTTCGGCATTGTCGCGGACCATAAAGACCCATCCGCGGTCTTTCAGATACTTGTAAACGACAAGCTGGTTCACGCCGTTTTCATCCTGATAAGAATATGTATTGGCGTCGGTGTTTCCGCTTTCTTTAATCTGGCTGATTATCTCATTGTACCCGATGTCCGTTGTTTCCGTATTTAACAGCTCGTCGTCCTCATGGTAAAGATAAACGCCTGTCTCCACATTTAAAAATACATATTCGCTGTTCGGAAGACCTTTGATGTCCAGTCCCAGCAGCACATCCATTAATCGTTCCGCGTAAACGCCTGCGCCTACATAGCCGATACATTTCTGATTTTCAAAAATAGGGTAATACATGGAAAGAATCATGCTTCCGGTTCCCGGAGATTTCATAATCCCCAGATTAGTCAGCTCCTGGCTGGCCAAAATGGTATTGCGGAACGAGTCCAGCGAATCGCCTGACCGGGTGGTAATCCCGATGGCAGACTGAGAAGTGTGTGTTAAAACATAGGTTTCGGGAGTGGCAATGTACAATCCCTCAAAAATGCCTTTGACAGCGGCAAAATCCTCGGTGTACTTCTGCGCCTTTTTCAGCAGTGCAGTATCCTCAGGATTCTCAAGCAGATTGTGTACCTCGCTCCCCAGTGCAAATGCAGCCATATACTCTTCTGCGGAAGCCACATAATCATTGATGATGGCGGCTCTGGATTCCACCGCGTCCGTCATCTGGTTTGTTATGTCGTTTTTGACAATCGATGAGATATTGTCTGACACAACGGCCCAGAGCAAAAACATTCCGACTAGAGTAATAACTGTGGTAATGATACCGATACGCGTTGAAAGTTTGCGATTTACAAGAAATTTCATGTTAAAATCCCCCCCTGCAAGTCTTCAAATATTTATGCGAAAAAAGTATATCACTAAGATAAATGCAAGTCAATAATGTAGCTTTTTTCAAAGCGCTTTTTTTACAGAAATCGCTTTTACAGGACACATTTCCTGACAGCAGAAGCAGGAAATACAGCCTTTTTTCCGGAACTTTGCTTTTCCGTTTTCAACCTTTATGACATGGGCCGGACAACTCTCCGCGCATTTGCCGCACCCCACGCATACATCGCGGTCAAGCTGGGGATAGGATTTCATCAGACGTTCGGCAAAAAACAGAAAAGGTTTTTTAAGAAAGCCGGGTACATTGCCGGTAAAATCCAGCTTCTTTGTGTCGGGCATCTGAAAAGGAGTCAGATTTTCCGGCACAGCATCGCCAACTAACGTAATTTCATCAGGCCTGGCAAGACCTGCCTCCGCCGCCTGCCGTATCATTTCGATTTTCATGGGGTCAATGCCCATAAGAGTGGCGGCAAAATAATCCTGGGTATAAAAATCCCTGGCGGCAAGAAGCATATAAAGAGGGTGGGAAGTGCCTCCGGTGGGACCGTTTCCCTCCATTGCGTCGATGGCGTCAATGATAGTGAGCTGAGGGCTTACGGTCTGGGCAAGCTCAAGAAGCATCCGGGAAAAATCGGAAAGGTTCGGCCAGAGATAATGCATCTGGGGCTTTTCCAGTCCCGGTATCACGCCGAAAAGATTTTTTATCCCGCCCGAGTATCCGGTCATGGCATGGGTCTTTAGCTTGCAGATGTTGATAACATAGTCCGCCGTAAGCACAGGGGTAATAATGTGAAAGGAATGGTTGGCAAATCCTTTTGGACAGTCCACCGTCCGGGCGGAAAAATCCATATTCATCTTAAGCTGGGGAGACAGTTCCTTTACGCCGCAGACATGGTATATGTTTTTCATATATTCCGCATTATAAAGCCCTCCCGAGCTTTCGGCGAGGGTGATATCTTTTACGCCGTGTTCGGTGAGCCAGCGGACCACGGCTTTGATTACCAGCGGATGGGTGGTTACGGGAAATTCCGGTTTTTTTGCCATAATCAGATTGGGTTTAATAACCACTTTTAATTCCGGCCTCATATCGCCGGCAATGTCAAGGGCTTCCATGGCTCTGCAGACGGCGGGGTAAATCATCTCTTCCTTATATTCGGGTACATGGTATAATGTTTGAATCATACAGGTTCCTTTCTCCCGGAAAAGTCCGGGTGCTTATTTCAGGACAGATTTATTTTATCATCAGGGTGCCAGTTTGAAAAGACGGTGTGTTAATCAGTCTTTACACTTATATTACTTATTGATATAATGAAACTATCAGAAGACGGTATTTATGGAAAGTAGGTGATAGAATGGGAATGACCAATAAGCAATTTCAGGGGTTTGTCAGGCTTACCTTAGCTCAGATTGAAAGGGCTTTAAAGGAATCACCTGATAATAAAGAATTGCAGGAATTAAAGGATATCTTTCAAAATATGCTGGAAGATGGCAATTAAACCCGAATAACTTACTGAAGAAAAGTGTAAGGTCTTTGAATTTTCGAAGTCTTTACACTTTTATAATAAGGAATATTTATTAAAAAACGCAAAAGGGGATGAAGAGATGGCGGAATACCAAAATTATATATTTGATTTGTACGGAACCTTAGTGGACATCAATACCAACGAGGCAAAATCTTCGCTGTGGAAAAATATGGCGTGGCTGTTTTCCATGATGGGTGCGTCCTATGAACCCGCCGAGCTTAAAAAGATGTATAAAAAGCTCTATGCGGAGGAGACGGGGAGAAATCTTCTGCAGGTGAGGGAGGCGCAAAAAGACGATAACATTACGGCAGGCGAAGTCGAAATACATCTGGAGGATGTGTTTGAAAAGCTTTTCGCAGAAAAAGGCGCGGAGCTGGATAAAAAGCAGGCATGGCAGATAAGCCTCGCGTTCAGAAGCCTTTCCATGAACGGAATCAGGCTCTATGAGGGCGTTCGGGAACTGTTCTGGCGGCTAAGGCAGGCGGGAAAAAAGATTTACCTTCTGTCCAACGCCCAGAGAATGTTTACGGAGCCGGAAATGAAGCTGCTGGGATTTTACGACTGCTTCGACGGTATTTTGTATTCTTCCGACGCAGGCGTAAAAAAGCCTTCTTTTTATTTTTATGACGCAATATTTCAGAAATACGGATTAAAAAAGGAAGAAAGCGTTATGATAGGTAATGAGTATCACGCGGACATCCTGGGGGCGGATAATTATGGAATAGACAGTATGTATGTGTTTACCGCCCAGTCGGGCAGGGAACCTGACTCCCTTCCGGAAAGCTGCAGGCGAATTGAGACGATAGGGGACGTATTTTGAGGATAGCTGGAGAAAAGAGGGAAATTATGCGGAACATTCCACAGCCTGGACAGGTATACAGGCATTTTAGGGGCAATATGTACAGAATCGTAACGCTGGCTGAACACAGCGAGACGGGGGAGGAACTGGTAATCTATCAGGCTCTTTACGGTGATTATAAGGTGTACGCAAGGCCGCTTTCCATGTTTGCGGAGAAAATTGATAAGGAAAAGTATCCTGACGCCAACGCGGAATTTCGTTTTACGCTCCAGAAAGAGCTGATTGAAGCGCCCGCGCCGGAGAAAAAGACGAAAGCGCCGGAAGATACTCCTAAGGAGGACGAGGGCGAATTTAACTTAGACCCCTTAATCATTGAATTTCTTGACGCGAATACCTGCGAAACGCGCCTGAATATCCTTTCCGCGCTGCGGGACCGCATCACGGACGATATGATAAATATTATGGCCATCTGTGTGGGCGTTGAAATCAAAGAGGGAGACGTGGAAAGGCGGTATGATGAGCTGCGGAGCTGTCTTGTGACTTTCGGAAAATACGAAAATAACCGGCTGAGATAATTCTGGCGGGATAAAAGCCTGCTCAGGTACAAAAGCGAGGATAAAATGAGATATGAAAATATTGAGGAGGCCCGTTTTGAGAGCCGCCCTAACCGGTTTATCGCTTACGTGCGCACCGACGGCGGAAGGGAAAAGGTTCATGTCAAAAACACGGGACGGTGCCGGGAACTTCTGACAGAAAACGCGGCGGTTTATTTAAATAAAAGCGATAATCCGGGAAGGAGTACCCGTTACGATTTGGTGGCCGTTAAAAAGGGCGGCCGTCTGATTAACATGGACTCCCAGGCGCCCAACAAAGCCGTGCAGGAATGGCTGGAAAAAGGGGGCCTTTTTTCGGATACGGCGGTGATAAGGCCGGAGACAACATATGGCGGTTCCCGCTTTGATTTTTATGTGGAAACTTCCGGGGATAAGATTTTTATCGAGGTAAAGGGCGTCACCCTTGAGCAGGATGATGTGGTGCTCTTTCCCGACGCGCCCTCCGAGCGGGCGGTAAAGCATGTGATGGAGCTGGCGGAAGCGGTGAAAGCGGGCTATCAGGCGTATGTGATTTTTGTGGTTCAGATGGAGAATGTGAAATATTTCACACCCAACCGAAAAACCCATCCGGAATTTGCGAAGGCCCTTATTCTGGCAAGAGAGGCCGGGGTAAAAATACTTGCCTGTGACTGTAAAGTGACGCCGGATTCCATGGAAATCGGGCAGAGCGTTCCGGTCAAGTTGTCAGAGACGGAGGCTGCCGCGCAGCCCCTGCTTTCCTGGTACGATAAAAACAGAAGAATCCTTCCCTGGCGGGAGGACCCCTCGCCCTACCATGTGTGGGTGTCGGAGATTATGCTCCAGCAGACCAGAGTGGAGGCGGTGAAAGCCTACTATGACAGGTTTATGAAGGCGCTGCCCGACATTGCCAGCCTTGCCGGCGCAAACGACGAGGAACTCTTAAAGCTGTGGGAGGGACTCGGCTATTATAACCGGGTCAGGAATCTGAAAAAGGCGGCCGTGGTTATTATGGAAGAATACGGCGGCGTTATGCCGTCTGAATATGAAGAGCTTTTGAAGCTTCCCGGAATCGGGAGCTACACGGCGGGGGCAGTCAGCTCCATTGCCTATGGAAAAAGGGCGCCGGCAGTGGACGGGAACGTGCTGAGGGTTCTGGCAAGACTTAAAGGCGATGGCCGGGATATTTCCCTTCCGGCGGTCCGCGCCGAAATCACAAAGGAGCTCTGGCGGGATATGGAGTCGGAGAGGCCCGGGGATTTCAATCAGGCTCTTATGGAACTTGGGGCCTTAGTGTGCATTCCGGTGGGAGCGCCCCGGTGCGCGGAGTGTCCCTGGGAGGGGCTTTGCGCCGCGCACAGGGAAAAGAAGGAGTTGGATTTTCCCGTTAAAACGCCGAAAAAGCCGAGAACGGTGGAGGAAAAGACGGTGCTTGTTATTCTGGATGAAAACAGGGCCGCCTTAAGAAAACGGCCGGAGGGCGGCCTTTTAGGGGGAATGTACGAGTTTCCCTGCCTTGGCGGGCATTTATCGGGAGACCAGGTTCTTGCTTATTTGAAAGGGGAAGGTCTTTCGGTGCTGAAAATAGAAAAGCTTCCCGACAGCAGGCATATTTTTACCCATAAGGAATGGCGCATGATTGGATACGCGGTGCGGGTGGACGAGCTTGAAAAATACAATGCGAAGAAAAATGCGGCGCAAAAAGATAAAAGCGGCATGATTTTTGCCAGAAAACAGGAAGTCAGGGAAAAATATCCGATTCCTTCGGCTTACAGCGCCTATCTTTATAATTTCTTAAGTTGATTCTTTCCGGTAAAGTGAGTATGATTAAGAAAACACATATCGGATTGGAGAATACGAGGAGAAATGAAGCTGTTATCATTTGCGGTGCCCTGTTATAATTCAGCGGCATATATGAGAAAGTGTGTGGATTCCCTTTTAAAGGGAGGCGAGGATGTGGAAATCCTTATAGTAGACGACGGTTCCACCGATGAGACCGCCCGGATTGCGGACGAATATGAAAAGGAGCACCCGTCTGTTGTCAGGGCAATCCATAAGGAAAACGGCGGCCACGGTTCCGCCGTGAACGCTGGAATCGAGAACGCGCAGGGACTGTATTTCAAGGTGGTGGACAGCGACGACTGGGTAAAAGAGGAGGCATACAGGAAAATCCTTGAGACGCTAAAGAGCCTTACCGGCGGGGAAAAGGTGCTGGATATGCTGGTCAGCAACTTTGTATATGAGAAGCTGGGCCAGGAGCGGCACAAGGTAATGCGGTACAGGCATGCCATGCCTGTGGACAGGATATTCGGCTGGGACGAGGTGAAACATTTTCACAAGGGACAGTATATCCTGATGCACTCCGTTATTTTCAGGACAAGACTCCTTAAGGAATGCGGGCTGAAGCTCCCGGAGCATACCTTTTATGTGGACAACCTCTATGTATTTGAGCCGCTTCCTTATGTAAAAAACATGTACTATCTGGATGTGAATTTTTACCGCTATTATATAGGAAGAGAAGGGCAGTCCGTAAACGAGGACATTATGATAGGCAGAATTGACCAGCAAATTAAGGTGAATAAGCTTATGATAGATTATATGGTGGACAATAAAAGCCAGATTACGCCTGTAAAGAAAATGAAGCATTACATGACAAGCTATCTGGATATTATCACCACGGTATCCTCCATTCTTCTGATTCGTTCAGGGACGAAGGAAAATCTGGCCAGGAAAAAAGAACTTTGGAGCTACCTGAAGAAAAAAGACTGGTTATTGTACAGAAAGCTCAGATACGGCTTGCTGGGGCAGTGCACAAACCTGCCCGGCAGGAGCGGGAGAAAGATTTCGGTGGAGGGATATAAAATCTGCCGCAGATTCTTTAATTTCAACTGATGATAAAATAAAAGGGTACGCCTAAACCCGGCGTACCCTTCCGTGTTGTTTGCCATGTATTCTGCGCGCCTGATAAAGGGCGACGATATCTGCCTGATATACCACAAGGTACATGATACCGGCCATTATAAAAGCGGTAAGCACGTCAAACATGGAATGCTGCTTGATAAAAAGTGTCGAAAGAATAATGGAAACGCAAAGGATAAAGGAACAGGCCCGCAGCTTTTTGTTTCCGGCCAGCTTCGGATTGTGGACAACGGCCAAATGCGCGCCGATGGAATTGTACACATGAATGCTGGGCCATAAATTGGTAGGGGTATCCGCCCGGTACAAATGCGCCACCATGGCGGTTAAAATATTTTCTCTCGGCATTACATGAGGGCGGAGATGATGCCCGTTGGGCCAGAGAGTGGAAATAATTAAAAATACGGTCATTCCCGTGAACAGGAACACGCAGGTTTTCCAGTATTCCTGTTTGTTTTTGAAAAAACAGTATAAAACAACGGCGGATACATATAAAAACCATAAAAAATAAGGTATCACAAACAGTTCGTTGAAAGGAATCATATCGTCCACTTTCATATGAATAATGAAAGGCGGGTATTTCACGGTTTTTTCAAGCCAGGCGAACCAGACACAGTAAATTGCGGCATAAACAATAAGCGGTATCGCATGTTTATACCTTTCATAATAAATTTTTTTCATAATATTTTTCAATTCTCCTCTAAGTAAAACAATCCTTTATAATAAAAGCCGAAGCTTTTCGCGCTCACAGGTCAGGGTGATGGAGCTGCTTTTCATGGCGACCTCTCCGTCCGTATGCACCCACAGGGGGGCGGAGGTTTCAAGATGGACCCGGGAAGCGTGATAACGTTCAATGCCGTTAAAACGGTAGTGGTTTCCTGTAAAAGCGGTAGGAAGAGCCAGCAGTATCAGCCATTTCGGGATGTTTCCCACGACGCAGATATCAATTATCCCGTCCGTTGCGTCGGCGCCGGGACAGAATTTAAAGCCGCCGCCTTCGTATTGATGAATCATTCCCGCCACAAACAGAAACTTGGGGACGGAAATCGTCTCTTTATCATCCAGCGTAATGGCGCAGGTGATTTTTTTGGCCATTATCAACTGTTTGAGGGCAATGGAAAGATAAGTAAGCTTCCCAAGACCTATTTTATTTAATATGTTCTTAAATTTAGAAGTAAGCGCTTCCTCGCAGACGGCGGCGTCAAAACCGATTCCGCTGCTCACCGCGAAAGAGCGCCTTTGGGAAATCTCGCCGTCATACTGCCTTGAAAACTGCTGCGAGGCTTGTTCGTAAACAAGGCAGCCGATATCCATACGCAAAGGATTTTCGCAGCGCAGTATATTTTCAAGTATTTCAAGAGGGTTTTTGGGGAGCCTTAAATCTCTCGCCATATCGTTGCTCGAGCCTGTGGGAATATAGCCGAGCCATACCCGTTCAAAATCGGAAATTCCCTGAAGCGCTTCGTTCAGGGTTCCGTCTCCGCCAAGGATAATCAGCTTTAAGGCGCTTTCGGTATTCCGCGTCAGCACAGAGTCGCAAAGGTCCCTCACAAGCTTGGTGACATGACCGATTTTGGCGGAAAAGAAAACCTTATATTCAATATCCTTCTGCTCTAAAACCGGCATTACCACAGACCAGATTTTAGCGCCCCGGCCGGATTTTGAAGCCGGATTCACGATTATGTAATACATCATATGTTCCCCTCTGAAATCTTTCCCTATTTTAGCAGTAAATCAGGTAAGAGTAAAGATTTTTTAACATCTTCTGCAAATATTAATGATTTGTTAGGATTATTATGTTAAACTACTTTATGGAAAAATAATGCGGAACTGAAAACAGCAGATGAGCGAACAGTGCATAAATCGATTTACGGACGCAAGGAGTGCGGCCGGAAATTGATTTAGAAGAAATGCACAGGAAGCGCATCTGCGGAACTAAAATGGAGGAGAATATGTATTCATTTGATGAAGTAAAAAAGGCGGACCCGGAAATTGCGCAGGCGATTGTGGACGAGCAGGAGCGTCAGAACAGCCACATTGAGCTGATTGCGTCGGAAAACTGGGTAAGCAAAGCGGTAATGGCGGCGATGGGAAGCCCGCTTACAAACAAATATGCGGAAGGATATCCGGGAAAACGTTACTATGGCGGATGCCAGTGCGTTGACGTGGTGGAAAATCTTGCGATAGAAAGGGCAAAGGAGCTTTTCGGGTGCGACTACGCCAACGTGCAGCCCCATTCGGGAGCGCAGGCGAATCTGGCGGTGCAGTTTGCGGTCTGCAATCCCGGCGACACCATTATGGGAATGAATCTTGACCATGGCGGTCATTTGACGCATGGCAGCCCGGTAAATATATCCGGTAAATATTTTAAAATTGTACCTTACGGCGTAAATGACGAAGGCTTTATCGACTATGACAGACTCAGGGAAATCGCGCTGGAATGCCGTCCCAAAATGATAATTGCGGGAGCCTCCGCCTATGCGAGAACCATAGATTTTAAGAAATTCAGGGAGGTTGCCGACGAGGTGGGAGCCGTTTTGATGGTGGATATGGCGCACATTGCAGGACTTGTGGCAGCAGGGCTTCATCCAAGCCCGATTCCCTATGCGGACGTGGTGACCACCACCACCCACAAAACCTTAAGGGGACCCAGAGGCGGACTGATTCTTGCAAATCAGGAAGCGGCCGACAAATTTAACTTCAACAAAGCGATATTCCCGGGAACCCAGGGAGGCCCTCTGATGCATGTGATTGCGGCAAAGGCGGTGTGCTTTAAGGAGGCGCTCACGGATGAGTTTAAGACCTACCAGAAGAACATCATAGCCAACGCGCAGGCGCTTTGCGCGGGACTTTTGAAAAGAGACATCAAAATCGTTTCGGGCGGTACGGATAACCACCTGATGCTTGTGGATTTGACATCCTATGATTTGACCGGTAAAGCGCTGGAAAAAATGCTGGACGAGGCTCACATCACAGCCAACAAGAACACGATTCCAAACGACCCCAAGTCGCCGTTTGTGACCAGCGGAATCCGTCTCGGAACGCCGGCGGTTACCTCCAGGGGAATGAACGTGGAGGATATGGATTTGATAGCGGAAGCAATTTCCCTGATTGTAAAGGGCGGGGAGGAAAAGATTCCCGAAGCCAGAGAGATTGTGCGGCAGTTGACGGAGAAGTATCCTTTGGATTAAAACAAAAGACGGCCTGACTGGCCGGCCTAAAAGAGCGGTTGCCCGGCGGGACGCCGCTCTTTTAAAATGAGAAAATTTGGAATAAAATGTCAAAAATACTGATAAATTGACGAGTAAGAGAAAAAAATAAAAAAATAGATAAAAATTTGAAAAAATGTGTTGACAAATTAACGAGGCTTATATATAATAAACTTACAAAAACAAATTCACATAGATAAAAAATCTAAGTAAAGGAGGTACGGACCACCGAAAACATAAGTTAAGTTATTTGACATAAGTCAGATAACAAAAATGTGAAAGAGTTGAGCTTTTAAAGTACAAAAGAACGAAGTACCAAAGAAAGCGAATTTTCAAATTCGTATAAGGCACAGAAGAAAAAGTAACGAAGAACAAAAGAAGAAGAACCAACGTTACAGTACATTCGTACAAAAGAAAAAAGGCAGAAATACGAAAGAGAAAAAGTAAAACTGAATAGTGGGAAGTATCCAAAATAAAACCTAAGGAGGTAAAGGCCATTGGATAGCATAGTTTAGGAGCGGGTGTTAATCGAAAAGATTGATGCCCGCTTTTACTTGACATAGAGGAGAAATCAGTTATTATAAATATGTATGACTTTAAATACATTTGAATTATAAAGGCCGTCTGCGGCGATGTGTACAGAAAGGTGAAGGATAAGGCATGGCAAACAACAGCGAAGATATGGAAAGAAAAATATACAGGCATAAACGCAGAGTAAGAAATCAGGCGATTGCCTATATTGTCCTTGTGCTTATACTCGTGGGCCTGGTTACGGGAGGCGTTATTGGTATCAGAAAGGTCATGCAGATAATAAACGATAAAAGGCAGGCGGAGGAGCTCCAGAAGCAGTTGGAGGAGTTATCCGAGACGGAAGACGACCAGGCGGCTGTAGAGCCGCCCATGGAGGAAACGGAGCCCCTTGGGCCGGAGAACGACGTTGACTGGCTGGAAGAAATTGTCACTCCCTACATTGCGGAGATGACAATTGAGAGCAAGGTGGCGGGGCTTTTTATGATAAGACCGGAAAAACTTACAGATACGGCAACAGTCATCAGAGCAGGCGATACCACTCGTGAAAAGCTGAATGCATTTCCGGTGGGTGGCCTGATTTATTTTTCACAGAATATACAGGACGAGGCCCAGCTTACGGAGATGCTTCAAAATACCCAGGGATTTAAGGGGCCCATGTTCCTTGCCGTGGACGAGGAGGGTGGAATTGTCAGCCGGGTGGCGGAAAGCGGCCTTGCGGAGAATGTGGGAAGTGCGGCGGAGATTGCCGCGTCCGGAGACGCTCAGAGGGCGAGGGACGCCGGAACGGCTATAGGCGGTTATCTTTCAAAATACGGTTTTAACGTGGACTTTGCGCCGGTGGCGGACGTCATAGAGGAAGGGAATGCCTTTATCGGGGAACGTTCTTTCGGAAGCGACACAAACCAGACGGCTTCCATGGCCGCAGCTTTTGTGGAAGGGCTTCAGAGCAATAAGGTAAGCGCGTGCATGAAGCATTTTCCGGGAATCGGAGATACCACGGAGGATATGCACGACGGCAAGGTAATCAGTGAAAAAACGATTGAAAGTTTTATGGAAAAGGATTTTCCCGTCTATCAGGCAGGTATCGCCGCAGGCACTGATTTTATCATGGTAAGCCACCTTTCCGTGCCCAATGTTACAGGGGACGATACGCCTGCCTCGCTTTCCGAAAAAATGATTACCGAAATTCTGAGGGGACAGTTAGGCTATCAGGGGATTGTTATCACGGACGCAATGGATATGAAAGCAATTACGGATTTTTATGAGCCGGGCGAGGCGGCTGTCAGAGCCATTTTGGCCGGCGCTGACATGATTCTGATGCCGGACGATTTTGAGGCGGCGTATAACGGCGTTTTGGAGGCGGTCAATAACGGCACTCTGTCGCAGGCGCGCATTGACGAATCCCTGCAGCGGATTTTCCGGGTAAAGCTTCGGGACAGGGTGCAGTGAAACGAGCCTGATTTGCCATTTCTGCCTTGTTTTTAAGCGCGTGACAGATTTTGTGCGCAGTACAAATCTCCAGAGGCTGCCGCTTCACGAAATTTCATTCGTTAAAGCGACAGCCCCATTTTTATTTCTGTATATCCTTATTTTCTTTTAGATGTTCTTTTAATACCAAGTTAATGTATTGTGAAAACGACCTGTCATCTTTTTCCGCTAATTCTTTAATCAAATCAATGATATCAGTATCAAGTGTAATGCTCACTTTTGTTTTTAATGGTTTCATAACATGACTCCTTTTTGAAAAATATATCATTTCGTGTCATTATGTATTGACTGATAGCATAAAGTAGGATAAAGTAGTATTTGCAAATATAAATGCTCTTATTCATATAAGAGGAAAAAAATATTATTGAAAAGGAGAAAGAGTTATGCGTAAGAAACCATTTAAAAGACTTGTAGTAGTATGCGCCGCTGTCGGAATGTTAGCTACAAGCATGTCAGCCTTTGCGGCAGAAAGCTATACGGTGCAGGATGGAGATAATCTCAAAAAAATAGCCAAACAGCTTTATGGCGATTCTTCTAAATGGGAAGTGATTTATGAAGCGAACAAGGGCTCAATCAAGAATCCTAATCTTATTTATGAAGGACAGGTATTTGCAATTCCTGATTCAGATGCGGCACCTGCACCGGCGTCAGGGGCGGAAACGCCGGCACCTGAAACCGTTGCTGACGCGCCGGCCGATACATCTGCACCTGCTACAGATACATCGGCAGTTTCGCCTGTGATTGCGTCCCTGCCTATACCGAAAGCAACCGTCAAGGTCGAAACGGGTGGCGGCGTTGGTCTTGACGGGAGCAGTATTTGGTCTCAAACTTATGATTCTGGTAGTTATATGACAGGCGGTCATATAGGATGGGACGGAGAACTACAGAATACAGCGGTTGAATCAACGGATGAATACGGAGTTACATATCGGTCATACGCATTCAAGAATTTGAATCCGGCGCAAAATGTTCAAAGCGCTAAAAATGCGTTGGCTGATTATATGGCAACAAACCCCGATTCAGGTTTTACCGCTTTGGTAAAAGAATCCGGCAGTGAAATTGTTATTGTCACTTACCCGGCTCTTTTCCCAAATGGAATTGAAGGATGTAAGAAATACCCAGATATAGATTTACTGGCGTGGGATTGCTTTTTAGTTGATGACAAGATGTATATTTTGTGTGCTGATAACACTTTTGATTGGCTGGAAGGCACACCTCGTCCTGATATATATATTTCGCAATATCTTGCCGGGGCATTTAATTCTGTATCAAGTATACTTAAGTAATGACTAATATACAGTCGGTGGTTTAAAAATGATATATTAAGTGACTTTATCAACAGTCTTGCAGTTATAGCCGTAAGGCTGTTGATTTTTATATTCATTTTGAAGTGGGACACATCTGTTGTATCGAGAGTACCGGTTCAGGAAAGTCTGTAGCAATTTTATATCTACTCTACCAAGTTCTGAAAAATTATAGTGCAGCTTTATATATTGCAGATTTTAAGAAATCGGGAGATTATGCAGGTGTCACAGAAAAATTTGCAGAATTTGAAAAGGTAACAGAATTGATAGAAGATTTTTATGCAGAGTTTGAAAAGATGCCAGAAAACAATAAAACGATAATCATACTACTCATTGACGAATACGCTGGATATATCATATGGCTCACGCAGAACGATAAACACATGGCAGAGACCATAAAGCGCAAAATAAGTAATATTTTAATGCTTGGACGTTCGCGCCGTTGCTTCGTCTGGTGTATCCAACAGCGCATATCAGCAAGCCTGTTCCCCACGGGTATCGGCGCAATAGATAACTTCCAAATCTGTATTGGGCTTGGGAGGCTGTCTGTAGAAAGCAGAAAATCCCTGTTTGCAGGCGAACATTTGGATGATACGGAGTTTGAGGAACAGTATCATCCCAAAATTGGACAGGGACTAATCTTAATAGACGGGCAGGAGTTGAAAGCGATACAAATCCCCTATATAAGCGACAAGTGGAAACTGAAAGCGTTACTCGCCAAACTGGCAAACGAACGTCCTCTCCATTAAAACCAACAGGGCGGCGGCGTGGCGAAGCCGCTTCTTATGGAAGTTGCGCTAGTATTACCGCAACTTCTGTGTCATGTGTCATATGCAAATAATCCAGCAAACAAGCGCATTTCAGGGATATATCATTGTGCCGGAACTGTGTTGTGTCAAAATGCAGAAAGGAAGGAACATGAAGGAAAGTAAAACAAAAAGCAATAACCGGCGAAGCCGGAAATATCAGTTTACATTTAATAATCCTGACAAACATAAAAACTGTTCCCATGAAGCCATTAAAGAAATTTTGGGAAAATGGGATAACATTCAATACTGGTGCATGTGTGATGAAGTCGCAAAGGCACCCCATACCCACTTGTACGTTCAATTTAAGAACCCGGTATATTTTTCCAGTATAAAAAAGTCATTCCCTACAGCCCATATAGAAGAAGCACAAGGAACCGCAGAGGAAAACCGGGCGTATATCCGTAAAGAGGGAAAGTGGGAAAATACAGAAAAAGAGACTACAAATCTGAAAGAGACTTTTGAAGAAGACGGTATAATAAAATCAGGACAGGGCAGGCGTACAGACTTAGAAGTCCTATATAATCTTATAGAAGAAGGATACAGCAATGCGGAAATACTTAGACTAAATCCTGATAATATTTTATACCTACAGCATATCGACAAAGCCCAGCTTGAAATTTTGTATGACCGATATAGGTCAGAACGTCGCATTAATCTGCTGGTAACTTATGTAAGCGGTGCAACCGGATATGGGAAGTCAAGGGATATACTGGATTTTCATAGTGACGAAAATGTGTACAGAGTAACAGATTATAGACATCCCTTTGATACCTATTCCGGTGAAGATGTTCTGGTTCTGGAAGAGTTTCGGAGTGATTTACCTATAGGAAATATGCTGAATTATCTTGACATATATCCGTTGCAGTTACCAGCCCGGTATAATAACCGACAAGCCTGTTACAATTTTGTATACATTGTAAGCAACTGGCAATTGGAAGACCAGTATCATAATGTCCGCACAGAACAGAAAGAAACCTATCTTGCGTTTTTAAGACGGATAAAGAGGGTAAGGGTATACACGGCTCCCGGAGAATATCAGGAGTATAGCACCAGAGACTATTTAAACGGTTTTCATCCGGTGCCGGATTCAGAAAATCCGTTCCCTGAAAACTAAATCAATCAGGTGTAAGGAATTGCACACTAAAAAAATATAAACACAGAAATATATATTACACTGAAAAAAATACTGTAAAGAAAATAAATCTTTAAATAAACAAATC
>CAJTMZ010000089.1:2972-16776 GCA_910577445.1 uncultured Lachnospiraceae bacterium | reverse complement strand
TGAAACAGGAATCAAATATCGGATGAACCGTTCCATCCAGGTAGAGGGAGCTTTTGGAGTTCTGAAAAATGATTACGAATTTCAAAGATTTCTGCTGCGAGGAAAAATCAAAGTAAAGCTAGAGATTCTTTTGCTTTGTATGGGTTACAACATCAATAAACTGCATGCGAAAATCCAGAAAGAACGTACTGGGAGTCATCTTTTTCCAGTAAAGAAAATCTCTTAAAATCCCCAGAGGTAAAAGGATTATTAAAGTATGCCAAAAATCCAGAAGGAATTCAAAAACAACGGATTTCTTCTGGATTTTTTTGTAACATAGAGCGAGGGTATCGCCCTGTCATCTAATTGGATGATTTTGCGACACCCTCTTCATTGTTTTACATTATCCTGTTGAAAATGAAACGGTAACATCACCGCTTCCAAGCGCATCTTCCCAGCCGGACAAATCATCTATCCTGCCAAGCCTTGTGTAACTCCACGAATTAGAGCCATAAAAAATGACAATCTGATTCCCATTATATAAAACAATATCCCCGGACTTCGTTGTGATTTGACTATTGCTGGCCGGCAGGCTTGTTCCTAACGCCCCCACCTTCTCAAAGCCGGAATAATCGCTCATCTGAATCACAACCGGTGCTTCATGCATCATATCCACGAGAGCATCCACCGCCTCATTGTTTTCTAAAGTTACTGTAAAACTGCTGTTTCCAATTTGTACATTCATTTTTTCCACTGTATTTTCCTCCGTGGCAGAATTATCATTTGAATGCCCATTATCGGCAGCCTGCGTTGTTTCACTGCCCGGCGGTATAAAGTTTTCTGTACTGCTGCCGTTTTTTATGCCTGAACAACCGGACAGAAGAATTGCTATAACCTTAATGCTTGTTGAAACAATTAAAACTTTTTTATTCATAGCGATATCCTCCATTTCTACATTGCCGGCAGAAATTCCAAAATAAGAAAAACCTAACGGCAATCCGATTAAATATCTTTATGCGCAGCAATCACAGATTTCTCTTTTACAGGCCCCGGTTCCCACAATCACTTTTCCGTGTGCATTTTCAATATCCAAAATCAGTTCACCGACTTCGGGTACATAAATATGACCGGACAGCGGATTTTTAATGCTGACAATCGCAGCAGTGAGCGTCGCTTCTACATCGGACCGCTCGAAACTCAAATCGGTATCCGCCATCTCACAATCAATCAGCTTCAAGTTTTTACAGTAGCAAAGAGGCTGTGTACCGATGATTTTGCAGTTTTCAAAGGTGATATTTTCGCTGTACCACGCAAGATATTCACCTTTTACAACGCTGTTTCTGACTGTGATATTTTTTCCATGCCAGAAAGCGTCTTTTGTGTCGAACACACAGTTTTCAAAAACGGAATCGGTGATGTACTGGAAAGAGTATTTGCCTTTCATACGGACATCACGGAAATTCAGGTGGTCGGAACGCATCATAAAATATTCGCCCAAGACGGTGCAGTCCTCCATTTCAATCCCACGTACCGACCAGCCAAATTCGGGTGAAATGACATCGCAGCTCCGCATTTTAATATTGGCGCATTCCCGCAGAGCCTTAATTCCGTGGAGCCTGGTATTGTTAATCTCCACATTTTCAGAATACCAAAGTGCCGCTCTGCAAAGCTCGGTCATTTCCGAACTTTCGATTTTCAGTCCTGTATCATGCCAGAATGGATAGCGGAGGTTGAAAAAGCAGTGCTCTACGGTAACGTCTCTGCTTTCCTTAAAAGCGCTTTCTCCGTCGGCAGGGCCGTCAAAGGTACAGTCTTGAACGGAAAGGTCACGAGCCGCGTATAACGCCCGCTCTTCGTCAAAGGTTTTGTTTTTAATCGTTTCCATAATAAATACTCCTTTTCATTGCGCATGCTCCTGCGCTAAATACTTTTCTGATAATTTATTATATCTGCGTCCCAATCAAATAACAAATGCTTATATTATATACACTCCCATAGGCAACAGGCATATCAAGGTGTGATATACTATCCGTCCATATGCTGCAATCTAAATTCCAAACCTCATAGAAAAAGAGCCTCCGATTTCTCTGAAGCCCTTCCACTCTTACACTTTGATTTTTATCAGCTAACACCTTGACCACACCTTCTTACGCACGCCATACCCGACCACTAAAATCAGCATGGCAATCCACCCTGCCGCGCAGGCGAAAGCAATTCCGGTAATACCCAGTCCGGGAATCAGAAGAAAGGTAAACAACACCCGGACGGAAATCTGCGTCAGGGACCCCGCCAGTGAAACCTTCATATATTTTTTTCCTCTGAAAAATCCCTGCATCCCGTTGGTCATGGCCGAAAAGAAATAGAAAAAAGCCATCACGGAAAAGTAGCGCTGTCCCTCGCTTAAAATGGTTTCGTCTGTACTGAACAAAAACAGCATCTGCCTGTGGAACAGCAAAAGCACAACGCAGATAAAGACAAAATAGCAGGTTTCAATTGTCATTCCTGAAAGGAAGCCTTTCCTGACCCGCTCCTTCTCCTCCGCCCCATCGTTCTGGGCAATGAAGGTCATCATGGAGGTGGAAACGCTTCTTTCCGGCACCAGGGCAAAATCCTCGATTTTCCCGACGGCGTTAAAAGCCGCGATGGTGCTGACGCCCAGAGTATTGACCATACCCTGAATGGCCAGCTTTCCGATGGGCTGGGCGCACTGCTGAAGCGCCGTGGTGCTTCCGTAATGAAGGGTTTTTCTTGTAAATTCCTTATCCGGAACCAAATCCAAACGGCTAATATGCAGCACAGGAACCTTTTTGTACACATAAAGCATACAGGCTATGGCGGAGACAGATTCCGCAATATCCGTTGCCAGACCGGCCCCGAAAACGCCAAGGCCAAAGCCTGCCACAAAGATTACGTCCAAAATCCCGTTTAGCACGGAAGAAAAGGCCAGAAAACGAATGGGCGTTTTGGAATCCCCCACGCTTCGCAGAGCCGCCGCGTAAATGTTGTAAAGGCAGGTGAAGGGCATTCCGATGAAAATCACCCTCAGATAGCTGATTGACAGGCCGAGAATATCCTCCGGCACCTGCATCAGTCTCAGTATTACCCCTGACGCCAGAATACCGCCGGCAAAAAGCAACATGGCAAAAATACCGCCGATTCTAAGACAGGTTCCCATTTCCTTTTTCAAATCGTCCAGCTTCCCGGCCCCGTAAAAATTGCTCATCAGCACAGACGTCCCAACGCAGAGCCCCGTAATTCCCATAATCAGAAAATTCATAACCGGCTCCGCCGTTCCCACCGCCGCCAGCGCTTCGTTTCCGGCAAAACGCCCAATCACGATGGAATCCACCGCGTTATAGGTCAATTGGAAAAGGTTTCCCAAAATCAGGGGAATGGTAAATGATATCAGGTGCCTTGTAATATTGCCTTTCGTTAAATCGGTTGCCACAGCGTACTTCCCCATCCTTTCGGTTGTATTTTTTTTCATTCAACGTTATAATAATTTTACTACATTTTGTATGCAAAGTACATGCTATCGACTATTACAGGAAAAGAATATGAATATTTATGATATCGCAAAACTTGCCGGGGTTTCTATCGCCACCGTATCCCGGGTGGTAAACGACAGTCCCAAGGTCAGTGAAAAAACCAAAACCGCCGTGTTAAAAATCATGGAAGAAAACAACTACACGCCAAACGTGTTCGCCAGAGGCTTAGGGCTCGGTTCCATGAAATCCGTAGGCATCGTCTGCCCGGATGTGGCGGACGCTTATATGGCGAAAGCAGTCTCCTACCTCGAAAAGAATTTAAGAGGCTATGGATATGACTGCATTTTATACTGCAGCAGTTACGATGATGAGGACAAGCGTCAGGCTGTGGAGCTGATTTTTAAAAAGCAGATTGACGCCCTGATTTTGGTGGGTTCCAATTATGCGGATATCAACGGACAGGCTCCTGATTATGTGCGGGAAGCCGCTTTGCAGATACCCGTCTTTCTGATTAACGGCTATCTGTGCCATGACAACATATACTGCGTCATGGCCGACGATTTTCAGTCTGTGTACGATATCACGGAGGAACTGCTTCTTGCCGGAAAAAAAAGAATCCTTTTCCTGTACAATTCCCATTCCTACAGCGCCAAAAGGAAGCTGAAAGGCTACATGGACGCCCTCGCGTCTCACGGCATGGAGGCCGACCCGGAACTGATGCTCTACTGTGACAGCTCCATTTACGCCATGCGCGATATTCTGTTGTGCAGGCGGGGTCTTGTCTTTGACAGCGTAATCGCCGCCGAAGACTGGCTTGCCGTCGGCGCAATGAAATATGCCTCCGCCACTGGGATTCGCGTGCCGGAGGCTGTCAATATCATAGGTTACAATAATTCACAGCTTTCTATTAGCTGCACCCCGGAGCTTAGCTCCGTGGATAACCGTGTGGAGGTGCTGTGCAAAACCGCCATCGATTCCCTGATGTCGCTTTTGGGCGGACAGAAAATCCCCTCCAGACAGACGGTAAAATGTCATCTGATAAAACGCCAGACAACGGACTTCTGACCGCGGGCAATTCGCTTTAGCGGCAGAAGCCCTTTTCAAAACAATTATCTCTGCACTCTCGCGCCGGCTCCGCCCATAATGGCTTCCACCTCTTTTTTGCTCGCCATAGTGGTATCTCCCGGAGTTGTCATGGCAAGCGCGCCGTGAGCCGCTCCGTAATTCACCGCAAGCCCGGCGTCCTGCGTGGTCATAAGGCCGTAAATCAGCCCAGATGCAAAGGAGTCTCCACCGCCTACCCGGTCCATAATTTCCAGTCCCTTATAGTCTTTCGCCTTATAAACTTCCCCGTCCGCCCAGCAGATTGCGCTCCAGTCGTTGACCGTGGCCGTCTTAACGGTACGAAGGGTCGTGGCAACCGCCTTGAAATTCGGATAAGCCCCTGCCGCCTCGTTAATCATTTTCTTGTAGCCGTCCAGATTCAGCTCCTTCAGGTTTTCATCGTTTCCTTCAATTTCAAAACCAAGACATGCAGTGAAATCTTCCTCGTTTCCAATCATCACGTCCACATACCTTGCCACTTCCTTGTTGACCTCCTGCGCCTTTGCAAGGCCGCCGATAGCGCTCCACATGGAAGGACGATAATTTAAATCGTAGGAAACAATGGTTCCGTATTTTTTGGCGGTTTTGATAGCAGCCAGAACCGTCTCACAGGACTGCTCGGATAAAGCCGCGTAAATACCGCCTGTGTGGAGCCAGCGCACGCCCAGCTCGCCAAAGATATATTCAAAATCAAAATCCTCCGGGGAAGCCTTTGAAATCGCGGTGTTGGCACGGTCGGAACATCCCACGGCTCCTCTGATGCCAAATCCTCTTTCCGTAAAATTCAGTCCGTTTCGGCAGATTCTGCCGATGCCGTCCGTTTTCATCCACTTAATCAGAGAAGTGTCCACGCCTCCCTGAAGAATGAAATCTTCCATCAAAAGTCCCACTTCGTTGTCCGCAAAAGCAGTGATAACCGCTGTATTCAGCCCGAAACATCTGCAGAGCCCGCGGACCACGTTGTATTCCCCGCCGCCTTCCCATGCACGGAAGCTTCTTGCGGTGCGGATTCTGCCCTCGCCGGGGTCCAGGCGAAGCATTACCTCGCCGAGAGATACCGCATCGTACTTACATTCATTTGCCGGTTTTAAATTCAGATTCATTTAATTACTCCTTTCATCAGCTCGTAAGCGCCTTTTTCTTCTATTATATTTAAATCCTCTGCAACGGCCTGCTCCAGTCCGGGGATTTGCGTCAAATCCTCGCCCCAGAATGCCGTATTGGAGAGAACCGCCTTTGTAAGCGTCTGCGCGTCCTCCTTTTTGTGGGCGTCATAAAATTCCAGAATACTTTTATCGTCGCTGATGGGGTATTCTTTTCCGTCCCGCAGCCCTGCAAATCCGTTTTCGTCAAGGCGCACGCCCCGGTAAAACGCGATGTAAAAGGCCAGAGACGCCGTCAGACATTCAGGAAGCGCGTCAAACTTTTCCACATATCCTTTTAAGGACGGCATCACCCTTGCTTTCCACTTGGAAGTGGAGTTTAAGGAAATCGAAAGCAGAGCATGGTCGATAAAGGGATTGTCGAAACGGTCCGTAACGGCCTTTGCAAAATCCAGAAGCTCTTCCTCGGGAAGCGTTAAGGTAGGGATAATCTCCTGGTAAATGGCCTGGTTCATAAAGCCCCGAATCACATCGTCCTTCATGCAGTCCCGGACGATGTCCTGGCCCGCCAGATACGCCCCCAGAACCATGGAGGTGTGGGCGCCGTTTAAAATGCGCACCTTTCTCTGCTTATAGGGTTTGTGATTGTCCGTAATCAGCACCGGCAGACCGGCCTTTTCAAAAGGCAGCTCCTCTTTCAGGCTCTGCGGGCCTTCGATTACCCAGAATCCGAACACTTCCCCGGTGTCAATCACATTGTCCTCATATCCCAGCTCCTCGCAGATTTCCGCCGCTTCATTTCTGGGATATCCGGTGACAATGCGGTCAACCAAAGTGGAGCAGAAAATATTTTCTTCCTTTATCCAGTTGACAAAATCGTCGCCCAGATTCCACTGCCGGGCGTATTTAAGAACGCACTTTTCCAGCTCTTTTCCATTATCGTCAATCAGCTCGCAGGATAACACCGCAAAGCCTTTTCCCTTTTCTTTTCCGAACGCCTTGAATCTGGCGTATAAAAACTGCGTCAGCTTGCCCGGATAGCTGGCGGCCGGCCTGTCCTCAAACCGGCAGGACGCATCGTACTGAATCCCCGCTTCTGTGGTGTTGCAGGCGATAAAACGAAGCTCCGGATTCCTGGCGCATTCCATATACGTCTCATACTCGGAATAAGGATTCAGGCACCTGCTGACGCTGGAAATCACCCGTTTGTCATTTACTTTCCGCCCGTCCTCGTTTCCCCTTAAAAATAAGGTGTAAAGCCCTTCCTGTTCGTTGATAAATTCCCTGATGCGCTCTCCGCCTTCGATGGGCTGAACCAGGACGACTTTGGAGTTGAACCCGCATTTCTCGTTCATCACATCTACAAAGTAGTCCACAAACGCCCGAAGGAAATTACCCTCGCCAAACTGCAGGATTCTTTCCGGGGCGTCCTTTAAAAGATACCCGTCATAGCCGGTTTCTTCCAGTGTTTTGTAACAAAGTTTTTTCATGCTTTCCTCATTTCTGCGCTGCTTTTCTTCCTGAATCCGTCTGTCGGTCAGCGCTCAGACAGCAGACTTTCGCGTTCTGCGGCCGGATAAATCCGCCGGCTGCTTTGAAATATTTCTTTACAGGGTAACGCCCTGCCGGAAAATCGCCATATCGTGAAAACCGGCTTCTTCCGACTTTACCGCTCTGCCGGAAGCTACCTCAAGCACATACGAAAAGAGCTCTTCTCCCAGTTCCTCTAAAGGCTTTCCCTCCACCAGTGTTCCGCAGTTAAAATCAATCCAGTTATCTTTATGCCGGGCAAGAGGCGTGTTGCTGGCTATTTTTACCGTGGGGACCGGAGAAGCAAAGGGCGTTCCCCGTCCGGTCGTGAACAGTACGATATGGGCGCCGGAAGCCGCCAGCGCCGTGGAAGCCACCAGGTCGTTTCCCGGCGCGCTCAAAAGATTCAACCCCTTTACGGAAACTTTTTCACCATAGGCAAGCACCCCTTTTACGGGAGCGGAACCGGATTTCTGGGTACATCCCAGAGATTTGTCCTCCAGAGAGGAAATCCCGCCCTTTTTGTTGCCCGGAGACGGATTTTCATAAATCGTCTGTCCATGGCTTGTGAAGTAGTTCTTAAAATCGTTAATCAACGATACCGTTTTCTCAAACAATTCCTTATCTGCACAGCGGTTCATCAAAAGCGTTTCGGCGCCGAACATCTCCGGTACCTCCGTAAGAATGGTGGTTCCCCCGTTTGCAATCAGCAAATCGGAAAATCTGCCCACCGTGGGATTTGCCGTGATGCCGGACAGGCCGTCGGAACCGCCGCACTTCATTCCGATAACCAGTTCGCTGCAGGGAATCGGTTCCCGCTTGAAGGTTCCGGCATATGCCGCAAGTTCCTCCACCAGCTTTACGCCGTCCGCAATCTCGTCCTCCGACTCCTGGCACACCAGAAATTTTACCCTGTTTTCGTCCGCTTTCCCTATGTAGTCTTTTAACACGTCAATGTTGCTGTTTTCACAGCCAAGCCCAAGAACCAGCACGCCGCCGGCGTTGGGGTGGTTGATTAAATCCGCCAGGATTTTCCGCGTATTTTCCTGGTCGTCTCCCATCTGCGAGCATCCGTAAGGATGAGGAAAGGCCGCAATAGCCTCAACGGTTCCCCTGTAGAAAGACTGGGCTTTCTTTTCAATGGCGGACGCCACGTTATTCACACAGCCCACCGTGGGAATAATCCAGATTTCATTGCGGACCGCGGCACGCCCGTCTGCTCTGCGGTATCCCTGAAAATAAAAATCTTTCTCCTGCGGCAGTTCGCAGACCGGTCCCGGTTCATAGGTATAAGTAAGCACGTCCCCAAGTCCGGTTTTCATATTATGGGTATGAACCCACTCTCCCCGGGCAATGTCTTCTGTGGCAATGCCGATGGCCGCGCCGTACTTTATGACGGCCTCCCCTTCTGCAATATCGCACAGGGCAAATTTATGTCCCTGAGGAATGTCGGCCCTAAGCGTTATCTCCTCCCCTTCGACATTCAAAATACCGCCGGCCGGCAGCATTTTCAGCGCCACCGCCACCTTATCTTTCGGATGAATTTTCAAAAAATTCTGCATGGCCTCCTTCTTTCTGCGCAGCTTTCTGTGCATGTGGTATTTCCCGTAATTTACAAAAGTGTAAGTGCTTACATTAAAGATACACTTATTTTTACTATCAGTCAATAATCTTCTTGCCAAAATCCCTGTTTTTGTATCAAATTCTTCCATATCCGGTATAAAAAGGCGTAAAAAACAGGCAGAGAAAAAATTCCCTGCCCGATAAACAGTATACTTTGCGTATTAATATTTTAAATCAGGTCAATTTGTAGAAAATAATACAGTTCGGTCTGTCTACCTGCATTTCAGGCCCGTTCATCACAATCGTTCCCTCCTCCATATTCACGTCGAAAAATGTCATGGAGTTCGTTTCATGGTTCAGGGAAACAAGGTGCCTGCTGTCCGGGAACAGCGCCGCGTCCTTGGGATAATCTCCGCTTATGGGCAGGCACAGTATTTTAGTGAGCATGCCGCTCGTCTCGTCTATGGAATAAAGCACCACGCTGTTATCGCCGGCATTGGAGCTGCAAAGATATTTGAAGTCCTCCGAAATATTCAGGGCGCTTGCCGCCGAACCGCCTGCATGATAATCGTTGAGCGTCGAAATATTCTGTATTTTTTCAAAAACCGGCATACCGTGCTCTTTATCCACGCAGTAGGAATACACATCGATATAATTTTTAAGTTCATGTACTACATAAAGCAGACTGCCGTCCTTTGAAAATTTGAGATGACGAGGAGCGGATTCCTGCTCGCTTCTAATGATATCCACCTGACGCAGCCTTCCGTTCATGTGATTTAATTCGTAAACCACCACATGGTCCATTCCCAGGTCCGCCGCGCACAAAAACCGGTTGTCTCTTGTCATTTTTACACAGTTAATATGGGGTTTGAAATTTCTCTCGGCAATGCTTCCCAGCCCTTTATGATAAATTTCGTCTGTTATTTCTCCGATTTCCCCGTTTTCCCTTACCCGGAGCACCGTAAGCTTGGCATCGTGATAACCTGCCACAAACAAAAATTTGTCTTCATAATCCGTAGAAAGATAACAGCCTCTCATTCCGTTAATAGAAGCCCGGTTGACAGCCTCAAGACTTCCGTCCTTCAATATTCTGTAGGACTCCACGCCAAAATCCGTAATAGAGTACAGATACTTACGGTTGTGGGATATGGTTACATAGGAGGAATTGGTTATTTCCACCTGGTCCTTTTCCGTAAATCTGCCGTTTTCCATATCCACGTTGTAAATTCGTATTCCGAAATTGCTCTTGTTCCCGTAAGTATAGGTCGATACATACGCTACATATTTTTCTTTTTCCATGACATTCCTCTTTTTATACTTTACTCTGACAGCCTGTATGGTACTGCATGGCTATATTATAGCACAACTTATTTTATGTGAAAATCAATTTTCGGAAATTATTGGTTTGTTATGTTCACTCCCTGCTCTGCCCGTTTCCCCGAATCAGATACTTATAGGAAGTAAGCTCCTTAAGCCCCATAGGCCCTCTTGCGTGAAGCTTTTGCGTGCTGATGCCGATTTCCGCGCCAAAGCCGAACTCGAATCCGTCTGTAAATCTGGTAGAGGCATTGACATAAACGCAGGCGGCGTCCACTTCGCTTAAAAACTTCTCCGCATTTTCCCCGTTTTCCGTGATAATGGATTCCGAATGTCTGGTACTGTATCGGTTGATATGGGCAATGGCCTCCTCCACCGAAGAGACGGTTTTCATGGAGATAATATAGTCCAGATATTCCGTGGCGAAATCCTCCTCGTCAGCCGGGACGCATTCTATTATCCGGCGGACCTTTTCGTCGCCCCGTATCTCCACCTGATGTTCTTTCAGTGCCCTGGCAAGCTCCGGCAGCAGCTTTCCGCTTATATTTTCATGGATTACCAGGGATTCGCAGGCATTACATACCCCAATCCGCTGGGTTTTGGCATTTATGATAATCGGTATTGCCATAGAAAGACTGGCAGATTCGTCCACATAAATATGGCAGTTTCCGGTTCCGGTCTCAATCACCGGTATGGTACTGTTCTCCACCACGCTTTTTATCAGCCCCGCTCCGCCTCTTGGTATCAGCAAATCCACATACTCTTTCAGACGCATAAATTCCAAAGTCACGGCTCTGTCCGAGGCGGGAATTATCTGTACCGCATCCTCCGTAATGCCTGCCTCCTTGAGAGAACGTCTGATTACACCTGTTATTGCCAGATTGGAGCGAAGCGCGTCGCTTCCTCCCTTCAAAATCACCGCGTTGCCGCTTTTAAAGCACAGTCCGAAAGCGTCCGCCGTAACATTTGGCCGGGACTCGTAGATAATGCCTATCACGCCCATGGGGACTCTTCTCTTTTCTATGACAAGGCCGTTCGGACGCCGGAAGCTCTCTAATACTTCTCCCACAGGGTCTTTCAGCTCCGTCACCTGTTTCAGGCCCTCCGCCATCTGGGATATTCTTTCCTTTGTAAGAAGCAGTCTGTCAAGCAGACCGGGGGACATTCCTTTTGCTTTTCCTTCCTCTATGTCCTTTTCGTTTTCCGAAAGAATCAGGCCGCTTTCCCTTACAAGTCCTTCCGCCACCTCATATAACGCCTGATTTTTTTTATCCGCGGACAGCTTTTGCAATTCATACTTTGCAAGCGAAGCCGCCTTTCCTAATTGAATCAGCATATCGTTCATTTTTATAACCATGCTCCTTTCCAACGCCCGTAGACTTTGCGCGCGGCACAAATCTTCAGATTGAAAATTTTAAATTTTCAATCGTTTTCAATAAATAACAGTCGTTTCCGTAATAATCATATCCGTTTTTTTATCATGCGATTCCTCCGGCACCTTTTTTGCAATCTGACAGTCGAAAGCAAGGGCCACGCTGGTAAGGTCGGGAAAGGCGGCAAGATATCGGTCGTAAAATCCTTTTCCATATCCCATCCGGCCCCTCTGCCTGTCAAAAACGGCTCCCGGCACAAGAACAAGGCATGCCGCATTCTGCGACAGCTCCTGTGTAAAAAGCCTTTGTTCGTCGGCTTTCGGCTCCCGGATGCCCTGATACCCTTCCGTCAAATCCACCAAAGATAAGATTTCATAAAACCGGATATCCATCCCTTCCACTTTAGGCGCGAAAACTCTTTTTTCCCCGGAGCAAAGAAGCTCCTCCACCAATCCGGTGGTAATAACTTCGCTGCGGTAATTAAGATAGACAAGAACCGCCTCGGCCTTTTGGTAAACCCCTTGCTTTTTCAGCAGGTTCCAGATTTTTTCGCTTTTTTCCTTCCGCGCGCCGGCTGAAAGCTCATTCCTGTAGGAGAGATACCTGCCGCGCAGTTCCTGTTTCGTGCTGTAAGCCTTCTCCATCTTTTTGTCCCCTCCCGCCTTTCATAATTGCAAGGGCCACCTCTTCCGCCACCCGTATGCCGTCCATCGCCGCCGACGTGATGCCGCCGGCATACCCTGCGCCTTCCCCGCAGGGATAGAGGCCCCTGATGGAAGACTGCAGGGTTTCGTCCCGCACAATCCTAACCGGAGACGACGTTCTGCTCTCGATGCCCTCTATCAGCACATTTCTGTCGTTAAAGCCTTCAATCACCTCGCCAAACCGCTCCATTCCGCATATAAACGCCTTTCCCAGATAATCGGGAAGTATCTCGTGTACCGGGCCGAAAGTCCACCCGCCCTTTACCGCAGGCTGAAAATCATCCGGCACCGGATAAACGCCTGAACCTTTTTTTGAGCCGCTCTCTTCCGCATCTCCCCCACTGTCTGTACCGGTATCTGCGCTACCGTCTTTCTCCGGATAGAAAGCATTTTTATAATCTCCGTACCTCTCTACCGGAATCTTTCCGCCCCCCGCCGCAAAAGCCTTTTCCTCCAGCCGGCGCTGAAATTCAATTCCCGCAAGAGGATGGCTGTCCCCGTAATCCTCCGGGGTAACGGATACAATGATGGCGCTGTTGGCGTTTTTGCCGTCCCGCCCGCTGTAGCTCATCCCGTTTACCGCAAGCCGCCCCTCTTCCGAGGACGCGTTTACCACATAACCGCCGGGACACATACAGAAAGAGTACACGCCCCTTTCCGCAGAAAGCCTGTCGGCGGCTTCATAACCCTCTTTACCGGAACCGGTTTTCGCCGTCACCTTATAGACCGCGTTTCCCAGCGTTTCTTCTGTGCTTGTGCCATACTGGGAAAGGTTTATCAGTTCCTGGGGATGCTCCACTCTCATCCCCACCGCGAAGGGCTTGGCTTCCATGACGACACCCTTATCATACAACATGGCGAAAGTATCTCTTGCACTGTGTCCGGGGGCCAGAACCACAAACGGCGTTTCCATATGTTCGCTGTCGTTGATAATAACGCCTGTTATTTGATTGTTTTCATATGTAATATCTGTTACCGCAGCCCGAAATCTCACCTCGCCGCCCAGGGATATAATCTCGTTCCGCAGATTCACTACCACCCTGCTCAAAACGTCCGTCCCTATATGGGGCTTATGGTCATAAAGAATTTCCGGCGAGGCTCCCATTTTTGCAAGTATTGACAGTACCTTCTGATTTCTTCCGTATTTGTCCTTCACAAGGGTATTGAGTTTGCCGTCGGAAAAAGTACCGGCTCCCCCTTCGCCAAACTGTACGTTGGACTGCGTATCCAGCTTTCCCGTCTCCCAGAAAGCCTGTACTTTCTTCGTCCTCTCCTCTACCGCATCTCCTCTTTCAAGCAATATGGGACAAAATCCGGCCTTTGCCAGCATATAACCGCAGAAAAGTCCCGCCGGCCCCGTTCCGATAATCACCGGCCTTACACTGCCCTGATAATTTTTTACCGGAAAACGATACTTCTTTTCTTCCCAGACAATAACCTGCCTTTTATCGCACTTTCGGTATATCTTTGCCTGGTTCTTAACCTTTACGCTCAAAATATAATTGAAATATAACTTTGGCTTTTTTCTGGCGTCAACAGACCGCCGAAGGATTGCTATCTCCGGCTTTTCATCGCATTTTAACAGCCTTTTTACAGCATTTTCAAGTTCCTCGGGGGTATGCCCCACCGGAAGCCGCAACTGA
>CAJTMZ010000089.1:1382-2912 GCA_910577445.1 uncultured Lachnospiraceae bacterium | reverse complement strand
GTAGAACTGCCCGCCGCGTTTCTCCCCGCAATATAGCCGCTGCTCCACGCCCATTGAAGATTATAGCCGCCGCATTTCCCGTCCACGTCCAGAATTTCTCCGGCAAAATAAAGCCCCTTTACCAGTCTGGATTCCATCTGAAGCGTCACTTCGTCAAAAGCAACGCCTCCGGCGCAGACCTGCGCGTTTTCCAACGGATTCACATTCTCTATATGTATGACAAAAGCCCTGCTGTTTTGCGCAAGCTTCCATATTTTTTCCCACCCCGCGTCCGCCGCTTTCGTCTGGGGCTTTAATCCCGCCTGCTTTATCAGAACCATGTTGATTTTTTTGTTCAGCGTGCCCGTAAAATAATTCTCCAGAGACATGTCCTTGTGAGCGCCAAAACGCAGACGATTCATGTAAGCAAAGGTCTTTTCCTCCTGGTCGGGAAAAAAATCCACAACCACCTTCACATCCTTTTGGTTCTTCAATGCGTATGCGGCAATGTGGCTTATCTGAAAAACGGGAATCCCGGAAATTCCGTAATCGGTAAACTGCAGCTCCCCCTCCTCGGCGGCGCTTACCTTACCGTCAACCCGAAGCGTTATCTTTGCCTTACATCTGATGCCGGCCAGAGCCTTTATAAACCCGTCGCCGCTGCGCAGTTGGACAAGTCCCGGCAGCAACGCTCCTACATGGTGTCCAAAGCCTTTCGCCAGCCGGTAGCCGGTCATTCCCTCTCCCTTTTTCAAGGAGGCGGGGCTTCCGCAGGCTATGATTAATTTATGGAAAAAGCCGGCGCTTGCGGCCGGTGATTTTATCTCAAACAATTCCTCTGATTTGTGAAATACCGCTTCCGTGATTTCCGTTCCCGATATTACATGGATTCTACTTTTCTCCAGCTCCATGCGCAGAATGTCGAGAACCGCCGAGGCCTGCTCCGAATAAGGATATAGATAGCCGTTTTTGTTTTTAATCATCAGGCCAAGACTCTCAAAAAAGGATATGGTGTCCCAGACGGAAAACACCCGGAACATTCCCTTTAATTTCTCTTTGTCCCTGCAGTAATACTGTTCCACGGAAAATTCCAGGTTTCCCAGATTGCACTTCCCGTTTCCCGTTGCAAGAATCTTTTTTCCCACTCTGTCGTTTTTTTCAAACAAAGTGACTTCCGCTCCATATTTCACGGCAGTAATTGCCGCTACCATGCCGGACGCGCCCGCACCAATTACCGCCACCTTTATTTTATTATCCATGATTTCCTCGCTTCTGTCAAAATGATGTCGTAATAACCCTAGCTGGAATAGGACTCAAGGAAATTGTATAATCCTTTCTCATCCTCCACAAACTTCATGCTTAAAATCTCTTCCTGAAGCTTCTCCGGCAGACTTTCCACCAGAATATCCGTATTCATATAAACATGTGATAAGCTGTAATCATAAACAACCACATAATGATTCTCGTTTAAAAGAAAAAATCCTTTTTCCGTGTCAATCCGTTCATAGCTTTTCCTTACCACCACCCTGTCAGAAGAAAAGGACACCAGCT
>CAJTMZ010000089.1:1045-1303 GCA_910577445.1 uncultured Lachnospiraceae bacterium | reverse complement strand
AAGCCTGTCCCTGTTTAAACCTATAAATTTATCAGGCGCCGTCTCTTCCGCTTCCGTGGTCTGGCCGCTTAACGTATCGTAAGTCTGAACCACATAGTTGGTATTGGCGGAAAGCACCGGTTCCTCGCTCATTGCCACTTCCATAGGCTCCTCTTCGATTTTTGCGGGAGCTTCGTCAATTAACGGCGAAAGCTGGGAAAACGTCTCTCCCGGATAAAAAAATTCCATGATCGCCATGTTAGAGGCAAATCCCAGGGA
>CAJTMZ010000089.1:693-1035 GCA_910577445.1 uncultured Lachnospiraceae bacterium | reverse complement strand
CCGCCGCAAACATCGTCAGTGGATAAATAAAAAATAAACTGATACGTTTTACAAATTTCATAGCATGTACACCTTTACTATTTCTTTATAAACAGTATCAGCAAAAAGATTTAAATTATACGCTACATATAACGCAGACGCTCCGAAAGTTTAATTAAAATCCAGCCGCCGGTCATTTCCTCCAATTCCTCTTCCCTGAAAGCTCTCGCTACCACCAGAAGAAGCATATAAATCACCACGCCGATTACCAGACAAATCAACATGGAAAAGGCCATTCCTATAAACTGCGATAAAAGCTTGTTCAAAAGCAATGAAATAACACCTGCAATAGCAGATATCACT
>CAJTMZ010000089.1:0-577 GCA_910577445.1 uncultured Lachnospiraceae bacterium | reverse complement strand
ATTTTTGCAACCCTGACTAACAATACGGCAGCTCCGATATGGAAAAGCAGCGCGCCCGCCCCAACGCAAACCACATAATTCAGTCTTCTGTTCTTTAATAAAATTTCCATAAACAGGGAACCCGGCACGTAAAAAATTATTATCAGACTCCCAAGCTGCAGCCACGGCACCGCCTGCTGCTGGCTGCCCTTAAAGAGAACGGTTAAAATATTTTCGGAAAATACGGCAAGGAACACAGCCGCCGGTATGGAAACCGCCGCGCACTGGTGGGTAAAAATCCCCAGCCGCTCCTTTGCAAACCGCTTCTCCTCCCGCTCCAATATGGTTGTGATTCTCCGTGGAAGCACACAGAACAAGCTGATAACCCCACATATAACGCCGATAATTACCAGACACTTTCCATAATACATTCCCCACGAGAGGCTAAGCGTCCCGGTATCTTCTTTCGATGAAAAATACAGACACTGGTCCAAAAGCGGCATAATGTGAAATGTAAGAAAATACAGGAAATACAAGAATCCCGTTCCCAGAAGCACTCTGAAAATTGAAAGTCCCGAATCCTGATTTCTTTGCAGTT
>CAJTMZ010000088.1 GCA_910577445.1 uncultured Lachnospiraceae bacterium | reverse complement strand
ATGTTGACCGCTTTTTAAAAAGCAAAAAGATGGATACTAACTATATGCTTAGAACGCCCGAAATGATAGCGCTCATAGATGAAATGCATTGGGCGGATACGAATAGTCTGTTCAATGCCATCGCAACACTTTTTCGTTACGGCTATGCCAAAGGCTACCGGGCGGCTAAAGCAGAAATGAAGAAAAGGGGTGCGGTTTAAATGGCTAACAAGCACCAATATTTCAACAGCAAAATGTTTACAAGAGACGAGGACACAGGTTATTACCTGTGTTCCTCTAAATCCCCTGATGGTAGTCGGAAAAGGATGCATGTATATGTTTGGGAATATTACAATGGCGCTGTTCCGGCTGGTTACCATGTTCACCATAAGGATGAGGATAAAAGCAACAATGACATTTCTAATCTGGAATTAAGAGTAGGTGCAGAGCATTTATCTTTTCATGCCAAAGAAAACGCTGAAAGAAATCACGATAAAGTAATTCGAAATTTGATGGAAAATGCTATGCCGAAGGCAAAAGAATGGCATGAAAGTGATGAAGGGCGAGATTGGCACAAAAAACACTATGAAAAAACAAAAGATAATTTGTACCAAAAGCGGAAGTTTAAGTGTCTTATGTGTGGCGAAGAATTTGAGTCAACACAGGCTAATACAAAGTTTTGCAGTAATAACTGTAAGTCAAAGTATAGAAGAATGGAAGGGACTGACAATGTTGAAGCAGAATGTGTTGTCTGTGGTAAGAAATTTGTCAAAAATAAATACTCCAAAAAAGAAACATGTTCAAGAGAATGCAGAACAAAATTACTTATCTATCGTAGAAATAAAATACATTGGTAAAGAAGATGTTTACAACATGGAAGTCAGAAACCATCACAACTATTCAGTTTGTGGTGGTTTTATTATACATAATTGTATGGACGCCATCAGGTACATGGTGATGGGGATGTGGACAAAAATAAAGTACTGGCTGCCAGTACAGGAAAGAGATGAATAATCGCATGGATATTTTCAGTTATTTCAGAAATAAAGGAATAGATACGGTGAACCCGGCCTTTTACCGGCAGATTGAAATATGGCGCAGCTGGTACAATTCCAATGTAAAGAAGTTTCACAGATATAAAGTTTACAGGGGCAAGGGGGCATCCGTAAATTGTCTGCGTCATTCTCTGGGCATGGCTAAAAAGGTATGTGAGGATATGGCAGACCTGCTCCTGAATGAACATGTGGCAATCACTATAGCGGACCCGACCACAGACACCTTTGTAAAAGCTGTGCTGGAAGCTAATACCTGGGAAGAACTGGGGAATGAATTTCAGGAATGGAAAGCCGCACTTGGGACGGTGGCATACGTGGTTTATATCAAAGATGCCACGGTGGATGAAGCCGGGAACATGACAGGGGGAAGTGTGGGAATTAACTATGTGGAAGCCTCACATATTTACCCTGCCAGCTGGCAGAATAAAGTGATTACCGAATGCATTTTTACATTCCCCAAAACCTATAAACGCAAGAAATATGTGCATATTCAATATCACCGGCTCGAGAATATCCCGGGAGAGGGCAGAAAACAGTATGTAGTTGAAAATACCGTTGTAGAGAATACCACAGGGGCCGGAAACGAGCTGACGCCTGACCAGTGGGAACAGATACCGGAATTCAGCGGGCTTGCCGGACGGATTGAAACCGGGTCGGACCAGCCGCTTTTTGTTATTGACCGGCTGAACATGGTGAACAATGCGGACGAAGATTCTACTAACCCGATGGGGGTTTCGCTTTTCGCTAATGCGATTGATATTGTCAGGAAACTGGATTTGGAATATGACAGCTACGCAAACGAATTTTCTTTAGGGCGCAAGCGTATATTTGTGGCTCCTGAATTTTTGAATAATGCAGACGGCTCCCCGGTTTTTGACCCGGATGATACAGTATTTTATGAACTGCCGGAAGACTATTTCAGCCAGGCGAAATCGAAAGAAGCTATCAGGGAAGTCAATATGGAGCTTCGGATTGAGGAACACAGTAAGGCGCTTAACGACGATTTGAACTGGCTTTCATTAAAATGTGGTTTTGGAACTGAACGTTATAAATTTGAGGGCGGCGGGGTGAAGACCGCTACAGAGGTAATCAGCGAAAATTCCG
Source organism: uncultured Lachnospiraceae bacterium (assembly GCA_910577445.1). GTDB lineage: Bacteria > Bacillota > Clostridia > Lachnospirales > Lachnospiraceae > Suilimivivens. The sequence continues at coordinate 14,922 of CAJTMZ010000088.1, read as the reverse complement.
ATATGTACCGCAGCCTTACAAAACATGAGCTTGTACTGAACAGGGTACTTATCCAACTGGTAAAGACTATCATCAGAGCCGGCATCAGCGCAGGAATATCCGGGCTGGATGAAAATACAGATATTGTCATAGGTTTTGATGACAGTATTATCCAAGACAAAGAAGCGGAGATGCAGAAAGATTTTCAGATGCTAGGGGCTGGCATTATGCGACCTGACGAGTTTAGGGCTAAATGGATGGGTGAAACGTTGGAGGAAGCACGTAAAAATCTTCCAACACAGGAAAGTGAGGTTATTTATTAAAATAGTGCTTGACTTTTGCCAGACATAATTTATAATTGAATTATGCCAGACAAAAGTGAGGTGAGAACATGAGTCCACGGACAGGCAGACCAACGGACAATCCCAGACCTAACAAGATAAGTATTCGCATCAGCGATGAGGATAAAAATATTCTTGAAAGGTATTGCGAGAAAGAAAAAGTCAATAAGACAGAAGCTATCAGTAGGGGGATAAAGAAGTTGGAGCAAAAATAAAACAGCCGTCTACCCGCTAAAGTAAGAACGACTGTTTTCCCAAGAAGTTTCCTTCCATGAAATATTCTATCATGGTAAGGAGCTTCTTTCAAGAACCAAAATTGAAAGGAGATTTTACTATGCAGAAAATCAAAGATTATGTTGACCGCTTTTTAAAAAGCAAAAAGATGGATACTAACTATATGCTTAGAACATCTGAAATGATAGCATTTATAGATGAAATGCATTGGGCAGATACGAATAGGCTGTTCGAGGCCATCGCAACACTTTTTCGTTACGGCTATGCCAAAGGTTACCGGGCGGCTAAAGCAGAAATGAAGAAAGGTGGTGTGGCATGAGTAAACTTATTGATTTAACGGGACAACGTTTTGGAAGATTGGTTGTTATTGAAAGAGCTGGTAATAAAAGACGTGAAGCGTTATGGAAATGTAGATGCGATTGCGGAACATTCAAAGAAGTGACATCGTATAATTTGCGTAAAGGTATGACACAATCTTGTGGATGTCTTAGAAAAGAGACCACTTCAGAAATGTTTAGAGGTAATAAGACATGCATGACACATGGCAGGTATGGGACAAGGTTATATCGCATATGGGCAGGCATGAAACACCGTTGCAGTCCTTCTTGCTCAAAGAGAGAATTTGATTCATATTATGGAAAGGGAATAAGAGTATGTAATGAATGGAATGATTTTGCTGTCTTTGCTGAATGGGCGTTAAAAAGTGGTTACTCTGATGAATTATCTATAGACAGGATAAATAATGATGGCAATTATGAGCCTGAAAATTGCCGTTGGGCTACTATAGAAACGCAAATAAATAATAGAAGTAATTCAAAATATGTTACATATAGAGGAGAAACATTAACAGTGGCACAATGGGAAAGGAAAATTGGTATGAACCGTGGCAGTCTTAGGGGGTTTTTAGAACGTGGAAAAACAATTGAAGAAATAATGAAAGAAAGAGGCCTATAACAGGTCTCTTTTCCTTTTAGTTAAAGGAGGATATATCTTTGAAACAGGAATACCAGTCAATCCTTGCAGCTGGCATCGAAAAGAAATACCTGGCGCTTGAAGAGGAAATTATGAAAGATGTGGTACGCAGAATTAAGAAGACGGGAAGAATTACTTCTACGGTAGACTGGCAATTGCAAAGGTACATGGTGCTGGGACACAGTACGGAAGATGTTGAAAACATTATCCGGCAGGCTTTAGGCGGTGACTGGGCTGACACGTTCAAGCTGTATGATGAAGTCGTAGAACAGGAATATGTGAGAAGTCGGACAATGTACGAGCAGATTAATACAAAACTTATTTGCTATGAACAAAATTATGAATTACAGCAGATTACAAACGCCCTCATCCAGCAGTCAAATGATGAGCTTTTTAATATAAGCAGGTCGCTGGGATTTATGGTGGATATGGGCAGTGGACGTAAGGTGTTTTCGCCGCTGTCAGAGGTATATAACGGGTATCTGGACAATGCAATTACCATGATGGCATCAGGAGCTTTTGACTATAATACCCTGATACGGAAAGTTGTGGGAGAAATGACCACTTCCGGGCTGCGGACAGTTGATTATGTTTCCGGACGCAGCAACAGGGTGGATGTGGCCGTCAGGAGGGCGCTGCTTACAGGTATGGGGCAGCTGACAGGGCAGATATCCAGAATGAATGGCCAGAGGCTGGGGACTGATAAATACGAGGTTGACTGGCATCCGGGGGCACGCCCGGAACATGCCGTCTGGCAGGGGCGTGTGTGGACATACCAGCAGCTTATAGATGTGTGCGGTTTGGGTTCTGGCCCCGGCCTGCTTGGCTGGAACTGCCGCCACAGCTATTATCCTTTTCTGGACGGGATTTCTGCCAGGAATTATTCTGACGAATGGCTGGAGGCTATGGACAGGAAAGAAGCGCAGAAAATCCCATATCGCGGCAGGGAATATAATACTTATGAAGCCACGCAGAAACAGCGTCAGATGGAAACGGCGATGCGGGCACAGAGGCAGAAAGCACAGCTGTTAAAGCAGGGAGGAGCTGATTCTGATGATATTTTAAATGCCAGATGCAAATATCAGGCCATGCTCGATGAATATAAAGAGTTTAGCAAAAAGTTTCATCTTCCCGAACAGCGGGAACGTATTTATTATGATTTACGGGGACGTGTGGCACCATCACAGCGTACATACGAGACCTGGGAAGCGGAGCAGGCAGATAAAGCGGCCAAACGCGCTGCGGCAAAAGAACGCAAGGCGGAGCGTGCAATGCGTGAAAGGGCCGAAAAGAACCGGCGCGCTGATATGGATGCATTGCAGAAAAACGTGACACAGGCACCAGATGCTGATATAATAGTGTCAAAGAAAAACCTTGCACACTATGTTGGTGCAGAAATAGTAAAAACGGACAACCAGAGTATACGTGAATGGTACTATGCCAATGTCAATAGCATTCCCAATCAAATTGATGATGCATTGCCACTGGAACAGCAGGCTCGGCAGGCATACGGTCTTCGGAATCAGTACAAACACCAGGCAAGGGCTGCAATGTCTGATGTGGAGACAGCGAGGGTGCTGGAACAGAAAAGACCGGCACCTGATTTTGAAGAACTGGTTAGAAATAAAATGAAACGGAAAGACATGAGCAGGGAAGAAGCTTTGGAGGATATTCTCAAAACTGCTTCTAAAACAAATGCGGATGTTAATAAGGAGTTTGGCCTATGAAAAAATATCCTTTTGATTATAATATCTGCCCCGATAACAGCCCGGAGATGTTTAGAGATACCTGCAGGAAAATTGAGGAACATTTTCCAGATGCAGATAAGGAAAAACTGCTGGTAGATGTTGACGGCACAACGATTCAGTCATATTTGAAGAGAGGTTTGGAAATAGTTGTTTTTGATGATTATGATATAGGGGCAGTTTTTGTGCAGTCTGAAATCGACCTGCGTGAGATTATGGAGTAATTTTGATTAGCAGGAAGGAGTAAGTCATGGATAATTTCAAAGCAGTATATAAGATTCTTTCGCAGTTAGAAAAGGACATGGATAAACCAGAACCGGATATTGAAAAGATTGACCATGAAGCCCTTTGTGTTTCTGAAATGAGATGGCTCCGGTACATAGAAATGATGTCTGATGTAGGATATATCAAAGGGGCGTGTATAGTACGAGACATTACCGGGGATATGAACTGTGATTGTTCAGGAATGCGGATTACACTAAAAGGGCTGGAATACTTACAGGAAAATTCCATTATGAGAAAGTTCTATAATGCCGCAAAAGGATTTAAGGAGATAACACCTGGCTTGTAGGGGCTGTTTGACCGTCAGCAGAGTGCTGGCGGTTTTTCTATGGGAGAAAAAATGTGATTACAGTTTTAATAACACCAAATAAAATCAATATATCAGGCCACGCAAACACGGCCCCACGGGGGTCAGATATTGTCTGCAGCGCCGTTTCTGCCCTTACCCTTACTCTTATAAGGGGATTGAAAGAAATCGCCGGTATGAGCTTAAATGAAAGCATAGAGCGGGGCAATATATGCATTAAGTGGCAGACTTTGAATGACACGGGGAAGGCATTGATTGACACTTGGTTTTTAGGTATCTGCGGCATAGCTGCAGATTACCCGGTAATTGAATACTTATAATGAGTGAATGACGCATCCTGAAAAGGATGCTTTTTTCATGCCTGACGGGGCAATAAATACGGGATTATCACAGGAAGGTGGGAAAAAGGAATGAAAAAGAAGTTTTTTGACTTACAGCTTTTCACTGACGGCGGTGAGGGCGGTACTGGCGGAGGTACCGGTACAGGAACGGCTGGGAATGGCAACGGCAGCCAGAATAATGCCGGGGGCGCGGCTTACAGTTACGAACAGGCCGAGCAGATAGCGGAAGCAAGGGCTGACCGTGCGACTAAAGCGGCACTTGCAGATTACTTTAAAAAGCAGGGCATGAGTGAAGATGAGGTCACCGCCGCACTTGCAGATTTTAAGGCAAAGAGAGCCGCACAGCATCCTGGTGTTGCCGCTGTGGAGAAGGAACGGGACGCGGCGCTGGCACAGGTAGAGGAGATGAAAAATACCGGTTATCTGCGTGATAAGGGCGTGAAGCCGGACGATATCGACTATGTGCTTTTTAAGGTCGGGAAAAACGTGGACGATAAGGCTGATTTCAAGAAAGCGGCTGACGCTTTCCTGAAAGAGAATCCCCGTTTTACAGGGCAGGGATACAGGGTTGTGTCTACGGGAAAACCTGACGGTGGAGCCGGCACGGGCCAGACAGTAAATGATTCAATTAACGCTTCCATCCGTTCAGCGTTTGGAAGATAAAGAAGGGAGAAAGAACATTGAACAGAAACAGAAAGATTTTTAATCTACAGACTTTTGCGGGCGAGGCTTCCAGTTCCATTACCAGGGGGAACGCCGAAGCGCTGATTCCGGTACAGGAAAGCCATGACATTATCCAGGGGGTGGTGGAACAGTCCACTGTTTTACAGCGTGGCCGTAAACTTCAAAATATGACAGCGGCACAGTACAAAATGCGTGTGCTTGACTTGCTTCCTCTGGCCTATTTTGTGAACGGGGAAGGCAGCGGTGCAAAAAAGAAGCTGACAACAATGGCATGGGATAACAAGTTTATTTATGCGGAAGAAATCGCGGTCATTGTACCGATTCCGGAAGCGGTACTTGATGATGCCGATTATGATATTTGGGGAGAAGTGCGGCCCCGTCTGGTTGAAGCTTTTGGCCAGAAGATTGACGGCGCGATTCTTTTCGGGCATGATAAGCCGGCAACATGGCGTGATGATGTTGTTTCCACGGCAACAAAGGCCGGGGCCATTGTGACGCTGGGTTCCGACCTGTATGATTCCATTTTAGGTGAAAGCGGTGTTATAGCAAAGGTTGAGGAAAGCAGTTATTTTGTGAACGGCCATATGGCCGACATTACAATGAGGGCAAAGCTGAGGGGGCTGAAAGACACCACAGGGCAGCCTGTGTTTAAGTCTGATATGCAGACCGGCACAACATATACGCTGGACGGTTCGCCGATGAACTTTCCACGTAACGGAGCTTTTGACAGAAGCAAAGCTCTGATGATTAGCGGCGACTTTTCACAGCTTGCATATTCTATCCGTCAGGATATTACTTTTAAGATTTTTGACCAGGGTGTGATTCAGGACCCTGCCACGGGTGATATTCTGTATAACCTGATGCAGAATGATATGGTGGCGCTGCGGGCCGTTATGCGTCTCGGATGGGAAATCCCGAACCCGATTAATGCAATGGTTCCGGATAAGGCAAAGCGTTGTCCGTTCGCAATCCTGACAGGTGTGGCAAGTGGTATTTCCACACGGTCAGTTGACGGACCGGAGATTCTCGAAACTTACACGGAATCACAGCTTTCCCAAATAAGGGTTGATGATATCAAGGCTATTGCCGCGGTCAAAGGTTACACGATTACAAAAACAAGCAAGGCTGAAATCATTGCTGAATTTTTAGCGGCGCAGAATGCATAAAGGAAGAGAGGGATAAAGGATGTATGTTGATTTTGCATACTATTCCGGCATATACGGGGGTTCATCTCTTACGGAAAAGGCATTTCCCGGAGCTGTCAGGGAAGCAGAAAGCTACATCCGTTACCTGACTTACTTAAATGGCGATATCTTCACAGATACGGCACAGGCGGACGTTGTAAAAAACGCTGTCTGTGCTGCCGCAGAAGCGTACCATGCCGCAGAGATGGAGCAGAAGCAGGGCGGGAACCTGAAGTCTGAAAGCAAGGACGGGCTTTCAACAACATTTGTGGTAGCGCGGAAAGACGGGGAAACTGCTGACCAGTATGTGAAGCGATGCATGTATCAGGCTGTCAGGATACGGCTACTGCCCACTGGATGGCTGTCACGGCGGGGGAAGATAGGAGGCGGGTATGATAACAAATGTTGCTGCTGTGACTGTCTTTAATGGCAGATTGGACAAAGGGACGCGAAGAAAAATCTGTATTCCTACGGTAATCAGGGGTGTTTCCTACGTTGAGGGGAAGGGCTCTACTGTAGCCAACAACGGGGTGTGGAGCGATGATGTCCAGTATAAAATCAGGGTTCCGTTGTCCGCTGAAATTCAGGATAACCGGGAATATATGCGGGATTTGGGCTATGCAAATCTGGATAATGAAGAAACAGAAAAATACTGGACAATTCAAAAAGGGGATTTGGTTATCAGGGGTGAGTACACCGGTGGAAATCCTCTTTTGTATGAGGATGAACTGGCCGCATACGCAAAGGAACAGGGACTTGACCTGATTCGTATAACGGAATATGCAGATAATACTTTTGGGGGCAGCGCATATACGCGCCACTGGAGGATAGGAGGTAAATAATGGCAGGAGCACACCATATTCATACTCCGCAGGATTTGACGATTCAGTATGATGGCGGACAAGTAAGATTGTGTTGGGATGGAGGGTTCAGAGAAGTTCGCAGTAATATGTTTAACAGAAAACAGATGATTGTTGACAGTGAAGTGTTGAGATACTGTTCACCATTAATACCGTTCCGGACAGGGGCGTTGATACGTTCCGGGACAACTGGAACTGTAATAGGAAGTGGAAATGTCCAATATACGGCACCATATGCTCGAAATCAGTATTACCAGACGTCTCAGTCACGGTCTTATGATTCACGCCGGGGAGCCAAATGGTTTGAACGGATGAAAACAGCCCATAAAAAGGATATCCAGAGGGCGGCAGAAAGGGGATAGAAGTTTGGTCAAATCAATCATTGAAGGACTGGCAGATTACTTTTTACAGTGTCCGCTTTTGGGCGATGGGGTTTTCAGGGTGGACGCGCTGGGAAGCGACCCTGTGGAATATGCGCTTGAGTCAGCAATTACTTCCCCGATTTTGAAAAAGTATGTTGACGGCTCAAGCATCAGGCAGTATCAGTTTAATTTTAACAGCCGGGAAGCCTATTCGATGGACAGGATTCTGGCGATTCAGAATGAAAGTTTTTATGAAGATTTATGTAACTGGGTGGAGGAACAAAGCGTGCTGGGGAAACTTCCCGAAATGCCGAAGGGATGTGAAGCACAGAAGCTGACAGTTCTTGCACCGGGATATATGCTGGACGCAACGATGGAGAACGCCCATTATCAGGTTCAGCTTGTATTACAATATTTTAAGGAGGCACCAAACAATGTCAGATAAAAAAGACAATAGCAGGAATGTAACCAAGCGGCATGATTTTGCGGACTACCTGAATATCCAGAACGCAGAAACACCGAAATTTGTACTTATGGGAACCGGATTTACAACTCTGAATGAAAAGCCCGGGGCACAGTCTTCCAAAAAGAAGTATGTCAATGAAGCGGCAAGTTCATCTTCGATTACAAGCTATGAAACTTCATTTCCGTTTGAGTCGGATTTGATTATCCACCAGGATGCGGTTCTGGCGCTCTATAACGTAGGCCGGAATCATTGTACAGGTTCAGATGCTGAATTTCAGTATGTGCGGGTGGAATTGTGGAATAAGGCATCGGGTAAAGAAAATGAGTTCGCCGCAAGGCTTTTTACAGTATCGGTGGAAGTTACCGATATTTCCGGTGAAGATGAAATGACGGTTTCCGGAAATCTGAATGCGGTAGGAGACCCGGTTGACGGAACATTCAATACGGCAACTTTGATGTTTACTCCGTCAAATGCGGAGACTAATGCACCAGAGGCGGAAGTGTAAATACTATTTTTGTATGGACAATACAATTATTTCAGGAGGAATAATACATGAATATTTTAGGTATAGAACTTGAATATGACTTCTTTGATGCGGGCCAGCTGGAGGCATATGAGCGTGAGAATCAGAAAGTTGCGGATGATATTAAGGAGCCTACACAGTATAAGGGCAAGAGTACCGCTGATTCTCTTCGGATTCAATGCCGTATCGTGGATAATTTTTTTGATGCCCTGTTTGGAGCTGGCACCGCCCGTAAAATCTTTAAAGGCAAAGCAAATATCCGTGACCACATGGAGGCGTTCGCCATTATGGCCCAGGGGGCTATGAATGCCAGGAAAGAGTTTGACGCGATTGAGGATAAATATGCTCCTAACCGTGCAGAAAGACGCCAGGCGGAGAGAAACAGCCGTCAGGCACAGAAACAAAGCACCCGAAATTTCCAACAGCATGCCGCAGGAAAAGGAAAGAAGCATAACCGTTGAATATCCTGATTGATGATATCGATTACCCCGACCAGGCGGAAGTGAATGGTAAAGGATATGAAATCCGGACAAATTTTCGGAATTCTATCCTTTTTGAACTGATGATGCAGGATGACAGCCTCAGCCCCAGAGATAAAGTATGGAAAGGGCTGGCCCTGTATTATCCGGTCATTCCTGAGGATTTGAATGCGGCCGTTGATGCTGCGCTATGGTTTTACCGATGCGGCAGGGAAGAAACCGTGATACAAAAGCGTATGGCTGAAAGACGTGGAAAAAGCCAGATATATTCTTTTGAGCATGATGCCGGCCTTATCTATGCTGCTTTTCTCCTGGCCTACAACATTGACTTGCAGGATATCCGGTATATGCACTGGTGGCGGTTCCGGTTTCTTTTTAATTCGCTGCCGAGGGATTGCGAGTTTGTGCGGGCAATGGAGTACCGGAGCCTGGATATCAGCGATAAACTGCCAAAAGAGCAGAAAGACTTTTATAAGAAAATGAAACGCCTATACGCCTTGCCTCTGTCAAAAACAGAGGATGACAGGCAGGCGGCCATAGAAAATGCCCTCTTGAATGGAGGGGACCTGTCGGGTTTGGTTTGAATGGGGGTGTCTAATATTGAAAAAGTAAACGGGAAAGAGGTTGCCCAGGTACAATGCCCGTTATGTGGGTACAATATGCCGATTTATTATACGGAAAAAGCAGAATGCAGCGGTGTGCTGGTTCCCTGTAAAGGGCGGAACTGTCATGCCGCTTTTGAATTGAAGATAAAAAACAGACAGCAAATCAGGTAGTGCCATTATGAGCCGATGATTTTTGCCCAGAGGAGGTGAGGACATTGGCTTATGATGGCTCTTTAAAATTTGATACAAAAATTGATTCCAGTGGATTCCAAAAAGGAATAAGTTCCATCGGGGATATTGCGCAGAAAGGGATGCAGGCGACCGGCGCAATCCTTAAAGGCAGCATGACGGCTATTGGAGGGCTGGGGCTATTAAAGTGGGTTCTGATTTCGAAAGTGGAATGTCTAAAGTGGCTGCTATTGCTGGTACGGTGTCAGACCAAGATTTGCCAGCGATAGTAAAAAAAGCGGAAGAAATGGGGCTTTCATTTACAAAGGGAGCGAATTCCACAGAAACAGCAATGAATATATTGTCCGCTAAGGCTAAGGAGATGGGTGCCACTACCAAGTTTTCCGCAACGGAATCTGCCGCCGCATTCGAATATATGGCCATGGCTGGCTGGAAAACGGAAGACATGCTGTCCGGTATTGAGGGTATTATGAACCTTGCCGCCGCTTCCGGTGAGGACCTTGCCATGACCTCTGACATTGTAACGGATGCTCTTACGGCATTTGGAATGGAGGCAAGCGAGTCAGGGCACTTTGCTGATGTTTTGGCAGCGGCATCTTCCAACGCAAATACCAATGTGGGCATGATGGGGGAGACTTTTAAGTATGTTGCTCCGGTTGCTGGTGCATTAGGTTATACAGCTGAAGATACGGCTGTGGCAATCGGTCTTATGGCTAATGCCGGAATTAAGAGCTCGCAGGCAGGCACTTCCCTACGGTCTATGATGAGCAGGCTCACCAAACCTACAAAAGAAGTACAAATTGCAATGAATAAGCTCGGAGTTTCGCTGACAAATTCAGACGGAACAATGAAGGATTTTAACGAGGTTGTTAAGGACTTACGAGAGGGCTTCAAGGGTCTTTCAGAGGCAGAGGCGGCAGAGCTAGCATCCTCCCTGGCCGGGCAAGAGGCAATGTCAGGGTTATTGGCTATTGTAAATGCTTCTGATGATGATTTTAACAAACTGTCAGAAGCTATTTACTCATGCGATGGTGCGGCGGCACAAATGGCCGCAACTATGAATGATAATCTGCAAGGCCAGATTACGATTCTGAAATCGGGATTAGAAGGGTTAGGAATTTCCTTCTATGAGAGCGTCCAGGAACCCTTGAAGGATATCGTAAAAGAAGCTAAGGAAATGGTGGACCAGCTCCAAAGCGCTTTTGATGCTGGCGGACTGGATGAAATGGTTTCGGCTTTCGGTGGTATTCTGGCGCAGGTAGTTGAGAGAGTAGCTGGAGCATCCCCGGATTTGATAAATGCGGCAACTGGTCTTGTAGGCTCTTTCTGCGATTCTCTGAAATCCAGCCCGTCAATCGGTGATGCGGCATCCAGCCTGATTACAGCCCTGGTGACTGGGCTTTTCTCATGTGCGGGTGATATATGGACTGCGGCTATTGTTTTGGCCGGTAAAATGGCTGAAGGGCTGGCTGAGGGAGCCCCGCAAATGGTGCTGGCAGCGGCCCGGTGCATGGGAGATATCATTGAATGCATAGTAGATTGGTTCCCAGATATTTTACAGGCTGGGGTAGATATTATACTTGCAATTATAGGCGGGATAACAGAAGCATTGCCGACACTGATGGTACAAGCGGCAAATATCCTGATAGAGTTATGCAATGCCATAGTACAAAATCTTCCGGCAATAACAGAGGTGGCATTAAATATTATTCAGGCCTTGATTAATGGATTTGTAAATGGAATCCCCTTGCTTTTGGATGGCGCTATTCAGTTATTAATGGGAATTATTGAAGCAATACCCATAATCATTGAACAGCTATTGCAGGCACTGCCGGAACTGATAGCCACTATTATTAACTTTTTCTCTGAAAATGTACCGATTGTAATTGACGGTGCCATTCAGTTGCTTATGGGTATCATAGAGGCAATACCCACTATTATTCAGGCCATCGTGGATAATCTTCCACAAATTATTACTACACTTGTAGACGGGCTTGTAGGCGCATTGCCCGAATTAGTGGATGCTTCTATAACGCTTTTAATGGCGCTGATAGAAGCTATCCCTGAGATAGTAATTGCGATTGCGGAGAATTTACCACAGATAATTACAGCGATTGCTATAGGACTTTCAGAAGCAGCGCCACAGATATTTACAGTGGCTAAAGACTTGCTATGGAATATCATAACAGCAATCCCGGAAATAGTAACCGGATTAGCAACAGCTGTTCCTGATATTATAGCTGGAATCGTAAATGGGCTTATCAATGGCACGGGTGCTGTATTCAATGCGGCGGTTGAATTGGGAGGGGGAATCCTTGAAGGAATCAAGAGCTTTTTCGGTATTCATAGCCCGTCAACCGTAATGGAAGAACAAGGCGACTATCTTGTGCAGGGGATGGTAAATGGCCTCGTTACGTTGCCTGACAGGGCAATGGAGGCAATCAGCGGCGTACTTGACAACATTGTTGCATGGGGTGCTGAAATTGCTGCTCAGGGCGTTGATATCGCTTTAACTTTTGTTTCGAATGTGATAGCAGCATTCTCCGAACTTCCCGGAAAAATCTGGACATGGTTAGTTGATACCATAAGCAAGGTCATTCAGTGGGGTGTGAATCTGCTGGCTACTGCGAGTACTGCGGCTCAGAATGCCGTCAATAAAGTCACGGAATGGTTTCAGCAGCTACCCGGAAAAATCTGGGTATGGCTGACAAATACAATTACGAAAGTTACACAGTTCGCGGTGAATTTGGCCGCAAAGGCTTCATCAGCCGCACAGGGATTTGTTACAAATCTGGTTGACGGTGTTAAAGGGCTTCCGGATAAATTCCAGGAAATAGGCTCAAATATTGTAAACGGCATATGGAACGGGATTTCTGCCGGGTGGAGCTGGCTTGTTGATAAGGTGAAGAGTCTGGCCGACAGTCTGTATCAAGGCGCAAAAGATGCTCTCGGGATTGAATCTCCATCAAAGGTTTTTGCACGTGAGGTAGGGCGGTGGATTCCTCCTGGCATCGGGGTGGGGATGGAAAAATCCATGCCGGACCTGCAGAAAAAGGTAGACGCAGAAATGGCAGGGCTGGCTAAACGGATGCAGATGGCAGTTGCAATTGAAACAGGGGGCATTACAGTACGGACAAAGGCAAATGCGGAACACAGCGCTGATAAGGAGTACCCAAAAGGCGGCGGAGATACTTACATAGACAGACACATAGAGATGGAAAATAATTATCATGTGCCGGTAGTAACACCAAGCGAAAGCCAAAAGGCAGACAGAGAAGCCGCAAGAAAATTATTAGGAGGTTTGCAATAGTGGCAAATTATATAGACCTGATACTTGAGTGTAATGGAATGGAAATGAGGTTTGGAAAGTCCTCATCCGGTGAGAAGCGGGAGTTTGGCATCACTAAAATTGAAGGACTGGAATCATCCGAACTTGAAGTAAGTACCACTGATAATGCTCTTGTGGATGGCTCGACAGTAAATGGGAAGCGGATAAAAAAACGCCCTATTCACCTGGAAGCAGAATTGCGGGATGACAGGAATAATGAAGTGAACCGGAGGCGTATCATAAAATTTTTCAATCCGAAATATTCCGGGAAACTGACGGTTGATTACAGCGGGACAAAGAGGAACATCGAGTATGAATTAGAGGGCTGGAACTTCGTAGCGGATAATAATGTACATAGCCAGCTTGCAATCGTTGCTGACCTGATATGTCCGGCGCCCCTTATGAAAAATATTGATAACTTTGGCCGGAATATGGCGGAGATAAGCAAGCATATTGCCTTTCCGTGGCGTGTGTTGAAACAGAAAAAGTATGATGTACCAGACCCTTACAAAGGTCTGGCATTAAAGGGGCAGATAACAGGATACCGTACACTTAAAAAGGAGGTTGTACTTCCCAACGATGGTGACGTTCCTACCAGCGTACAGATTAAGTTTGTCGCTGCCAGGGGGCCGGTCGTAAACCCGAAAATAACATTAACGGGAACAGGACAGTTTATGAGAATTGTCACCAGTATGGAAAAAGGAGACATCCTGATGGTAGATACCAATGAAAGGCATCAGGTAATAGAGCTGAACGGGGTGAACGTATATCAGAAAATAGACCGGAGGTCGGAGCCATTTAAACTTAAGGTCGGTGACAATTATCTGGAATATGATGCGGATATAAATTATACAAATCTTGACGTAATGCTGTATTATACGCCACTGTATCTGGGGGTGTAAAAATGAGGCTGACTGTACTGGATAAGAATTTCGATGCCATTGGCGTGATTCCTTTATTCCGCACGCTGATATGGACAAGAAGATATGAAAAGCCGGGGGAATTTGGGCTGTATGCTTCAAATGAGTACTTTGAACTCTTAAACCGGGGCCGGTATTTATATCGAAATGATGCTGATGAATTAGGCGTAATCGACTGGGTAAATTATGTACAGGATACGAATGGCTCCCGAGAAGCATATGCAAAAGGGAATTTTGCAGAGTACCTTTTATATGACAAAGTAATTTACCCGACAGCAATCCTGGACGGAAATGTGGAAACTGGAATGAGGGAGCTGGTTAATCTGTATGCCATAAACCCGGATGCTGCGGAAAGGAAAATTAAGCATTTAAGGCTGGGGGAATTGTCAGGGATTGATGAAACAATAAAAATCCAGATTACGGGTGCCAATCTAAGCGAAAAGCTGTACGATATTGGCAATTCTATGGAGTTAAGCCATCGGGTAAGATATGATTTCCTGACAAATGACCTTGCTTTTGAGGTATGGAGAGGGAAGGACAGAAGGGACAGCCAGACTGAAAACAGTTGGGCTGTCTTTTCTAACGCTTTTTACAATATCCGGAATGTGGTTTATAACAGGTGCGGTGCTTCTTATAAAAATTATGCATATGTGGCCGGAGCCGGTGAGGGGGCCGCCCGGATTGTTGTGGAAGTTGATATGCGGACAGTTCCCGATGAAGAAAGGAAGGAAATTTTTGTAGACGCACGTGATTTGCAGCAGCAGGACAGTAATGGGAATCCCATACCATTAGATGTGTATAAGGCCCAGCTGGTGCAGAGGGGCCGGGAGAAGCTTGCAGAATACCGGATAGTGGAAACGGTTGAAAGCGGGATAGACCCTTTTGCAAATCTGGTTTATAAAAAAGATTTCGACCTTGGGGATTATTGCACATATATAAATACGGAAATAAACGTTGAGACAGATAAACGTATTACAGAAGTAATGGAGACATATGAAGGAGGGGCTACGGAGATTGCAGTGACTTTCGGGACAAATGAGGTTTCGACAATAAGGCAGTTAATTAAGAGTCCAGCTAATAAATGTCAATAGGTAAATGAAAAATATTTTTCTTTTAAAAAA
>CAJTMZ010000087.1 GCA_910577445.1 uncultured Lachnospiraceae bacterium | reverse complement strand
GCAGGAAGGTTTTGTTATTACAATAAGCTGGCTCGCGAAGCGTGCCAGCTTTTGATGAATTACAGGAATATAGTCCATCAAATGGAAAGATACAGCATTTTACTTGTCTGTTATTGTGCTATACTGATATTACGGAAACAAAAAGAAGGCCTTCGAAATTTAAACTATTTTAGCCATTTATATTATGTCTTTTTAGAGATTTAGCACGTGACAGGGAAAGAAAGGAGCAGTTTTATGAAAAAGAAAATAATAGCGGTTATACTGGCTTCGGCGATGCTGATAGCTTCTCTGAGCGCCTGCGGAAATTCAGGCGGCGGAAACGGCGGCGATAGCAGCGCTTCTTCGGGAAGCACCGCTGCGGCAGAAGATACGGGGAGCGCAGATACGGATGCGTCCGGCGATGCCGGAGCGAAAGGCGGGGAAGTTACGCTTACCATCTGGGACTGGGACGAGGCCCACTTAAACCATATGACACAGTGGTATATGGAAAAACATCCCAATGTAAAGATTGAAACTCTGGTAGTGGCGGCTAATGACTATTTCCAGAAGTTCCAGAGCGCCGTTGCAAGCGGAAGCGGCGTGCCGGATATTGTACTTTCTGAGATGGCATACAGAGGAAAGCTTTTTGATTTGGGCGTTCTGGAAGACCTTTCAAAAGACCCTTACAACGTAAAGGCTGAGGATATGTTTGATTTTGCCAACAGATTAGGAGCCGGCCCGAATGGTGAGCTGTACGGTGTTGAGCAGCAGATTTGTCCCAGCGGATTTGCTTACCGCAGGGATTTGGCAAAAGAATATCTGGGAACCGACGACCCGAACGAAATCGCAGAGATGATTTCAACATGGGATAAACTCTTTGAGGTTGGAAAGCAGGTAGTGGAAAAGAGCGGCGGAAAAGTGACCGTATTCCCGGGCATGACCGTTGTTTTGAAAGACCTTTTAAATAATAAGAATGTGAAGGATTATATTGACGGTGATAACATTGACCTGACAGGCCGTTATATGGATGTTCTGGAAACCGCAACTAAGTTTAACCAGGCAGGAATTTTGGGCAAACAGGAAGACTCCACACCGGCAATGGCAAACAGCTATGCGGCAGGCGAGGTTCTCTTTTATCCCTGCGCTCCCTGGAGCCTTAAGTGGGGCATTGCAACCAATGACCCGGACGGTTCCGGCAACTGGGGACTGACAAAAGCGCCTGAGGACGGATTTACATACGGCGGAACTTCCGTCAGCGTTTACTCCGGCAGTGAAAACAAAGACGCTGCATGGGAGTATATTAAGGAAGTATATTGTACAGGTGAAGGCGTAGAGGAAGCTTACAGACAGTTCGGATTTATGACAGGCTTCAAGGCTCCTTACGAGAGCAGCGATTCTTATTTCTTTACAGAAAAGGGACAGTATGACGATTTCTTTGGCGGGCAGAATCTTGCGGATTATTTTATAAACGAGATTGCCATTACCACGCAGGGGCAGGTTCAGACTAAGCATCAGTCCAATGTGAATACAGCGTTAATGAATGTTGCCACCCAGATGACGGGAAATCCGTCCATGACAGCGGAAGAAGCTATGGAGGCATTCAAGACAGAAGTACAGACCCTGATTCCCAACGCTACAATAAAGTAATAACATGAACGATGTAAGGGAAGCTGCCGGAATCTGGCAGCTTTCCTTTTCACCATAAAAAAACAGCGGAAATGGAGCATATATGAATAAAAAGAAAAAAAGCGCATTACATAAAGTAAACAAATGGCCCTATCTGTTCAGCGCGCCGTTTTTGATTGCCTATTTCCTGTTCAGTCTGTATCCCATGCTTTATTCTCTGGAGCTGAGCTTTTTTGACTGGAACGGAATCGGAACAAAGACCTTCATCGGCCTTAAGAATTATATCAATCTGTTTACCAAAGACCCCCTGTTTTTCAAATCGCTGAAAAATACGATTATCCTGATGGCGTTTTCCACGCCGATTACTGTATTTCTGGGGCTTACGGTGGCGTACCTTTTATTTGATATCGGCAGAGGCAAACGCCTTTATCAGACAGTCAACTTTTTTCCGTATATCACCACTCCGGTAGCAATCGGTTTTATTTTTTCCTACCTCTTTGACTGGCAGTCGGGATATGTCAATAAAATTCTGGTGTGGCTTGGGATTTTAGACGAGCCTTTTTTCTGGCTGGGGAGCGAAACGGCTTCTAAGGTGCTGATTGTGGTTATGGTAGTGTGGCGCTGGCTGGGCTATTACATGACGATTTATCTGGCGGCCATGACGTCCATGCCTATGGAGGTATACGAGGCGGCGGCGGTGGACGGAGCGAGCAACCTGAAAATATTTACAAAAATTACGATTCCCATGCTGAAAGGCACCACAAGATTTCTGATTATCACCTCCGTAATCGGCGGCCTGCAGATGTTCGAGGAGCCCAAGCTTCTGTTCAGCGGCTGGGCGGCGTTAGGAAACGGGCAGACCGGCGGCCCGGGGTACACGGCGCTTACAACGGTGTGGAAGTTCTACAATGATTCCTTCAATCTTGATTCCCGTTTAGGCTACGGCGCGTCCATCGCCTATACCCTGTTTGTGGTCATCATGCTGTTTACGATTGTAGGATTTAAGATTAGCGGAAGGGGGAACAGGAATGAGTAAAAAAACCAAAAAGAAAGCCATGGCGGCGGTAAAACAGATTTTGCTGATACTGATGACGCTGGTTATGTTTTTTCCCCTGTATATCGTGTTTATAATGAGTACCTACTACAGCGAGGATATTTTTAAGGGAATGCCGGTGCTGCCGGGAAGCTACTTTCTTGAAAACTTCAAAATGGTAGTGTCGAAAGGATATTTTCAGGCGTACATAAATTCCATTGCCGTGTCGGCAGCTTCGGTTATTATCAGCGTGACGGTATCCTCCCTGATTGGCTTTGCCCTTGCCAAATACGATTTTAAGGGAAAAAAGGCCATCTTTGCCTTTATCGTGGCGATTATGATGATTCCGGGACAGATTTCCATGATTGGCTATATGTTGGAAATGAAAAATATGGGGCTTTTGTCAACCCTTTTCCCACTGATTTTTATCTGGGCGGCTTACCCTTTGGGCGCATTCCTTATGACCCAGTTTGCAAGCGACGGCGTGCCCGACGAGCTTTTGGAGTCGGCAAGGCTTGACGGCTGTTCGGAGCCGGGAATCTTTATAAAAATAGTGGTGCCCTGCATCAAACCGGGAATTATGACGCTGGCCACGCTGGTGTTTCTGGCGTCCTGGAATAACTATGTACTGCCCGTTATTTTGATTAACAGACAGGAACTGTTTACGGTGCCTCTTATGGTAAACAGCCTGTCAAACGCTTTCAGGAGCGATTACGGAGCAATTATGTGCGCCCTTGGCCTGTCCGTGCTTCCCATGATAGTGATATTCAGCCTTTGCTCAAAGACGTTTATCAAGGGAATTGCGGCTGGAGCGGTAAAGGGATAGAAAACGGAAAACACTTTTTTGGCGGCGGCAGACCGCGAGGCTATCGGAGGAAAAACGTATAATGGCACTTGAAAAAATAAATCTTGAAAAATGGAAATTTGCACCGGGGGAGGAAATTACCTGTCTCGAAAAGGGACGGGAAGTGACGATACCCCACACGTGGAATGTTGAGGAGGGAACGGAGGAGTATTGGGGGATTGGCTGGTATTGCCATTCTTTTGTACCGGAAGACGCATGGAAAGGAAAAAGGGTGCGGGCGCTGTTTCGTGCCGTGTACCATGACGCTCATATTTATTTAAACGGAGAGGAAATTGGCTGCCATTTAAATTCCGGGTATACGCCCTTTGTGGTGGAACTGACCGCCGGGCTTCGGTTCGGGGAGGAAAATCAGCTTGTGGTTAAAGCCGACAACCGGTTTTCGGAGCAGATGCTTCCCTTTGACACCAGCTTTGACTGGGCAAACGACGGAGGAATTATCCGGCCTGTGGAGCTTCTGGTTACAGGAAAAAGTTTTCTTAAAAATCTCGAAGTGACGGCGCGGCCGGTTATTACGCTGCGGGACGAGCGGCAGGATAAGGGAAGCGCCGTGTTTGGTTTTTCGGGAATGGTTGACAGCGCCGGAGACGAGGAAGGGCTTTTTATGGAATGGAGCCTTTATGAGGGCTGCGATGATGCGGAGGCTGACGCCGGGAGAAAAGACTGCGGCCTGGAAACTTCTTTCGATACCCTGGAGAATGCCTTCGGGGGAGAGGGGCAAAGAGACACGCAAAAGCCCGTCTGCGAAGGAAAGGAATGCATAGCGGCGGGAAAAGCACAAATTCCGGGCAGAGTTTTGCCTTCGGTGAATTACTGGCATTTTGACAGCCCCTGTCTTTATACCCTGAAAATGGTCTTAAAGCGGGGAGAGGAAATTCTTGACAGGGAGACGGTGGTGTTTGGTTTTCGGGAGTTGCGGGTTCAGGGAAGGGAGCTTTACCTAAACGGAGAATCGGTGAAGCTTCCCGGTACGGAGTGGATGCCCGGCTCCGACCCGGCTTTCGGCATGGCGGAGCCGAAGGAACAGCTTGAGAAAATGCTTCTTATTCTGAAAGAATCCAACAGCGTGCTGACCCGCTTTCACTGGCAGCAGGACGACCGGGTATTCGACTGGTGTGACCGCCACGGAATGCTGGTGCAGGAGGAGGTTCCTTTCTGGGGAATGCGTCCGCCAAGAGCCGGAAAGCGGCAGTGGGAGGTTTTTAAAGAGCAGATGAACGAGATGGTGGCGTTTCACAGAAACCACCCTTCCATCATTGCCTGGGGCGTGGGAAACGAGCTGGACGGACAGTGTGAGGAAACCATTCAGTACATAAAGGACGCGGTGGCTTATACCCACCGGCTTGACCCTTCCCGCCCGGCCAATTATGTTTCCAATTCCATTTACAAGGGACATTCCGTTGACGGCACCACGGACGGGGACGTGATGATGATTAACGATTACATCGGAACATGGCATCAGGGGTATGACCAGTATGAGGAATGGGACGCCATCGTGAAGCAGAATCCCGATAAGCCCATGATTCCTTCGGAGTTTGGTCTGTGCGAGCCGGCCTTTGACGGCGGGGATAAGCGCAGGGAAGCGATTTTCATGGAAAAGATGGCATGCTACAGGAAGTATCCCAATATTGCGGGCACTATTTATTTTTGCCTGAACGATTACCGTACCCAGATGGGCGAGGACGGCGAGGGAAAGCTGAAAAAGCGGGTACACGGCTCTGCGGGACTGTGCGGCGAGCCCAAGCCTTCCTATTATACTGTGAGGAAAGAATATTCACCCCTTGACGTCAGGCTGGAGGATGGCCGGCTTACGGTTACATGCAAGAACCATCTTCCCCGATACACGGTGAAAGGGTATGTGCTAAAGCTGAAAGGGAAAGCGCTGGCTGTTCCCGATATGAAGCCGGGGGACGTATGGACAGTGGAAAATGCGGAACCGGCAGAGATGAATGAAATAGAAGTGTACAGGCCGGTGGGGGATAAGGTTTTGTAGAAAGCGGATAAGGTGTAAGGCTGCGATTGGCGCGTGCTTTACACCTTTTTATTATGTGTATTTCAGGATTTTCAGGTTGAGCTTCCCTTTAAATTCACGTATACTTTAATTACTATAAAAGAAAAGCATTTTAGGAAGTAAAGGTAAAATGTTATGACAGACGGCGGTTTTTATAGGTTGACTTCAAAAGAGGAAGTAAGCGAGGTCCTTGCAAGACTTCAGATTGCAGCGTGGATGAACCTGATTCCTACGCCGGATTTGGAGGTTGTGGATGAGCGGAGACGGAGGAAAAATGCGGAGGCGGAAAAGGCGCTTTCTGAGGGCGGAATCGTATATGGCCCTGTTTACTATACGCCGTCCATGTACCTGCAGTATGAGCTGACGCAGTTTAAGTTAGATTACACGGTCTTTAAGGGAGAGCAGGTGGGAAGATATCCATACAGAGAAATTACGGAGGAGAAAAAGAGAGCCTTTTACGATGAAAACAGGGATTTGTTTACCAGATATAACGGGGACGGCTTTGGCTACAGAGAAGTAAGCACAATTATCGAAAAGAGACTACGGGAGCAGGAATATGAAAACATCATCCGGGATTTATTATGTGAACTTTGATATGGAAAGGATTTATTTATCTGAAGCTGCTATGGTAATAAGTAAACGGAATCAGATTGGGGTGAAATGATGGAGCTGGAAATCAGTATAGATGATTTATTGAAAAAGCATAGAATAGAATCAAATCGTATTGAATTTAAAACAGGTTGGAATCCTGACGATATTTATCATAGTATTTGTGCATTTGCCAATGATTATAATAATGAAGGCGGCGGATATATTGTTGTAGGGGTTGAAGAAAAAGACGGTGTTGCCGTGAGGCCGGTAAAAGGGATTCCGGAGAATATGTTAGATAAAATACAAAGAGAAATGCTTGGTTACAATAATATGATGGCACCGGCATATTTTCCCAAAGTTATTCCGGCCTGGATAGATGGAAGATGGATATTGATTATTGTGGCCAGAACCGGTCAGCAAAGGCCATATAAGGTGCCGGAATATGTTACAGGAAAAAAAGATAAAAAATTCAGCTACTATATTCGTTATCTGACGAATTCTGTAAGGGCAAATGCAGAGCAGGAAAGGGAACTGGTTAATATGACAGACCAGACACCTTTTGACTGCAGGGCGAACCATAAGGCGACATTTGCAGATATTTCTCCGGTTCTTCTAGAGGACCATTTGCGTAAAACGGGAAGTAAGCTGGCAAAGCTAGTGAGTGAGCGCGGGGTTGAATCTATATTGGAGGACATGCAGTTGCTGGAAGGGCCGCCAGAACTTCGGTATATCCAAAATGTGGCATTAATGCTGTTTTGCGAACATCCCGAGAAATTTTTCAGATATACTTATGTACAGATGACATCATTTCCGGAGGGCAGTGTAAAAAATCCGGGCTTAAGTGAGGATTATCCTATCATAACAGGTTCAGTGCCTCAAATGATTCAGGCGACTATGGAACGATTCAGAAATATTTTTATTCGAGAAAAGGTTATAAAAATTTCCAATCAAATGGAAGCCCTTAGAATTATGAATTATCCTTATCAGGCAGTGGAGGAGGCTGTAGTAAATGCTTTTTATCACAGAGACTATATGTCTTGCGAGCCGGTAACGATAGAGATAGAACCGGATTGTATAAATATAATGAATTTTCCGGGAATTGACAGGTCTATATCGGAAAAGACCATTGCGGAAGGCAAAAGATTTGTGTCAAGATATTATCGTAACAGAAGGCTTGGTGAATTTCTGAAAGAACTGGAATTGTCAGAAGGCCACTCGTCTGGAATCCCGACCATACAGGATGAATTGGAAAAGAATGGCTCTCCCAGAGCGGAGTTTTTTACGGATATTGACAGAAGGGCAATGCGAATCAGAATCCCGATTCATCCGGCCTTTTTAGAGGATATACATGTCATTAAGAATGAAAGGAGTTTGAAAGAAGTTTTGAAAGGAGTTTTGAAAGAAGCTGATTATAAAAAAGTCATATCTATAGTTGAATATATGGAGGAAAAAGGAAGTATAACGCCATCTGAAGCTAAGCGTATTTGTGGTAAGTCAGAAACTACGACCTGGAGATATTTAAATATGCTGGCATCTACAGGTTATATCATTTCTGAAGGAAGTACAAATAAATTGATTTATAAAAGTATTATTTAAGAGACTACGGGAGCAGGAATATGAAAACATCATCCAGGATTTATTACGTGAGTGCCCAAAAGGGAAATGATAAAAACGACGGAAGCGCACACCATCCTTTTGCAACGCTTTTTGCGGTGAACCGTCTGCCCCTTAAGCCGGGAGAGCAGGTGCTTCTGGAAAGAGGCTCCGTGTTTCCGGGGCAGTTTCTGCACTTATCGGTACAGGGAACAAAAGAGGCTCCGATATTAATAGGCGCGTACGGAGAGGGAAATCCGCCGGAAATTGCGGCCAGGGGACAGGGAATCTGGTATCAGGATTATGGGACGGAGCTGGATTCACCAACGCATACAAAAGAAGGGTATGTGTCTTCGGCAGTGCTTCTCTATGACTGCGCTTATGTTACGCTGCGGGATATCGCCGTCAGCAATCAGGGCGAAATCGTGGGTGAGATTTATGAAGCGCCCCGGAAAATGAATCGCACAGGGGTTGCCGTTGTGGCAAAAAACAGAGGGACTCTGCGGGAAATCCATCTGGAAAATCTGGAAGTTCGGAATGTAAACGGGAACGTCTACGATAAACACATGAATAACGGAGGCATTTATTTTACCTGCCTGAAACCGGATGACGAGGAGCGGACGGGAGTTGCCAGATATGAGAAAGTGAGCGTCAGAGGGTGCTTTGTGCATAAGGTGAGCCGGTGGGGAATTGCAGTCGGCTACAGCTATAAAAGCAGGGAATTTATGAAAGCGGAACTGGAGGAGGAGCTTTTTGAAAAATACGGGCATAAGGACATACAAATTTCCGGAAATTATGTGAAAGAGGCGGGAGGAGACGGCATCACAGTGATGTATGCCCTTAAGCCTGTGGTGGAGCACAACACGGCGGATTCCTGTGCGGAGGAAATGAACGACCGCGTTTACCGTTTTCCGGAAGCGCGGGGCGGAAAGGTTGCGGCAGGCATATGGCCCTGGAAATGCAAAGACGCCCTGTTTCAATATAATGAAGTGAGGGACACAAGGCTCAATCAGGACGGTATGGCCTGGGACGCGGACTCCGGCGACGGAACGGTTTACCAGTATAATTACAGCCGGCAAAACGAGGGCGGCTGCGTCATGTTTTGTCTGGAGGAGGCAATCCACAATACCTTCCGGTACAATGTGAGCTATGACGATTTGGGGGGAACGATAAGCCCCTCCATGAACCCGGACGCTTACCTCCACCACAATATTTTTTATAAAAGAAAAGACGTACCATTTGTGCGCGAGCGTATGGACGGGGGGAATTTTACGGAGGAGGAAAATGTTATAAAAGAATTATGAACCGTTGAGAATCATAAGGAAAACAGGAAGATACAGGCCGCATGGAGATGCATTTTTTGCGATGCGGTTGCAAATTATGTGAAAACAGGAAGAAAGGAGGCGGGCTTTTTTGGAGAAAATCATGGTGATAGAGGACGACGGAGCTATCCGGGACGAGCTTGCGCTGATTCTGGAAAATGAAGGGTATGAGACAGTACTGGTCACGGATTTTGAAGATGTGACCGGACAGGTGATAAATAGTGCTCCGGCGCTGGTTCTTCTGGATTTGGGGCTGCCCGGGCGGGACGGTATGATGCTCTGCGCCGATATCCGAAAGAAAACACAGACGCCGGTCATTATCGTCACAAGCCGGGATTCCGCAGTGGACGAGTTAAAAGCCTTAAGCCTTGGCGGAGACGATTACATTACAAAGCCCTATAATGTGCCGGTACTGCTTGCCAGAGTAAGGACCGTGCTGCGCCGGTGCGGCGGATTGCGGGATGCGGATATTCTGGAGGCAAACGGGCTGACTTTGCATCTTACAAAAGGGATTGCGGAAAAGGGCGGACAAAAAGCGGAGCTTACCCGCAACGAGCTGAAAATTCTGGCAAGGCTCATGTCCGATAAGGGCGAAATTGTGTCCAGGGCCGATTTGCTTGAGAATTTGTGGGATAACCAGATATATATCGACGACAATACCCTCAGCGTGAATATTACCCGGCTGCGGGCAAAGTTAGAGGAAATAGGTCTGCCGGACTTTATCAAAACCCGGCGGGGAATGGGGTATCAGCTATGACGTTGAAAGCATTTTTGTCAGACCGTTTCAGGCGCATTGTTTTGCAGGGGATTTTCATGCTGACTGCCCTGTCGTTTTTGCTTGCCACAGGAACGGCTCCCGGCGTGGCCGCGCTTTTGCTGATTGCGGCTTTAGTGTATTTTACCCTGACGCAGGTCTATGACTACAGAAAGTGCCAAAGGCGTCTGAAAGAGCTGAACGCCGTGATGGATGGCCTGAATGAAAAATACCTGTTCGGGGAATGCGCTCCGCCGCCAAAGGACGCCTTTGAGCGTGCTCTTTTTGCCCTTTTTAGTCGCAGCGGGAAGTCGATGATTGAGACCGTTTCGGACGCTCAGGCTGCCGGGAGGGAATACCGGGAATATGTGGAAAGCTGGGTGCACGAGATAAAAACGCCGATTACCGCAGCCACTCTCATATGCAGGAATATGGGTGGTGAAAACAAAGATAAGCTGCTCCGTGAGCTTGGCCAGATTGAAGCCCATGTAGAGAGGGCTCTTTTTTATGCCCGTGCGGAAAGTCCGGAAAAGGACTGCCTTATCAGACAGTGCAGCCTTCATCAGATTGTATCGGACGCCATCAAAAACCACCAGACGCTTTTAATCGGGCAGGGAGTGCGCATAGAGACGGAGGGGTTAGAAAGCCGGGAATCCGGATATCCGGTTTACACCGATGCAAAATGGGCGTCTTTTATTATAGGACAAATACTGCAGAACGCCGCCCGTTATCACGGAGAGGAGCCGGTAATTTCTCTGACTGCAATGACGCTGGGAAAGCAGGTACGGCTCTCCATAAAGGATAACGGAATCGGTATTCCGGCCCACGAACTGCCAAGGGTTTTTGACAGGGGATTTACCGGAAAAAACGGACGCGCCCGGGGCGGCTCCACCGGTATGGGGCTTTATCTTTGCTGCAGACTGACTGCTTTTTTGCAGATGGATTTAAAAATCGCTTCCACTGAAGGTATGGGAACGGAAGTAAGCCTGACTTTTCCGGCAAAGGAAAACCTTACAAAACTGTAAGAAAAATCAATATCAATTCGCTACCACGGCCGCCGCATTTTGTGTATCCTGAATTTCATAAGCCGCGTGGAAGCACAGATGCGGTACTGGAAAACAGCATCAGTGCGGACAGTGCACGGAACGGTTTGCAGACGAAAGGCGGCTGAAAACCGTTCCAGACAGGATGCGCTGGAAGCACAGATGCGGTACTGGAATGGAGATTAAACTTTATGTTACAGGTGCAAAATATTGAAAAGTATTACGGAAGCCGGAACAACGTCACCAAAGCCCTGGACCGGGTCAGCTTTGATGTGGCGGACGGAGAATTTATGGCGGTGATGGGCGCGTCGGGAAGCGGAAAAACCACGTTGCTTAACTGCATTTCCACCATTGACACGGTCAGCGCCGGGAATATATTTCTGGACGGGGAAAACATAGCGGAGCTTCCCGCGGGCGAGCTGGCCCGTTTCAGAAGAGAGAGGCTGGGATTTGTGTTTCAGGATTTTAACCTGTTAGATACATTGACCATAGAAGAAAACATCGGGCTTGCGCTTTCGCTAAATTACCGCGACGCCGATAAGGTGCAGCGGCAGGGGCAGCTTGGTATCACGGATATTCTGGAAAAGTTTCCCTATCAGGTATCGGGGGGACAAAAGCAGCGTGCGGCATGCGCAAGAGCTTTGGTGGCCGGACAGTCGCTTATACTGGCCGACGAGCCCACAGGCGCACTGGATTCGAAGGCATCCAAAAATCTTCTGGAAATTATGACACAGATGAATCAGGAATTGGAAGCTACAATTATTATGGTTACTCACGACGCGTACAGCGCCAGCTATGCCTCCCGGGTGCTGTTTTTAAAAGACGGGCGCGTTTTTAACGAGCTGATAAAAGGGGGACGCCCCCGGCCGGCTTTTTACCATGAAATCCTGGATGTGCTGGCTTTGCTGGGAGGTGATATCAGTGACGTTATCTGAATTATCTTTGCGCAACGCCAGACGTCAGGCCGGAGATTATCTGGTTTACTTTGTCACAATGGTTATGGCGGTAGCGCTGATATACGCCTTTAACGGCCTGATTTTTTCAAGGGAGCTGCTTGCTTTGTGCGAGCAGATGGAGTCCCTTCCCCTTACAATCGCAATGGCAAGTATTGTGATTGTGTGCATTATCGGATGGCTGGTGCAGTATACCACCGGATTTATGTTTGCCAGACGGAGCCGGGAGTTCGGAACCTATGTGCTGATTGGACTTGAAAACAATCAGGTGGCCCGGCTGTTTTTTCTGGAAAATCTGGCGGTGGGAGCCGTCTGTCTTGTGTTTGGGATTCTTTCGGGGAATCTGATTTATCAGGCGCTGCGCGCTGTTATACTGGCGATGTTTGGGATAAGATATCACTTTTCTTTTTCCTTTTCTCTCAAAGCGGTTGCGCTTACACTTTTTTATTTCCTTCTTATCTATCTGCTTGCCCAGATGAAAAGCCGGAGACGAATCCGAAAAATGAAGATTTATGACTTAATTTATTTTGAACGGAAAAATGAGAAGGAGGTTATTTCCAAAAGCAAAAACCGCAGGCGCGTTTTTACCGTTTCCATTGTGTTTGGCGTAGTGGGAACCCTGTTTCTCATGGCCAGGAATTTTTGGTTCGGACTTATAGGGGCGGCGTGCGTTATTGTGTTTTTATATGGCTTTTTTGCAAGCTTTTCTTCCGGTGTGCCCGCCTTTTTTGAAAAACGTCCGAAGAAAAAGTATCAGAAAGAGAACCTTATGGTTTTCCGCACGCTGTCGGCCAAACTGGCGACCATGGGAGTGCTGATGGCGACTATCTCGCTTCTTTTTACCGCCGTACTTGCTTCACAGGGAATGGGCCTGATAATTAAGGGAATACTTGAAAACCGTGCAAGGCAGACGAGTTGTTTCGATTTATTTATCGGTATTGGAGAAAAAGGGCGGGACGCTGACGATTACAGGGAATATATCGAAAAAAATATTCCCCTCACAACATCCCACAGCTATTTTGTCTGGCAGGGCGAAAATATGCAGGTGATGGATTATGTGGAGGAAAACGCAGACTATTACCGTAATTATGACTGTGATACCGTGATGAAATACAGCGATTACGCCATCCTCCGTAAAATGCTGGGCTACCCGGAGGTTTTCCTTAATCCCGGGGAATATCTGATTCACTGTCAGCCGTATTTAAAGGATTTGCTGGAGAATTATGAGGAGACAATAACGGTCGGGGGGAATACTTTTCGTCCGGGCGGCATCCGGGCAGAGGATTTTAACCAGTATGCCTGGGAGGGCAACGGCAGGGGCTTTCTTTTGGTTGTGCCTGACGAAGCGGCGCAAAATCTCCCGGCAGCGCATCGTAATTACGCCGCAATGACAAAGGCGCCGGTAAGCGAAGCGCAGGCTAAGGGGCTTGAGGAAATCAACGAACACGGAGAATACGATACCCTTTATATAAAAACACAAATTGAAAAGGAATGCGCCGCCGCCACGGCAGCCATGGTTTTTCCGCTCTGTTATCTGGCACTGATACTTACAATGACGGCGGCTGCCATATTGACCATTCAGCAGCTTTCCGAGGCAGGACATTACCGCAGCCAGTTTGTGCTGCTCCGCAAGCTGGGAATGAACCGCGGCAGGATGGAGAAGATACTGCGGAGGCAATTTGCAATTTATTACGCTATGCCCGCAATTCCGCCTCTTTTCATCAGCATTCCCTTTATTTTGAATATGGGAGAAAACGTGGAGGCGGGAGTTATGGTGGGAGCAAGCCACCCGGTTGCGATACTGGGAATTACGCTGGGGATGTTTTTTCTGGTTTATCTTGTTTATATCGCGATGGCTTATAGCAGTATGAGGAGGAATGTGCTGCCGGTGGAGTGAAAAGGAAAGACTTTGAAGATTGAAGCGGAAAACCCGCTTCAATCGGGAGTCATATCTTGTGTTTCGAGCAGTTTTTTCAAGACTTCGGCATCTGGCAGGGCCTGTTTGAGCCTGTCCGGCATATCTTTCGTTGTTCTATAGGTTGCAACACCAAGCGGTTTATCATAATCTCTTATTACGTAATCAACAAATGACCTGTTCATGTCTTTACAGAGAATAATTCCAATAGATGGGTTTTCATGGGGCTTCTTTACCGTATCATCCAATACCGACAGGTAAGAGCTTAACTGCCCCAGATAGGAAGCTTTAAATTTTCCTGTTTTTAGTTCCAACGCGACCAGACAATTTAATTCTCTGTTAAGGAATAAAAGGTCGATAAACATTTCTTCTCCGGCCATTTCAATTCTGTACTGGTTGCCCATAAAAACAAAATCGGTGCCGAAGCGGATAAGAAAGTCCCTGATATTTTTGACAATCTGATTTTCTATAACACGTTCGTCAATATCTTCGTCTTCCTCACCAAGATTCTCTATATTGATGAAGTCCAGCAGGTAATTCTCCTTGAATGATTTTGTCGCTTTTATTGCATATTGTGTGTCAGTGAGAGCATGGTCAAAGTTATTTGGGAGAGACGTTCTGTTTTGATAAAGATTCGAACGGATATAATCTCGCAGAGTATATTTACTCCATGCGTGTACGCTGCATTCATGGATATAGAAACGGCGTTCCTCTATTGTTGTTGTTTTTGTTATAATTTCTATATGGTGAGAAAAACTTAGAGAAAGGAATTCATTCCAGTTTAAATCGTCAGCCATTGACTGACGGGTTTTTAAAAGTAGCATCTGCCCATCTACTTCTAAATTGTCAGCCGTCGGCTGACGATTTACAAAAGGACACCAGTTTTCATAAAAAAGTCGCATGTATTTAATATTAGTTTCTGAATAACCACGTAATCCGGGTAATTCTTTCTGAAGTTGCATTGATATATTGTGAATTGCGTCCGTTCCCCATGTGCCATTTCGTGTATTTGCCGATACATATCTGCCAATGCCATAATATAGTGAGAGCATCTCGGAATTACTGGAAACAGCCGCTCTGTACCGACTCTGTTCTATGGCGCGTTTTATGATAGTTACTGCGTCACCATATTTTAAAAACTCATCCATTTTTTATACTCCATAGTTTAAATTGCTTTTATTTCCGTTAACATTTCGACGTCAATCTACCCTGTTATTCTATCAGGTTTATATTCTGATGAAAAGAGCAACAAAATGAAGTTTATGAATAAGGAAAACAGCTTGTGCTAAGATAAAATAAGGGGTAGAATGAGAATACAATTCAGTTGAGAAAATGGAGGAATATAGTGGCAAGAACTGTTGCAATTGGTCATCAGGACTTTAAACAGGTAATTGAAAATAATTATTTTTACATTGATAAGACTGATTTTATCAGAAAATGGTGGGAAAATGGGGACGCCGTGACGCTTATCACCAGGCCGCAGCGGTTTGGGAAAACTCTGAATATGAGTATGCTGGATTATTTCTTTTCCGTAAAGCATGAAAAGGAAGGCGGACTTTTTGAGGGGCTTTCTATCTGGCAGGAAGAAAAATACCGCGTTTTGCAGGGGACTTATCCGGTTATCAGCCTTTCCTTTGCAAATGTAAAAGAAACCAATTATGAGGAAGCCAGAAAAAAGATATGTCAGTTGCTTTCAAATTTGTATGTGGATAATGCTTTTTTACTTGAAAGCAATGTTCTGGAGGAAAGGGACAGGGAGTTTTTCCGGCAGGTATCGCTTAATATGGACAATACCCATGCTACGCTGGCGATTTATCATTTGTCAAAATACTTAAGCCTCTATTATGGGAAAAAGGTTATCATTCTTCTGGATGAATATGATACGCCAATGCAGGAAGCTTATGTGGACGGATATTGGGATGAAATGACGGCATTTATAAGAAGCATGTTTCATTCCGTATTTAAAACAAACCCGTATTTAGAACGGGCGATAATGACAGGAATCACAAGAATAAGTAAAGAGTCGATTTTTTCGGATTTAAATAACCTTAAAGTGGTGACATCAATATCTGATGAATACGGAACAGCTTTTGGCTTTACAGAGGCAGAGGTGTTTGCGGCATTGGAGGAATACGGATATGATGAGGAATACGGGAAGAAAATAAAGAATTGGTATGATGGATTTACATTCGGAAAATGGAAGGATATTTATAATCCCTGGTCAATCATAAATTTTTTGGATACAGGGGAATTCAGACCGTATTGGGCAAATACCAGTTCCAACAGCCTTGCAGGTAAGCTTATCAGGGAAGGTGAGCCGGCGGTAAAGATAACGATGGAGGATTTACTTCATGGCGGAGTGCTTCACGCAATAATTGACGAGCAGATTGTGTTTAATCAAATGAACCACAGAACCAGTGCCATATGGAGCCTGTTACTTGCCAGCGGCTATTTAAGACTGGAGAGCTTCGAGATTAATGACGGGAAAACGGAATGTGACCTTAAGCTGACGAACAGGGAAGTTAGGGTAGTGTTCGAGCAGATGATTGAGGACTGGTTTTCGGAATACACTTACGCTTACGGCGTATTTCTTGATGCGCTGCTTCTTGGTGACCTGGATGCCATGAATGAATATATGAATCGTGTCGCCAATGAAACTTTCAGCTTTTTTGATACCGGAAAACGGGCTTCGGGACAGTTGGAGCCAGAGCGTTTTTATCATGGATTCGTATTGGGTCTGATGGTGGATTTGGCGGACAGATATACAATTACCTCCAACCGGGAAAGCGGCTTTGGCAGGTATGATATTATGTTGGCGCCCAAAAAGCCGGGACTTGACGCCTTTATAATTGAATTTAAGGTATACAATCCAAGAAAAGACAAAAGCCTTGAAGATACCGTAAGGTCTGCGCTTGCTCAGATTGAGGAAAAGCGGTACGGGACGGAGCTTGTGAAAAAAGGAATTCCGGCGGAGAAAATCAGGAAATACGGCTTTGCCTTTGAGGGAAAAAATGTACTGATAGGATAATTGAATATTTAAAATACACGTTTGCGAGGGAACTGAACAAGTTGAAAAAGGTGAGACCTGACCTCTGGACCTGTCGGCTAATACCGGCGTAGGGAAGCAATTTCTTACGCCATAACCATGCACAAAATGAGCCGGCAACAATGCAGACACGGCGTTTGAAAGAGCTTCTGATTTTTCGGGAGCTTTTTTTGCGTTCTAAAAAACCAGATATAAAAACAAACGAAAGAGAGGTAGTAAATTTATGAAAAAAGTATTAAGTATTGCAGGCTCCGACTGCAGCGGCGGCGCGGGTATTCAGGCGGATTTAAAAACCTTTGCCGCCCACGGGGTTTTTGGAATGAGCGTGATTGTCTCCGTTGTGGCTGAAAATACCAGCCGTGTAATCGGCATTCAAAACGTTAC
>CAJTMZ010000086.1 GCA_910577445.1 uncultured Lachnospiraceae bacterium | reverse complement strand
GACAGCCTTTCTGACTCTGCATACTCTCACCGGAATCTGAAAATTGATTTCCGTGGGGCCGCTACAAAAAGATTGAATTTATTCTCTCCATGCACTATAGTAAAGAAAAACCGCCACAAAGGAGGATGGAAAATGCAAACCTGTTCCCGCAAAAAAGAACTTCTCTTGCAGATAATGAAAGATTTCTCCGATAAGGACCTTATCGTCGCCTTTTCCGGCGGCGTGGACAGCAGCCTGCTTTTGAAAATCGCCTGTGATTTCGCAAAAGAAAAGGGAGGCGCCGTATACGCCGTAACCATGCAGACAAAGCTCCATCCCGCCGGCGATATGGCGGACGCCCGGAAAATATGCTCGGAAATAGGCGCCCGTCATCTGGTAATTACCGTGGACGAACTGCAGGAAGCCGGAATTTTGAACAATCCCGCAAACCGCTGCTATTTATGCAAAAAGCATCTGTTTATGAAAATGCTGGAGAGGGCAGAGAGCCTTGGCGTAAGCACAATCATAGAGGGCACCAATGAGGACGACCTTCATGTGTACCGCCCCGGCATCAGGGCCCTTAAAGAGCTTTGCATCATAAGCCCTCTTGCAGAGGCGGGCATGACAAAACAAGACGTGCGGAACCTGGCGGAAGAATACGGTCTTTCCGCCGCTTCAAAGCCCTCCACCCCCTGCCTTGCCACAAGGTTTCCTTACGGGACGGCGCTGTCCTATGAGGCCATGGCGCTGGTGGAAAAGGGAGAAGCTTACCTGAAAAATCTTGGCTTTTATAACGTGCGTCTCCGGATACATGACCGGATTGCCAGAATTGAAACAGATAAAGCGGCATTTCCCGCGCTTTTGCAGCACAGCGAGGAAATCACCGCTTATTTGAAGAGTCTTGGCTACGATTATATCACGCTGGATTTGGAGGGGTTCCGGTCGGGAAGTATGGATATCGCCATTCCCGTTCCCAAACCGGACTGAAATCTATTCCGCCTCTTTGCCCGCAAAGGAAGAAAGCACCTGCCACAGCGGCAGGCCGCTTTTTCCGGCAAGCTGCGCCGCGCTCTCATACTCCGGATAATACCTTACCTCTCCGTCCGGCAGTACGCACTTCTTGGCTTTCATCTCTCCTTCTTTCAACGATACGGTTACGCTTTCCCTAGGCAGTATGCTCCGTTCCATTTTTACCCTGCGTATGCCGATTGTTGTTGTTTCAAGGAATATAATCCGCTCCAGTTCCTTTATCTTTTCCTCGTCGCAAATCACCGTAAGCTCAAAGGCCGGCCTGTTCTTTTTCATATATACGGGGATAAAATGCACATCTCTTGCCCCGGCTTTCAAAAGCCGCTCCATCACATAGCCAAGCAGCTCCCCGGTGCAGTCGTCGATGTTGGTTTCCAGGCGGTATATCGCATCTTTATTTTTATCTTTGCTGCCGTCCCCGGCCTCGTCTACGCCCTTATCCGTTTCGTCTGCCGCTTCAATCAGCATGGCGCGCAGAAGGCTCGGCCTCTCATAATTCCGCTTTCCCGCTCCCATACCCGTTTTCCGAATGATGAACTTTTCAGGAAGCCGGAAAGAAGTCGCGGCGGCCGCCACAATCGCTGCCCCCGTGGGCGTTACCAGCTCTCCCGACACCTCCGTGATTTTGACAGGAATGGAATGCGCCTCAATAATGTTAGTTACCGCCGGCACCGGCACCGGAAGAATGCCGTGCTGGCACCTTACGGTTCCCTTACCCTCGCACAGAAACGGCACAATCACTTCCGTGATGTCTAAATTGTCCAGACATACCGCGGCGGCCACAATATCCACAATGGAGTCCACCGCGCCTACCTCATGGAAATGCACTTCCTCCCTGGGCACGCCGTGGGCCTTCGCCTCCGCGTCAGCCAGCACGTTGAAGATTTTCACCGCCATCTCCTTTGCCCGCTTTGTAATGCCTGCCCGGGCGATGATATCCAGTATTTCCGAAAGCCCCCTGTGCTCGTGGGCATGATGATGTTCATGGCTGTGGGTATGAGCCCCGGCTTCATGGCTGTGGATATGCGCATGGTCTTCCGCGGCGGCTTGACCGTGGTCGTGCGCATGCTCTTCCGCGACGGCTTGACTTTGGTCGTGCGCATGCTCTTTTGCGGCGGCTTGACCGTGGTCGTGGATATGGTCTTTTGCGGCGGCATGGCCGTGGTCGTGGGTATGCCCGTGAAGATATTCCATATCATGGTCGTGATTCTCATGGGCTTTATCCAGTTTAACATTAAAATCACAAGCATCCAGTCCCGCCTTTTTTACCCTGCTGATTTCCGTTTCAAATCCCTGTATCGGAAGGCTTGCCAACGCCTCCGTAAGCACCTTACTGTCCGCTCCCAAATCAATCAGCGCCGCCACCGTCATATCGCCGCTGATTCCTGAATTACATTCCAGATACAGTGTTTTTCCCATCTGACTGCTTCTCCTTTCCAGTCCGTACCTATTCTTAAGATTAAATGTAAAACCCTAAATCACCCGTAAGGGGCTTTCAGCCCCGGTGGTCTTTTTCACATGTTCCAAGCCGGTTAATCTGTGTGGCAATATAGCCTGCTCCGTAACCGTTGTCAATATTCACCACGGCAATCCCGTTGGCGCAGGAATTTATCATCGTAAGAAGCGCCGACAGGCCGTGCATACTCGCCCCGTATCCGATAGATGTCGGCACGGCAATCACCGGCCTGCTCACCAGTCCGCCAATCACGCTGGCAAGCGCGCCCTCCATACCGGCCACCGCCACCACGCAGTTGGCGCTCTGAATCACGTCCAGACGGGATAAAAGCCTGTGCAGGCCGCTGACCCCCACGTCGTAAATCCTCTCTACATTTGACCCGAAATACTCCGCAGTCTGGGCCGCCTCCTCCGCAACCGGAATATCCGCGGTGCCCGCAGTACAGACGGCGATTTTTCCCTGTCTTTGCTTTCCGCTTTTTTCTATTTTTAAGATGCGGGATACCCCGTCGTAAACCACCTTTGGCAGAACCGCTCTCACAAGTTCGTACTGGCGGCTTTCCGCCCGGGTTCCGAAGACCTCGCCGTTTTCCTCATACATTTTCCGGTAAATGTTCACCAGATATTCATCGGGTTTCCCGCTGCAGAAAACCACCTCGGGAAAGCCGGAGCGGATTTCCCTGTGGGTATCTAACTTGGCGTAGCCCATTTCCTCATAGGGCTGTCTCCTGAAATACTTTTCCGCTTCCTCCACGGAAAGTGCGCCCGATTTTACCTGTTCAAGCACTTCTCTTGCTTCCATAAAACCTCCTGTATGCGTTTCCGCCAAACCCTGCAAGGGGCCTTTGGCCGGAACAATTTTAAAGTTACTTCGAGTACCCAACTATCACGACTTCCCAATAGCCGCTCTTGGATGAACCATGGCGGATAAGAATCCCCAGCTCCTTCAATTTCTTGATATTGGTCTCTATATTTCTCTTTGATATGCCAATCTGCTCTGCCAGAGCCGCACCGGTCATTCCGGAATCCACAGATAACATCTCCACAATCCTGCGCTGGGTGGCATTCAATTCAACGCCGTCGTCAGACCGACGCTCCGCCGATTCACCACCGATGTTCTGCCGATGTTCTGCCGATGCTTGACCGATGCCATGCATCGGTAGTAAATTGCGGTATAAATTCACCCGGAAAGACTCCGGCATCTCGATAAACTCAGGCTCCGGCAGTTCATATTCCTTTGCGGCATTCTGAATCCGCTGGAGACCGGTTCCCCATGCCTCAACCAGCCCAATCTGTCTGAATACATTGGCAACAGCACGGTTTCTCAGCCTGGAATGTCCCTGCAAGGCTTCCTCAAAGGTCAGTCCGTTATAAAGTCCTCCCGGCGATGTCACCTCCAAACGGTCATCATAAATTGCCACCTGCACACATTTCACGCGTCTCGTCCACCACGCCAAAAAAGAGCTTGCCTCCCTGCGTATTGGCATAGGCTACTACCGTCTTTGTGTATTTCTCCGAGTTCTTCGGGAGCATCTCCTTGAACTCAATATTCTTCGATTCACCGCGAATGATTTCTGCAACTGTCATCTTACCTCCTTATCCGTTACAGTCGGTGCAGAGCAATCGTCTACCAAACGATTTGCGCCCTTACTTGAGGTTGCTTTCAGTTCACCACCATCAAAAATGCTTGCGCCTTCATATTTTGTGGCTACAATACTTTTTAAGTATACACTATTTACCTATCCGGAACAAGCGTTCTTTTTTCTGTTATTTTTCCACTTTATTTTTAATTAACTTCTTTTGACGCTCAAAAAAAGGACACTATTGTGCTTATCATATCGAAATAATCGCACCGTAATGTCCTCTCTTTTTTATCTGCTTTTCACTTCAACCACCCAGCCCTCGGGCGCCTTGATGGTTCCCATCTGGATTCCTGTCAGCGTTTCGTAGAGCTTTTTCGTCACAGGCCCCATTTCCGTCATTCCGCCCGCAAAACAGATTTCCCTGCCGTGGTCAACCACCTTGCCTACGGGAGAAATCACCGCCGCCGTTCCGCAGAGTCCGCATTCGGCGAAATCAGGAAGTTCCTCCAGATAAACCTCTCTCTCTTCCGCTTCAAGTCCGAGATATTCTTTTGCAACCTGCACCAGAGAACGCCGTGTTATGGAGGGAAGAATGCTGTCCGACTTGGGCGTTACCACCTTGCCGTCCTTTGTCACGAACAGGAAATTCGCTCCTCCTGTCTCTTCCACCTTTGTTCTGGTTCCCGCGTCCAGATACATATTTTCATCGTATCCCTGATTGTGAGCATCCACAATCGCATGAAGGCTCATGGCATAATTGAGTCCGGCTTTGATATGTCCCGTTCCCCGTGGGGCCGCTCTGTCAAAATCGCTTACCCGAATCGTGAGAGGCTTTACGCCGCCCTTAAAATAGGGACCTACCGGTGTGGTAAATACCCTGAACTGATATTCATCCGCGGGCTTTACCCCAATAACGGGACTGCTTCCGAACATAAACGGGCGCACATACAAGGTTGCGCCGCTTCCGTAAGGAGGCACGTAGGCCGCATTGGCGCCTATGGTCTTAAGCACCGCTTCCACAAATTTCTCTTTCGGGAAAACCGGCATCTCCAGCCTTTTCGCGCTCTGCTCCATTCTCTCTGCGTTTAAATCAGGGCGGAAAGTGACAATCCGTCCGTCGGCCGTGGTGTAGGCTTTCATCCCCTCAAATATTGTCTGCGCATACTGCAAAACCCCCGCGCACTCGTTGATAACCAGATTCGCCTCCTGCGTCAGGCCGCCTTCTTCCCAGGCGCCGTCTTTATAATTAGCTGCAAACCGGTAATCTGTCTTAATATATCCAAATCCAAGATTGGCCCAGTCGATATTTTTCTTTTCCATCATCCCACGCTCCCCTCACAAGTTTTTTTCTTATTATTATCCCATTTTTTGCAAAAGTCAAGAGCGTTCATATTTAAGGAAACGGTAAGTAATATCAAAGTAAACCTGTTCGTCGCTGTCCGCCGTTATCCGCCATTTTGGCAGCTCGTCCAGATTGGGTATGTGAGCGTCCGCCTCGTATGCGTGGTCTATCTTCGTAATATGCGCCGTGTCGCAGTAAGGCAGAAGCTGCCGGTACACGCTCTCCCCTCCGATAATATAGACGTCTTTCGTATCGTATTTTTTCAGCTCCTCCAGAAGTTCCTCCAGATTGTGAACCACCACCGCGTCTTTTACCGTATAAGACGGATTGGAGGATAAAATAATATTGTCACGCCCTTTCAGGGGAAGTCCCTGCGGAAACGTCGCCAGCGTCTTTCTGCCGTACACCACTACTTTCCCCATTGTCTCCTGACGGAAAAGCTTATGGTCCGCCGGAATGGTAATTAAGAGTTCCCCTTTATTTCCAATTGCCCAGTTTTCGTCTACTGCCGCGATTAAATTCATATTGTCAGTCCTTTCCCTTTGTGTATTTTTCTTTCTGATAAAATATAACATAAAATGAACGGCCGGAAAAGTGGCTGTCGTGAAAGATTTATTGCTTTTAAGAACCGAAACGGATATACTGGAAAAAAAGGAGGCTTTACCATGGACCTATCAGTACTTGACGCGCTGCGCCGTAATATTTCCAGAGTCATAATCGGAAACGAAAGCACCATAACGCTTTTGCTGACCGCCCTCCTTTCCCGGGGGCACGTACTTCTTGAGGACGTACCGGGTACGGGGAAAACCATGCTGGCAAAATCGCTGGCAAAATCCATTGACGCCGACTATGGCCGAATCCAGTTTACGCCGGATTTGCTGCCCTCCGACATCACCGGCCTTAACTATTTTGACAACAGGCAGGGCCAGTTTGTTTTTGCAAAAGGCCCGGCTTTCTGCCATATCCTGCTGGCGGACGAAATCAACCGCGCGACGCCCAAAACCCAGAGCAGCCTTTTGGAGTGCATGGCGGAGCGCCAGATAACCGTGGACGGAAAAACCCGTCTTCTGGAAGAACCTTTTCTGGTGATTGCCACACAGAATCCTCTGGAAACCTTAGGGACCTTTCCCTTGCCGGAAGCCCAAATGGACCGCTTTCTTATAAAAATTTCCATGGCTTCCCTGACGGAAGGGGAGGAAGTGGCCCTGATGGAGCGATACATGCAAAAAACCCCTCTTGACGAACTTCGGCCGGTCTGCGGCAAAGGCGAAATCCTCGCCCTCCAGAATGAATGTCAGAACGTTTACATACACCCGGAGCTTTTAAACTATATGGCGGCCCTTGTCCACGGCACAAGAAAGCACCCGGGAGCGGCCTGCGGCGTCAGCCCCAGAGGAACGCTGGCTCTCCTTCGCGCGTCCCAGGCAAGGGCCATGATAAGCGGACGCACTTATGTGGTTCCCGAGGACATCAAGGAAATCGCGCCTTTCGTGCTTGCCCACCGCCTCTTACTCCTTTCCGGCGCGGATTTTGAACGGTCCGCGGACCGTGTCATAGAAGACGTGCTTTGCTCCGTCCCGGTTCCAACGGAAAACTGGACAGAAAGGTAGGGCCATGTTCTTTTTACTTCTTCTGGGAATCCTTCTCGCCTGGCTTTCCAGCCGTATTCTTTATAAAAATTACTGGAACAAAGGGCTGTCTGTCCGGATTGAATTTACGGAACGCTGCCTTTACGAGGGAGAACGTTCCGCCATGCGGGAAACGGTCATAAACGACAAGATTCTTCCTCTTCCGGCTCTGGAGGTCCGCTTTTCCTCCAACAGGAATCTGGAATTTTTAAACGAAGCCAGAGCCAACACAAACGCCACGGACAACTGCTATAAAAGGGATGTGTTTTCCTTTCTCTTTCATCAGAAAATCGAGCGCACCCTGCCCTTTACCGCCGGAAAAAGAGGATTCTATCAGATTTACGAGGTCACTGCCATCGGCTATGACTTCTTTTTCCGTTCCGGCTATTACGCGGATTTCCCTTCCCGGACTTTCCTTTATGTCTATCCGCGTCAGGCAGATACCCGCCGGATTGCCGTGCTCTGCCGCGCCATTTCCGGGTCGGC
The DNA here is from genome assembly GCA_910577445.1 of uncultured Lachnospiraceae bacterium. GTDB lineage: Bacteria > Bacillota > Clostridia > Lachnospirales > Lachnospiraceae > Suilimivivens. The sequence continues at coordinate 10,081 of CAJTMZ010000086.1, read as the reverse complement.
GCTCGCAAGAAGCCGTCTGCTGCCCGACCCCTTTGAATTTTCCGGAATCCGGGAATACCGGAGGGAGGACCCGGTAAACCATATTAACTGGAAAGCCAGCGCCCGGACGGGAGAGCTTATGACCAACCAGTTTGACTCCACCACCGATATAAGGCTTACTCTGATTTTTGATATGGAGGACCAATTGATTTTAAAATATGGGGATTTGGTGGAGGAAACCATCCGGATTGCCTCCTCGCTGTCGGCCCGCCTCGCCAAAAGCCGCATGTCCTTCCGCATAATAAGCAACGCGGTAAATGTCCACGGCAGCGCGCCCGACGCCCGAAATTTCCATGCCGAAACCACGCAGACCGCAGCAGATACCGCCCCGGCGGCGAAAATCCCCTTTTCCATGACGGTAAATGCGGAAAGCCGGGATATCACTTTCCTGAATCAGGCCCTTGCCCGCATGGACAGCACGAACATTGCTCTGGAAATGGAAACGCTTTTAGGGGAGGAAGCCGTCTTAAAAAAATCCGGCCACACTTATGTCTTTATCTCAAAAAACAGAGAAGATACCCTACTGCAGAGCCTGCGCCGGCTTGCAAAGGCAAATAACGAGGTTTTGTGGGTTCTTCCCATACGTCCGGCCGACGCCGCCCTTCTTACGTCTTTTAACGAGCCGGGCATAAAACGTATCCTCTGGGAAATTTAACGTAAAGGAAAATAATATGAAGTTGAACCAGACTCCGCTGTTAAAAATTACAGGCTTTCTCCACGCGCTGGCCCTTTTCTGGGTTTTTTACCCTCCGGCTGCCGCCGCCCTTTCCATGGACGGCCCACAGGGCGCGGCCTTTTGCTTTACGGGCATCCTCCTTCTTATTCCCGTCGTTTTGAGCTTTTACGGCATCAGAAAAATCAAACGCCTTATCCCCTATCTCCTTTTTGGAATGCTGGTTTCCCTTTTTACGGGAATATCAGGGGGATACGCCGCGTATTTTCTTTGCTCCGTTTTAAAAAGCCCGGGAAGCGGAGAAACTCCCGCCGTCCTTTACGCCGGCGGCATTCTCGCCGGAATTTTATCCCTGCTTCTTTTTCTAATCCGAAGCTATATCCGCATCAAAAAGGGACAGCTTCAAAAGGCCCTGAAAGAAATGCCTGTTTCCGAAACCGGGCGGCTTATTTTGGAAGAACCTGAGGTTTCGGTCTTTCTGGAGGTTCCCCATCCCCTCCACTGGATTTTCTTTGCCATCCACTATGTAATCGGCGCGCTTGTAAAATCCTCTCTCTACTGGCACATGGCCTTTTACCTTTTCCTTGCGGATGTGTTTATATGCTTTACCTGGCAGTTTACGGAACGTTTTTACCGCTTTCTGCGGGAACACGAGCGCACTGCGAACCTGCCCGTGCCGACCATGAAAAAGGTGGTAAAAATCATCTTCGGCATGGCCTTTTTAATTCTGCTTCTGTTTGTACTGCCTTCCCTTCTCTACGGCAAAGAGCCGTTAAGCGCCCTTACTCCCATAGAGTATGAGCTTCCCGCGGATATTCCGGAAATGGAAACGCCGGCTCCCAAAGGGATGAATCCCGCTATGGAGGAACTTTTGTCCATGGAGGAAGCGGTGGAGCCGCCTATATGGCTTCAGCATTTTTTTACCCTGCTCTTTTATCTGCTCAGCTTAATCGTCTGCGGGGCCCTTCTCATTATGATTTACCGCGCTTGTAAGAAAGCCGGGGAATTTTTTGCCGCGGAGTCGGAAGATGAAATCCGTTTTCTGGAAAAAAGCTTTTCCGACAGGAATCTCTCCCTGAAAAAGAAAAAATCCGTTTCCGCTTCTGACCTATCCGTCAATCTGCGGATTCGGAAATACTATAAGAAAACCCTCCGGAAAACTCTGAAAAGTTCTCCGAAGGGCACTGAAACTCCGTCCGAACTGGAAACTGCCGCCGGACTTTCCGCAGACGAATCCCGCCGGATACTCCATGCCGGCTATGAAAAGGCCAGATACAGCGAATGCGGCTGTACGGAGGAGGAATGGCGGCGGCTGCGGAAATGAGCGCCAAACAGATTCAAGGAATATTCTGCAAGGAAATATGCTGCGTACGCTTCCTTCTCCCGCCGCCGGAAATCACACCGCCACCGGAATATCCTTTATCTGTTCCCCCGTCACGTAATTATCCAGTCTCACGTCATTTCTTGTAAACTGATAAAAATCCTTTACATCCGGATTCAGCCAGAAAGAAGGAGCCGGATATGGCGTTCTTTCAATCAGCTCTTTCACTAACGGAATATGCCTGTCATAAATATGGGCGTCGCCAATCACATGCACCAGCTCTCCCGCTTTCATATCGCAGACCTGCGCAAGCATATGCACAAGCACCGCGTACTGCGCCACGTTCCAGTTGTTGGCGGTAAGCACATCCTGGGAACGCTGGTTCAAAATAGCGTTCAGCGTAAGCTTATCCGCGCCCTTTTTCTGCGTCACATTGAAGGTCATGCTGTAGGCGCAGGGGTAAAGATTCATTTCGTGCAAATCCTGATGCACATAAAGGTTCGTCAGAATCCGCCGGCTGAAAGGATTGTTTTTCAAATCAAAAATCACTCTGTCCACCTGGTCCATCATGCCCTCTTTATACTGATGCTTTACACCCATCTGATAGCCGTACGCCTTTCCGATTGAGCCGTCCCCGTCCGCCCACTCGTCCCAGATATGGCTGTGAAGGTCATTGATATTGTTGGACTTCTTCTGCCAAATCCAGAGCATCTCGTCCACCGCGCTTTTAATCGCCGTCCTCCGCAGCGTCATAACAGGAAATTCCCTGGAAAGGTCATATCTGTTTACCACACCAAACTTCTTGACGGTATAAGCCGGCGTCCCGTCCGCCCAGTGCGGCCGCACTTTCTCCCCCTCCGTACTGGTTCCGTTCTCCAGAATATCCCGGCACATATTTATAAAAATTTCATCCGCCACGCTCATATCGTCATCTCCTGTTCTCTTTTCTTTCTATCTTCTATCTATTCGCTTCACATCTTCCGCAAATACGCGGAAAGGGCTGCCGCATTAAGAAAACGAGGATTATACCCTATCCCGTATACTCCGGTCTTAATGCGACAGTCCCTTCTTATATGAAGCCGGAATCACTTAGTCTGTGTGCTTTGCAGACTGCGTGACTCTTTTCATGTTTCCCACTTATCGCAAAGTGAATTTACCTGGTCGGCAAACTTCGCCAAATCCTTATTGGCTCCGCCTTCATTCTTGTGAATAACGGCAAGCAGCCTTTGTCCGGCAGCCAAAAGGCGCGCAAATACATCGGATACTCTTGCTTTCTTCTTCACAGGAATCGGCTCTGCCTCGTATTCCAGTTTTCCTGTAATCAGGTTAAACTCCGTTCCGCTGTACGGGGCATAGGCGCTAAGTCCATGCTCCACCTTAAGGCACTCGGCAAGCGCCTTGCAGGAAGCGTCGTCCCCGTGGACGAGAAATACCTTTCTGGGTTTTTCCTTAAAGCCCTTCACCCACTCAATCAGCCCGTTTTTATCGGCGTGTCCCGACATGCCTGCCAGTCCCTGAATGGAAGCCCTCACATAAATGGTTTCCCCGAAAAGCTTCACTTCCTTTAAGCCTTCCACCAGCGCCCGTCCCAAAGTGCCTGCCGCCTGATAGCCCACGAAAAGAATGGTGCACTCCGGCCGCCAGAGATTGTGCTTTAAATGATGGCGGATTCTTCCGGCCTCACACATGCCCGAGGCCGAAATGATAACCTTAGGCACGTTATCAAAATTGATTTCTTTTGATTCCTCGCTGGTAATGGTAAGATGAAGCCCCGGAAATGAAATCGGATTGATGCCCTCTCTCACCAGCTTCATAGCCTCCTCGTCAAAACAGGTTTCCTCATTTTTATAAAAGATATTGGTAGCTTCCACCGCCAGAGGGCTGTCCACATAAACCGGGAAATTTTCATGCCCCTTTACAAGCCTTGCTTCCTTAATCTTCCGCAGGAAATATAAAATCTCCTGGGTTCTTCCCACTGCAAAAGAGGGAATTACCACGTTTCCGCCCTTGTCCATGGTCTTTTTGATAATTGCGGCCAGCTCTGTCACATAATCCAGCGTGCTTTCGGGATGGAGCCTGTCCCCGTAGGTGGATTCCATCACCACGTAATCCGCCTCTTCCGTCATGGTGGGTTCCTTAATGAGCGGATGGTTTTTGTTTCCGATATCGCCGGAGAAAACCAGCTTTCTTGTAGTGCCCTCCTCTGTCGCCCACACTTCGATACTCGCGGAGCCGAGAAGGTGCCCTACATCGGTAAACCGTATCCTGATTCCCTCGCAGAGATTGATTTCTTTTCCGTAGCTGCAGGGGACTAGCTGTTTGATGGCCGCGTCCGCGTCCTCCATGGTGTATACGGGCTCGCTGACCTCCATACCTTCCCGCCTTTTTGCCTTGCGGTTTTTCCATTCCGTTTCCTGCATCTGGATATGGGCGCAGTCTCTTAACATAATACTGCACAAATCGGCGGTAGCCTCCGTAGTATAAATCTGTCCCCTGAATCCTCTGGCCGTCAACTGAGGAATCATGCCCGAATGGTCAACATGGGCATGGGTAAGCAGCACATAGTCGATACTTGCTTCCGCTACCGGCAGTTCACAGTTTTCAAACACGTTAACGCCCTGTTCCATACCGTAATCGACAAGTATATGCTTGCCGCAGGCATTCAGATAATGGCAGCTTCCTGTCACTTCGTGGGCCGCTCCTACAAAAATAAGTTTCATTTCATCCCTCCAATCCAGTTACGCATCTGCTGTTTTCCGGTTCCGCATCCGTTGTTTTCCAGTTCCGTATTTATTCTCCTGACCAGAGGATATAATCCATTCTGCCGTACATCTCCTGTACCGCTGTGAAAAAAATATCCCTGTCCTCTTCACTTTCCACATCACCATGAAAAAAGAACACCGCAACATTGTAAAGCCGCTCCAGTTCCTCCTTAATTAACCGGCCAAGCTCTTTGTTTGTATCCATGAAAGCAATTCTGCATCCCTCGCTGGCATACTTTTCCAACATGGAATATTCCTTAGCGCCTGTCTTTCCCGTGAGCACGCATACCTTTTGACTCATCATATGACTTTTGTACCTTCCTTCTGCCCGTACCGACAAAATTTTCATCATATTATAAGCAAATTATAACATACCGGAATATGATATAGCAAACGCTAAAGGCAGCAGTAATGCACAAATTAATATGAATTTATCTGTTTACTTTTTCTTATTACTGGTGATAGTTCTTTCCATGGACGCATTTGCCGCCGGATTATCCTACGGTGTGGAAGATGTGTGGGTGCCTTTTTCCTCCCTGTCCATCATCGCGCTGCTCTCCGGCGGCATGCTGACCGCTTCCTTGTTCGCCGGAAACCTGCTCCTTGCGCTGATTCCCGACGGCCTTACAAAAATAATTTCCTTCCTGGTGCTTTTCCTTCTCGCGCTTTATAAATTTTATGACGCGGCCGCTTCCCGGCGCCACCAGAAATCCGGCTTTACCACCCGAAATCTTTCCCGAAAAATTAACAAAGACGACAAAACCGTACTTTCCGGCAAAGAGGCAGCTCTTCTTGCTTTCGCCCTTTCCGTTGACAATATCTCGGCGGGACTTTGTACCGGAACGGTATCCTTACCTCCTGCGGTAATTTTTATTTTAACCACCCTTATTCACTTTCTTGCGTTAAGGCTGGGACTTTTTACGGGACGGCTCCTTGCGTCAAAGAGCTCCCGCAGCTTCGCCTGGCTTTCGGCCCTCATCCTGATGGCCCTGGCCTTTGTCCGCATCTTCTGATTCCTCCGCGCCGGCCTTTTTAAGAAGGGTCTCGGAAAGAACCAAAAGCTCATGGATTACCAGCGGAACGCAGGATAAAGCTCCCAGAACGCCCCACTCCGAAAGGCTTAAACGGCTGGTGCCAAAAAGCCCGATAAAATAAGGGATTTCCGTAACAAGCGCCTGTAAAGCAAGCCCGGCGCCCCACGCCACAATCATGTACCGGTTTTCCAGATGGTTCATACCAAACACCGATTTATTGGTGTCCCGCATTCCCACCGCGTGCACAAGCTGGCTCATCCCCAGTACGGTGAACGCGTGGGTCTGCGCCCTGTTCAAAACCGGGGCCAGGCGCAGAATTTTTTCCAGATTCTGTAAGGTAACCGGAAGATGCTGCCGAAGCAGCTCGCCGTAGGGAACCGTGAGAAAGGCCAGAAGGCTGATGAGGCCGATTACCACGCCGTAGCACACCGTACAGCTAAGCCCGCCGTGGGCAAACAGGCTGTCGGAGCTTTTTCTGGGTTTTTCCTTCATAAGCGCTTCCCCGTCGTTTTTGTCCATCCCAAGGGCCAGCGCCGGAAGGGAGTCCGTAATCAGGTTAATCCACAGAATATGGCTTGCTTTCAGGGGCGAGGGAAAGCCCACAAGCACCGCCGCAAGCATGGTGATAATTTCCCCGAAGTTGGAGGAGAGCAAAAACAAAATGGTTTTGCGGATATTTTCATAAATCCCCCGTCCTTCCTTCATGGCTTTCTCAATGGTGGCGAAATTGTCGTCCGTGAGCACCAAATCCGCCGCTCCTCTCGCCACGTCCGTCCCTTCCTTTCCCATGGCAATTCCCACATCCGCCGCCTTCAGGGAAGGGGCGTCGTTTACGCCGTCCCCGGTCATCGCCACAATCTTACCGCCGGCTTTGAGGGCCTCCACAATCCGCACCTTATGCTCGGGAGAAACTCTGGCGAACACGCGGATGCCCTCCGCCTTTTTCCGGAAAGTCTCCCCGTCCATGGCCTCTATCTCCGCACCGGTCATGCATTCTTCCCTGCTCTTTGCAATTCCCAAATCCCTTGCGATTGCAAAAGCGGTGTCCACATGGTCCCCGGTTATCATCACCGTATCCACATGGGCTCCCTGAAAGCTCTCCACCGCTCCTTTAGCCTCTTTCCGTGGCGGGTCTATCATACCCACCAGCCCCAGGAACACCATGTTTTTTTCGTCCTTCAAATCTCCCTTATGCTTTGCCGCCACCGCAAGCACCCGGTAAGCCCTGTTTGCCATTTCCTCCACGGCCTCTCTGGCTTCCCGCTTTGCCTTAGCGGAAAAGGCCACTTCCCTGCCGTGCATGGAAACGGACGTACACATGGCAATCATCTCGTCGGCTGCCCCTTTGATATAGGCAATTTTTTCCGTATCGGCTCCCCCGGCGCGCCTGTGTACGGTGGTCATTCTTTTTCGGTCCGAGTCAAAAGCCCTCTCGTCGATACGGGGCAGTTTTGCCTCTAACTTTTTCTTCTCAAATCCGTGTTCTCTTGCCAAATCAAGCAGCGCCAGCTCCGTGGGGTCGCCCAGCCGGTTTCCGTCTATCGCCGCGTCATTGCACAGCGTGCAGGCTTCCAGAAAAAGAGCGTTCTTTTCCGAATCCAGAGCCTTTTCCTCCACAAGCTGTCCGTCCACATAGCATTCTTTTACCGTCATCCGGTTCTGCGTGAGGGTGCCTGTCTTATCCGAACACACCGTATTTACCGCCCCTAAGGTTTCCACGGAAGGGAGCCGCCGGACAATGGTTCCCACCTTTACCATTCGGGAAACGCTTAAGGCAAGTACAATGGTAACGATTGCCGCAAGGCCCTCCGGCACGGCCGCCACCGCAAGGGATATGGCCGTCAGAAGCATGTCCCCCACATCCCGCTTCTGCAGCACCGCCACCACAAACAAAAAGACGCATACGCCTATCGCAAGAACACTGAGCAGCTTCCCAAGGTCCGCGAGCCGCCTTTGAAGCGGAGTCATCTCGCCGCCTCCCGCGTCAATCAAGCCCGCGATTTTCCCGATTTCCGTAGCCATTCCCGTCCCTGTCACAATACCCACGCCGCGCCCGTAGGAAACCGTGGTTGACATATAGGCCATGTTGACTTTATCGCCGATGCTTTTTTCCCCGGGAGGAAGTTTTTCCGAAGTCTTGTCCACAGGCACCGATTCCCCTGTAAGAGCCGATTCCTCTATTTTCAGATTCACGCTCTCAATCAGCCGCAAGTCTGCCGGCACCTGACGCCCTGCCTCCAGAAATACGATATCTCCCGGCACAAGCTTCGCGCTTTCAATCTCGCACGCTCTGCCCTCCCGCAAAACCAGCGCTTTGGGGCTCGATAGCTGCTGCAGCGCCTCAATCGCTTTCCGGGCCTTGTCCTCCTGAATCACGCCCACAATGGAATTGAGCAGAATCACCGCCGCTATGATTGCCGCGTCTCCCGCCTCCCCAAGGAAAAGAGAGATGGCGATGGCCGCCATCAGGATATAAATAAGGGGGTCGTTTAACTGCTCCATAAACAGCGCAAAAACCCCTTTTTTCTTCTGTTCTTCCAGCTTATTTAGACCGTACCCGCCAAGTCTTTCCTCTGCCACAGCCGCAGAAAGTCCTCTCTCCCTGCTGCTTTCAAACTGTCTTATCACCTCTTCTGCGTTTCGCTCTGCATACATAATAAATCCCTCCTGCTCTTATGATTTTATATGCAAAGAGCGGAGGGATTATGCTTATTGATTCCCTAAAGCCGGTGTGTAGTTGTCAACATAACTGTAATTGCATCTCACACAGGCGTAAACCGTGTAGCCCTGTGTCGCATTGGTGGCCGGTATGACTGTGGCCCGATAGGTGTGACTGTTCAAATCGCGCTCTATGGACTCCGCGTAGCTGCTGCCGCAGCCGCAGATAAAGGAGCGGATTCCTTCCTGCGTACAGGTCGCGTGCTTCAATATGTAGGACTGGTACTCATGGGAATGAGACGACGCCGAAGGCGAAGCGTTGCCGTCCGGGGCTCCGGAAGCCTGGGACTGGTTGTTTCCGCCTGATGAGGACGGCGCTGCCGACGAGCTGGTTCCGTTATTCCCCGACGCGTCGGCCGACGCCGCCGGTTTTGAAGTCAGCTTGTTAAGCGGTCTTGAATCCAAAAGAACGCCGCATACGCTGCAGGTTCTCTGCTCGGTACCCATTTTCGTGGTGGTAGGCTCCGCAGCCACCTCCCAGTCCGTAGCCACATGGCCAAGGGCCGGTATCATTTCCGTATAAAAATTACCGCATTCGCAGGTATATTTCCGAAGGCCGGCAAGCGTACAGCTCGCTTCCCTCTCCGTATTCGCCGCGTACTGGTGCTTGTGAGGGCCAGACGACGCATTATTACCGCCTTCCTCTTCCCCGTCTTTGCCCGGTGAGGCGCCGGCGCTTTCGTCTACAAAAGGCACATTCTCCTGAGCCACAATCTCATCACAGTATATGCATTTCTTTACCCGAAGACCATCGGAACCCGCTGCCGCTTTTCTGGATAATTCCCATTCGCCCGCCACATGTCCGGTTGACATCACATCCACGTAGTAAGTGTCGTCGCACTCCTCGCAGGTATATTTCAGACGTCCCGCCCGGTAGCATGTCGCCTTTGTCTCAATGCTTTCCTTATAATCATGGACATGGTTTGTCTGGCCCGTTCCCTGGTTCGTTGGTGCAGCTCCCGCCAACGGCGTAGGCTGAGCCGTATTTCCCTCATCTCCCTGCGGAACCATTGTGGGTACAGGCTGCTGCGCGGCGTCGTTTGTCTGCGTCCCGTCGTTTTTTGCCTCCTCTGCGGGCGGCTCCTCCACGTTCTGCACAGTTTCTTCATCATCTTCCGGCATAATCATTGAATACCCGATAATACCCACCGTAGCAAGACAGGCAACTACCGCCAAAACGGCAAGGATACCGGTTAATACTTTTACTATTGCATTCATTTCTTTTCTCCATATCTGTCTGATGAAAATGCTTTACTGCTCTTAGTATATATTTTTTGGCGATATTTGTAAACACTCTTGCTCTCACAAATTTTTCCTGTGTCAGGATATCCGTACTTTCCGGCCCGCGCCCGAACTGACTAAAAGGCTCACATCAGGATATTCCCGTTTTTGTCCGCTTCCTTCGGAATGGCAATCATCAAATCGACCAGCGTCATGGCGAAAGGAAATCCCGTCCAGAAAAACACCAGATAAAGCGCCGCTGTCGGATACTGCTTTGCATAAAAACGGTGGCCGCCCATCCAGCCGGTAAAAA
>CAJTMZ010000085.1:16280-17704 GCA_910577445.1 uncultured Lachnospiraceae bacterium | reverse complement strand
CTCCCAAGTCTTCTCTGCTGGAATTTGAATGAATTAAATCTATTTTGCTAACGTCTAACTGCTTTTCTACTTCTTTTACCGCCCGAAAACGTCCATACCAGTACATTATTCCTCGTATAATATATTTAATTGGAAATTTCCATTTATCTGCAGGAATCCCCTGATAAAACGGGGTATAATGAATATTAAAAGTATTAACCTCCTCTAATTTATTCTCAATCTTGGAATTAAATGGATACACTATTTCTATGTTTATTTTAAAAAGAGAATTTAATTCTTTGACTAATTGAAATAGTGAATGTGATGCACCATATTTTGTATCCCCATCTGCAATCAACAAAATATTCATTTTAATTATTCTCCATTTGCTACAAATTTGATGGCTTATCTTCTACTTGTAGTGATTTTCCATAAATCAAAACAGAGAAAGCGATAAGAAAAATATTATGTGTTATCATGTATAATCCTGTCTCTATCGTTCCATATAATGCATATAAAAACAATATAATCATAAGAACATCATCTTTCTGCATCTCCACAATTTTAATTAAATACAAATAACCAAAACAAAAAATCAGAAAAACCAATATACCATATCTTAAAAGAATACTTACATACGCATTATCAAGCCATAGAGGATTTTTAATACCAACCAGCCTCCTTTCGTCTTCTGTTACGTATATTCTTTGTCCAAAGAAAGATACACCATACAATGACCATACCTTATGGCAAACAGAAAATCGTGATGACAGCCAACTGTCCAATTTGGCTAAAATGTAATATTTATTTGTATTTATACCAGAAAATATAACACTAAATAAGCTTAAACAGAAGGTTCCAAAGAGCATACACTTTTTAAACAAATCAATATACATTGCCTTGTTTCTAACGATATATTTATATGTCAGCAGCATGAATAAAAACATTCCCATGGTAATATATGCCGCCTGTGAATTAGGTATTCTTACCAAAAAAACAGTTAATAAAAATATAATTACATAATTCCATTTCCCCAGTTTATCTTTATCAACATAGCAATGACATGCAGCTAATTGAAAAGTTCTTAACCCTAACTGATTTGGATGTGAGAATCCTAAAGAATAACGTCGTACGCTCCCCCTCATCAATATTCTATTATCAATAATACCTGCTAAACACAGCAAAAAAATAATAGGTATCATAATCAATAAAATTTTATATGCCGTATGTATTATTTGCTTAAACTCAACATTCTTGGCTGCTACTATAAACATCCATGCGGACATAATAGTCCTATGTCCTGATAATACAGTAGCTAGGACAATGGGAAACGTAATCCCTGCTATAAGAAACAGCTCTCTTTTTGAATATGTTTGTAAAAATAATATTTGAACCAAAAGTAAGAAGAACACAATCCATGTAATTATGTCACTAATCTTATTCAT
>CAJTMZ010000085.1:791-16265 GCA_910577445.1 uncultured Lachnospiraceae bacterium | reverse complement strand
AAATACCCATAATGTCTTTCAATGTCGAATTGTATAATATTTCTGTGCTATACCAAAGGACAAAAATATAAATGAAAAAATTATCCGCTTTTATTGTTTTACGTATTCTAATCATTTCACACCAATGTATTCCATTTAAACATAATTTCTTTATATTGATTATTTATTAATCTTTTCACCATCGCACCTAAATAATAGCAGCTTCAAAAGCGTGAAATATGGCAGATTAATTTTAAAAATCTTTTTTAGAAAAAATATTTTGCACGAACTTTCTTCAAAATCCCTTCTAAATGCCCGAACATGAGTTAAATAATGTAAAATCCCATATTGGGGTAATATTGACCTGACTTTACCGTTAAGAACTTTAAAATCATTAAATATTCTCACAACTGACATATTCGGCCGCACAGCAAAACGGCAATATGCGTTCATAACAATAGCCTCAGGGATTTTAGCTTCTTTTATTAAAAAGACATTCTTATTCGCTCTCCTTAGAAATTCAAACGCTGACATCTGTACTGATTTTATAAATAGCTTTTCTCTTTCGCCATATTCTGATATATCCAAAATCGGTATAACATGACTGTTTTCTATATTATACTTTAATACACTTCCAGTTGTATTTAGAAATAACAACTCAATAATCTCTGCTGTAAACCGTGTCATCAAATTATATTTTTCATTTATTTTGGTGTTAAATATATATCCATGCCGTAAAAGACTTTCATACTGCTCATTCAGCCCTATATTTCTTACACCAAGATAATAGCCCTGTAGCTTTGTACTGGAAACATCTGTATATGTTTGCAATGCCTTTTGCATAGTACCTGACCATCCGATATCTACAATACCAATATTCCCTACAAAGTTATTTTCTTTCAGATATCTGACAATATACTGATTTTGTCTCTTAAACTCATCCTTTCCCAAGTCCTGAATAATATTATATAATCCTATTTTTTTCTCATCTGAAATTTTATCAATCCTTATTGAACCGTTCAAACCAATTTGATTTATTTTTTCAAGAAAGATTTTCCGGTCCAGCATACACATGACTGGTATCATACTTACTGTTGGCACATGAACGAGATATTTAAATATTTCTGCCATCTCATCAAAATCAACCGCATCTGCAAGCTGCGGAACAGTCAGCGCCTGCCTTGACACATAGAGATAAGTTTGTTCTATTTCACATTCCGGGTACAAAATATGAAAGGCCTCCTGCAGTATCTTTCCTTCTCTGCTCAGGAAAAAAATCTTTTCTATTTTGTCATCCTTTAATTTTTGGTATAACCATTTGCAATATCCAAGCAGCAAAGGCCCTAATATCTCATATCCAATAGCTTTCGCATCATCATAATCATTGCCAACCTGATTATTTAAAAAACAATATAATCTTTGATATAAAAATTGGTCTTTTAACACCACTTTATTTGATTTTTTCCAATATCTTAATAATTCCGGCTGCCCGTCAACCAACAAAGCATTTATACCCTTTTTTCTCGGAATTACATAATCACCCTTAACATTATCTCCAATATGCAGTATATTTCGCCCGCATGAACCGTAATCTCTTTTAATAATTTCAAAAATACTGCCTCTCGATTTACTTAACCTAAAAGATGAGGACAAATATAATTTTTCATATATACTATAACCACATTTACGTAATATTTGCCGTATAGTATACTCGTCCAAATACATATCCGAAGTAATAATGATACGTTTTCTTTCTCTTAGTGCATATTCATAAACTGGCTGCATTTGTAAATTAGGAGTACAGATTTCTATTTCTATTTGTCTTTCAGTTTTTTTCAGAATATTTTTCCACTCTTCCGATAGCTCACTTAGCTCATCAAATATTTCATCCAGAGATATTTCCTCTTCAGAGCTCTTTTTTCTTGCTCTTTTTTCTGCGGCAATTCTGTATTTTTCATAATCAGTCAGTTTTATCCCTGTCTGTCTGAAAAATTCACTCTGAACAAGTTTATGTACATGCTCTGGCTTTGCAACATTTCTTTTAATCAGCGTGTCAAACAAGTCGAACGAAATAATTTCTGCCTCCCTGACTGAAGTCTGCAATTTTCGTGTATAACGCCGGCTTATAACCTTGCCACAATAATATTTAATACATGATTTCACATTTGCCAGTTTTATCATTTATACCATTACAATTCCCATATTATTTTTTATATGACAGCATTTCTTTTGTTCTCTTCCATTTATTCCGGCATTTCTACAGAAGGATTAAATTTAAGCCCTTCCCGAAAGCCTCTGCACACAACCTTCATCCTGTCAAGTTTCCCGTCCTTGGCATTTACCAGTATATTTACTACTGTATAAATATCTTTCAGTATAATATACATCCAACCACGCCATCCATACCGCCTGTAACAGTGAACATCATTACGATAGATATAATGATATCTGTTTATTCTGGATACATCATCCGTCGCAAAGTTCACTCTTGTATGAACTTTCATAGCATGTACAACCTTGCTCCCAGGAACCATGTAACAAGGATACTTTGAGGAGATTCGTCCTGTATACTCATAATCGTCCGTCCAGATAAAATACTCACCTATTGGCAATCCAATTTCCCTGATAACATCTGCTTTAACCAATAAAGATACAAAGGAACACATTTTAACAAAGGAATACTTTTTATTGTATTCCTCTTCTCCAATATGCTTATATATATTTTTTTTCTGTATATTCATACGGCAGATGCTGCCATCCGTCCAATATGCCACACTGGAAAGAAAGCCCCACTTTCCATTTAATTCCCTGTTTACTTCCAATAACCTGTTTAACGCCGTTTTCTCTGGCAGTGTATCATCATCCATGAGCCATACATAATCATATCCCATAAGCACTGCCTTTTTAACACCATATTGAAACCCGCCGGCCCCTCCAAGGTTTGCTCCTGTATTCATATATAAAACTTCCGGTACATTATATTGGCACCGGACAAAGTCTGCCGTGCCGTCAGTACTGGCGTTATCGACTATGATAATATCACAGCTCTCACCTTCCTGTTTCAGCAGGCTATCTATGCATTTTTTTAACAAATCTTTTCTGTTATAAGTTACAACCACAGCCACAGTTCTGTTTTTCATATTATTTCAGTTCTAATACGCTCCCTCCCTGTCAAACACCGCCGGAACCGTCCTCGCAATAATCTTAATATCCGTCCAAAGGCTCATGTCCTCTATGTAGTCCAAATCCATCTCAATCCAGTCTTTCCATCCGATGTTTGCCCTGCCCCCAATCTGCCAGTAGCAGGTCAGGCCCGGCTGAACCACAAGCCGCTGCCTTTCATAGCCGCTGCATTCCTCCATCTGGAAAGTCAGAATCGGCCTTGGACCGACAATACTCATATCGCCCTTTATGACATTGATTAGCTGGGGCAGTTCGTCGATGGAAAATTTTCTGATGAATTTTCCCACTCTGGTAATCCGCGGGTCGTCTTTGATTTTAAAGGCATGGCCTGTCTGCTCATTGTCCTTCATCATCTCCGGCATTTTAGCGTCCGCGTTGACAAGCATGCTGCGGAACTTATAAATCTTAAAAGGTTTCATGTCTTTCCCGGCTCTGTACTGGCAAAATAAAACCGGTCCGCCATCCTCCAGCTTAATGGCCAGGGCGGTGAAAAGAAACACAGGGGCAAGGAATACCAGCGCCGCCGCGGACAATAAGATATCCATGCCCCGTTTAAGCTTCAGGTAAGCAGGGTTCTTTTTCTGGTATACTGCCTGTATATGGTATCGGTCAGAATTAAGTTCTCCAACATGCGATACTGTTTTTTCCATAACATTCGTATCCAGCATAACGTTTTCACTCATTTTGCCACTCCAAATCCCGTTTACCAAAACCGCTTTTCTTTATAATCATTCTGCCTGCGCCGCAGCCGCCGGCAGTTCGACAAACGCCAGTGTCCCAAGAGACGTCATATCTACCACTACATGGTCGTCTCTTACCTCCGCGACGCTCAGTTCCACCCACACTCCGTCAACGAGCTGGTAGACTTTGACATTCTGTCCGGATTTAAGGCCCTTCAGGTAAAAGTTCACCTGCGCTGTGTTAAATCCGGTAACCGAAGCCTTAACCTGCGCCACGTTCAATACCTTTCCGCTCAGAGAAGCGGCATGGGCTTTTGCGGAATCTACATCCCGGCGCACCGGCTTCAGCACGGAAAAGGTCTGGTTGCTGGGCACGCCGTTAATGATTACGTGTCCGCCCTGTCCTAACGGAACCACTTCCTCCAGCCCCGGAACTTCCGTTACGGCGTTGTTCATATATTCGCCGATGGTCTTATTTTCATCTGCCGCTGCTTTTACCACGCTCTGGGGAACGGAAGAGGCTGTGACGGCAGATACCGCCGCGGCCCCGGAGGTGCTGTAAGAATCCGCCGTGGGGCTTGTTGCCGCCAGAACCGGCATGGATAACGCCATTGTGCCTGCCAATGTAAGTGCCAATATTTTTTTCATGTTTTTATTCCTCCTTTTTCCCGGTTATCCGGGTATCTTAAATAAAAATTTCTATTCTGCCACAATTCTGTCAATGGTGCCGGCCGCATCCTCCGTCAAAATGGCGATAACCACAAACTGCCTGTCGGCGTTCTCTTCCCTCTGCGTCGTCAGCGTAAGCAGAAAATGATAAGGCGTAATCCCCTCCCATCCTTCCCGCAGATTCATGGTCATAGAACGGGCGCCGTACATATCTTCCAAAAACTGCCCGCAGCCTTCCAGATATGTAAAATCATAGCTGCGCAGCAGGCTTGTATTCTCTCTTTCATAGGCGGCAATTATCTCATATGTCAGAACGTTGTCCTCCAGGTACACGTAGGCTTTTTCGTGCTCCCGGAAAAAATCCAAATCCGCGAATCTGTATAAATCCGCAAACGGTCCCGTTTGTTCTTCGCCTGTCTTTCCATGCATTACCGTATTGAAATCACACATATTTGCAAGGTTCGCCAGTTCAATATATACCGCCCCGCCCTCGTCCGCCTCTTTATAAGCGTTATGGCTTTCGTAAAAATCGTCTCCCTGCCCGCTCTGGAGTACGGGACAGTCGATTGCCGTGTCCGGCAAGTAAAGCCATGCGAAGATTTCCGGGTTTTGCGCTTTCACGGCCTGAAAATCAATCCGGCCGTCCCCGGCGCTCTCTCCCGCAAAACCGCCCGGCCGCGCTGCGTTAGAGGCTGCCTCATCCGCGGCTTTTTCCGCTCCGGCGCTTTCCGCTTCCGCCGATTCTTCCCGTTCCGGCCCGTCCGTTCTGTCCTTATCGGCCTCTTCGTCTTTCCCCCCCGCCTGGGCGCCGGTATAGTCCGCAGCTTGTTCGCCGCAGCCAACCAGCACCGCCACGGCAAGGATAACCGCCGCCAATCGGCCTCTATGTTTCTTTTTCAATCTACCGTCACTGTACTTTTTCATAAAATATATCCAATATCATCTCAAACATGGCGTCCTCGTCCGGATAAAATTCTTCGAACTTATCGCCCATAACGTTTTCGCCCGACAACATATAAAAATCTTCCTCATAAAAAGCGTACTCTTTCGCGACAGAAGCCAGATAAACCGCCTCGTCCGGCGAAATATCCGTGACCATCTGCGGCCTAACCGCCTGATACAAATCTATGACGACCGAGGCGTCCTTATGTACCGCCCGTTTCGCCGACCGGATAAAACCGTTTAAATACTGTTTCTGTCTTTCCAGCCGCATATCCGCCGAGCCGAATATATCCGTGTCTCTGTATTTTACAAACCAGAAGGCGTTTTCTCCCAGCAGGTATACCCGCTTTCCTTCCGTAAACTGCTCCTGAAATCCGTCCAAATCCGGCGGAACCGTCACCTCAACGCCGCCCACCGCATCATTTATCGTTGCAATGGCGCTCATGTTCACCGCCGCGTAACCGTGGATTGGCAGTTGGTAAAACAGGTTCGCCACCGCCTTTTTCTGGTACTCGCAGCTTTCTTCCATACCGTTGCCAAAGCCGTGCTGGATGGCAATCTGGGATTTAACCGTGGAAACATACTCCCCGTTCCCGTCATAGACGTCGACGTCCGTCATGGTGTTCCTGTTGATTCCTATTACTTTTATCCGCTTGTCTTTCGGGTTCAGGACCGCCAGAAACAGGGCGTCCGCCTGCCCGCCGTCCGTCCCTTTTGCCGCTTCTTCCACATCGCTTGCTTTATCGATGCCCATAATCAGAAAAGTCAGTATCTCTTCGTTATAAGCGTAGACCACGTCCTTATATTTCACCCAGCCGTCCTGCCATTTTTCTTTTTCCGCCGCTGTCAGCTTTTCCTCCTCATGCGCTTCTGGCATGGCAATCTGCCCGGCAGAGGATTTTTGGTACAGACGGTTCTTTCCCACCGCCCTGACAATGCCGTATCCGCCAAAAAGCAGTCCCGCCGCCAGCGTAAAGACAGCCGCCGCGATTAAAAATCTTCGTTTGGTGTTTTTTTTTCCGTCTCCTCGGAATACAGCAGTCTGTCAATGATTTCCGAACGGTCGTATGTTTCCGGTCGATACACGGTTTTGGGTCTTTCCGGTTTCTGCGCCGCAGCCGGCCCCGGCTCTGTATCATAGCCGTATCTGCCGTAATATTTTCCGTAGTGCCCGTAGTAGCCTTTCTTGTTCATATCGACTTTGTTCAGCACTACGCCCAGAATACGGCTGCCCGATTTGTCTAACTGCTCCTTTACTTTCTGGACGAAACGGTAATTAACCGCGTTGCTCTCCACAACAAGCACCGTACCGTCGCAGCGCTTCGCCACTACGGCGGCGTCAATCACGCTGCCCAAAGGCGGCGTATCTATAATAATGTAATCAAAAGCCTCGCGCATCACGCTTAACATATTCGCAAACCTGTCGCTGCCAAGCAGCTCGCTCGGGTTCGGAGGCACAGGGCCGGAAAAAAACATGTAAAGACGGGCGATATTGGTCTGGCACAGAGCGTCCGAATACCTGTATTTTCCAACCAGACAATGGCTCATGCCATATTTGACCGCCCCTGTCTTATAGCGGCCTACCAGCACGGATTTACGCATATCCGCGTCAATCAAAAGAGTCTTGTTGCCCGCCTCGGCAAACGCCTTTGCCATTTCCATGGCGACGCTGGTCTTGCCTTCATGGGGCGTACAGCTTGTAACGGCCACCACCCTCACGTCGCTGCCGCAAAATTCCACATTGCTGCGCAGGGTCTTAAAGGCTTCTTTCGTATGAAAATCCGTATTTTGCTCCAAATGCAATGTGACTTCCTGCATGTTTCTCCTCATTTCTGCGCTGTTTTTTAAGCGCATGACAGAGTTTGCGGATGCTGTGCAGGCACAAACTCTTTGGATTGAAAATTTTAATTTTCAATCTTATTTTCTCTTCGTTTTCTGCTTTACGTTATTTTCATCTACGGCCACCGGAATCAGCGCCAGGGTACTCAGTCCGAGATACTTCTCCACATCGTCAGAAGTCTTAATGGTATCGTCCAGAAGATAATGCACTAAAATTGCCGCGCAGGCCACAAGGGCGCCTAAAATTCCTCCCAGAAGCGTCCACTTGGGAATGCTTGGCCCGGCCTTTTCCGTCGGGAAATTGGCCTCCTCCACCACATTGACCGCGTCAATATCCATCACGTTCTGAATGTGTTCTCCGGCCACTTCCCTGATGCAGTTCGCAATATCCATTGCTTTTAAGGGGCTGGTGTCTGTCACCGTAATCGACACGATACGCGTATCGGTAGGCGTGTGTACGCTCACTCTATCCAGCAAATCCTCATATTCCATCTCGTCCAGGGAAAGCTTTGCAATCACCGTCTCTAATACATATCGGCTGTTTATCAGTTCCGCATAATCCTTTGTGAGCTGTGTTCCCATCTGCACATCGCTGTAGGTGACCGTCGTGCTTTCCGATTTATTCAATATGTAAATTTTGGTCGTTGATTCATAGGTGGGCGTCAGCACAAATTTGCTTATCGCAAAACTGACCACCGCCGCCAGCAGCCCTGTTCCCAGGATGAGCCAGACGCCGCCCAGCAGGGCGTTTATGATTTCCAGCAAATCCACCTCAATCACGTCGTTTTCTCTATGATTTTCCATTCCGTCTTCTTTCCGATTCCTTTTATGTAGTCATTGTGATATCTTCATCCTTCAGCACGCACAGCGGATTGTCGAAAAACAATCTTCTGCTGCTGTCCGCCCCGAATTTCTTCTCGACGTATTTCGCGCATTCCGAAAGGCAGGGACGTCGTCTTTTCCCGTCATGGGCGTCCGTAGCGATGAAATGTACCATCCCCTGTTTCAGCATTTTCCGGGTCAGTCCCATGACGCCAAATCCGTATCTGCCCATGACGCTTCCGGCGTTCACCTGCATAAAGCAGCCCATGGCTGTCAGTTCCGCCACACCTTTTTTGTCAGCGCACAGGTTTCTATACCGTTCCGCGTGAGCAAGAACGGGACGGTATCCGCCGGTCAGCAGTTCGTAGACGCCCTTCCTGATAAAATCAAAATCCGCCGAAGGCGCAAATTCCACAAGCGCATAACGGGAACCAGCCAGCGTCCCCGCCAGCCCGTCTTCAAGCTCCCTCGTCAGGCCGCTGCGGTAATACAGCTCATTTCCCGTATATAATTTAATAAGAAGCCCCTCTTCCCGGAGTTTATCCCGCAGCCGTTCTGCTTCGGCCGCTATCTCGACACAGTTTCTGCGTCTGTGCCAGGGCTTACTGTGAGGCGTAAGGATAATCCCGACGATTCCGTCTCCGTCCGCCATACGCAGCATTTCCAGACTCATCTCCATACTGCCGGCGCCGTCGTCAACTCCCGGCAGAATATGAGAATGAATATCGATATAATTTTCCATTTTTATAACCATGCTCCTGTCCAAAGCCGGAGACTTTGCGCATAGCACAAATCTCCAGATTGAAAATTTTTGATTTTCAATCTTTTCCGGCGCAGACCATACATAGTCTGACGTAGCATAATCTATACGTTTCATTATTATAATATTTCACATATTATTTTGCAAGGAATTTATATTACAAAAACCCGGCGCTCCGCGCAGCGCCGTAAAAAGAATTGCATCCCCGAAAATTTTATTATATGATATAAGAAGCGCGCCGGTTAAGCGTAGCCCAAAGCAGCGCCCGGCAACAGACTTTTAGAGCAAAGCGAGGTACTTATTATGAATGAAAATAAAGCGCTTGCCCTCCATGAAAAGTGGAACGGCAAGCTGGAAACCATATCCAAAACCCCCGTTAAAACAAGGGAAGATTTGGCAATCGCCTACACCCCCGGCGTGGCGGAGCCATGCAAGGTGATTGCAAAGGATAAGGATTTGGCCTACAAATACACCATGAAGGCCAACACCATAGCGGTCGTCTCCGACGGAAGCGCCGTTCTCGGCCTCGGCAATATCGGCCCTCACGCCGCCATGCCCGTTATGGAGGGAAAGGCGGTTCTTTTTAAGGAATTTGGCGGCGTAAACGCGGTTCCCATCTGTCTGGACACCCAGGATACGGAGGAGATTATCAAAGCGGTTACCTACATAGCCCCCGGCTTCGGCGGCATTAATCTGGAGGACATCAGCGCTCCCCGCTGCTTTGAAATTGAAGAGCGGCTGAAGGAAATTCTGGATATTCCCGTCTTTCACGACGACCAACACGGGACGGCTATCGTGGTTCTGGCGGGTATCATCAATGCCCTTAAGGTAGTGGGAAAAGCAAAAGAAGACTGCCGCGTCGTGGTAAACGGAGCCGGCAGCGCCGGCGTTGCCATCACCAGGCTCCTCCTCACCTACGGATTTTCCGACATTATCATGTGCGATAAAGCCGGCATCATTTCAAAGGATTCCCAGAGTCTTAACTGGATGCAGGAAAAAATGGCGGTTCTTACCAACCTATCCGGCAAAACCGGAACCCTTTCGGACGCCCTTAAGGGCGCGGACATCTTCGTGGGCGTCTCCGCTCCCGGCATTGTCACGCCGCAGATGGTTTCTTCCATGAATAAGGACGCCGTTTTGTTTGCCATGGCAAATCCCGTGCCGGAAATTATGCCGGATGAGGCAAAGGCCGCCGGCGCGAGAATCGTTGGAACCGGACGAAGCGATTTCCCCAACCAGATTAACAACGTGGTCGCCTTCCCCGGTATTTTTAAAGGCGCTCTTGAGGGACGGGCGTCCCGGATTACGGAAGAAATGAAGCTTGCCGCAGCCACTGCAATCGCCTCCCTGGTGCCCGACAGGGAATTAAATGAAGAGAATATTATCCCGGAGGCCTTTAACCCGAAAGTGGCCGAGCTTGTGGCCGAGGCCGTGAAAGCGCACATCCGCTGACGCAGAAAGCAGCAAAAGGAGAAAGGAAATGCAGGAGCCCATTACCTTATATAAATTAATTGTCTTATATATGCTGGAGCGTTCCGGCTTTCCCCTGACCAGAACGCAGGTTACGGATTTTCTTTTAAACAGGGAATACACCACCAACTTCCTCAACTTACAGCAGGCAGTCGGAGAGCTGATTGACGACGGCCTCCTTACCTCCGTGACGGCAAGGAACCGTTCCTACCTGAGCATTACGGACGAGGGGTGCCAGACGCTTAATTATTTTAAGAATCAGATTGACAGGGATATCAGAACCGATATCGACGCGTTCCTGAAAGAACACGGCTTTGAGCTCCGCAACGAGAACTCCGTTCTTGCAAGCTACCGCAAGGCGGCCTCCGGCGAATACGAAGCCAGGCTTATCGCCGCGGACAAGGGAATCACTCTGGTTGATTTAACGCTGTCGGTCCCCTTAGAGGACACTGCCGCCACCATCTGCGACAACTGGCAAAACCGGAATCAGGAAATTTACCAGTATCTGATGTCGCAGCTATTAAACTGACATCCCGCGCTCTGCGCAAAACGGTAAAAAGCAGGCACCGCAATGTAAGATGCCTGCTTTTTTATTCCTCTTACTCTCCCAAAATTTTCCTGAAGCCCTATCGAATAATCTCACTCCAGCTTGATATCCCGATAATCTCTTTTGCAAAATCCGTATATGCCGCGTGATTGGGCGTGTCGATATACTTAAACACTTCGTAAAGCTGCTTTCGGCCTCCTCCCGTGTCGTTTAATCCGAAGGCAAGTCCCTGAGCCACTTCTTCCCCCGCGTCTGTCTGCCGGTTCAGCAAAAAGCCGTCGATATCGCTGTAGGCTTCCATTTTATAATAGGCATAGGCAAAAGCCGCCGCTTGCAGAGCCTGTCCCCCTGTGGAAGTGTATCCCAGCTCACTGAGCAGTATGCTCCGCACCTGTCCGCTGTTGTTAAGGAACTGTGGCTGCCGCATATACTGAATCAGAACCTCTATATTTTCCATACTTATCATGGACGTTCCCGCGTTATGCTTTACATAGTTGGACGGTTTCCAGATTCTCGGTTCCGTAAGCGGAACGTTATACGGGTGCTGGGCCAGTCCCCAGTCGATATTTCCCTTGGAGGAAATATTTCTGTTGAATACATCCAGGATGTCCCTGCCGTCATAGTTGGTATTGTTTTTGATGTTTCTGTCCCACTGCTGGTCTAAGGAAATATAAACTCTGGCGCTGCTGCTCACGCTCTTGATTGCCGTGTAAAATACCCTGAACGCCCTCGCATATTCCTCCACATAGGTTTCAATATCCACATGGGCCATATAATTCCACTCTTTGCGGGCGTTAATCTCGTTGGCGATAATCCAGTTGGAAATTCTTCCGTGGGCGTTTCCCGAGTAGCGCTCCGCAAGGAAAGTGGCGATGGCCGCTATATATTCCACGCCGGATTCCTCCGCGCCGTTAAACATGGTATAGGGCGCGGTGCTGCCGCTCCTGGCCTTTGGATGGGTAAGCTGAGGATACGCGCCGGAATAATTGTTCAGTATAATAGCCGTCGTGGTGATTCCCTTGGCCGTCAGGGTTCCGAAAACCAAATCGTATTCCGCAACCACCTGACCGTTTATGGTATAGGTCCTGCCGTTGTAGGTGTATTGAATCGTCGGGTAAGCCGGATTGCTGGTAGGCCCAAGAAGCCTTGCCACAGGAATATTGTAGGCTGCCTGCTTTACTCCCAAATCGTCCAGCTCGTTTCCCCGCAGCCTGTTGGGGTCCACTAAAAGCCCCTTTATAGACGCCGGCTGCTGGAACACCGACGAGTATTTTGCAATCGACTCCGGGTTCGTGATATAGCTGGGCGTGCTCACCTGTACGTAATTCCCGTCTTTTTTTACCGCGATGGCAAACTTTTTATAGAGTTTGCTCCCGGAATGGTTATGGTTCAGGGCAGTGGAAAGACTGACGGTGCTGTCCTTGTAATCCCTGTCAAGATACTCGCTTCCCTCGGGAATTTCCGTGTCATAGGTATTCAGCGCAAAAAGGTAATAATACTTGTCGTCGCTTTTGGGAATCCCGTCTCCCTCCGCGGTAACAGAAACCCGCTGGGTTTTGGGATTAATCACACATTCCGTTATGCTGGCAAAATTGGCGGTATTTTCGGCCGTCAGCTCGTGGCTCTCGGGTCTTTTCTTAAAGGATTCCCACACTGCATTTCCGGCCGTCACGATATGGTCCGTCACATCCTCGCCCATATCTTCCTCCGGAAGCACCGGTTCCACGCTGTCCGTTATCTCCGGGGGCTTTATCTCCGGCAGTTCTTCTGCTTCCTCCTGCCAGGAACGGGTCATAAAAAACAGGATAAGGCCCGCGGCGGCGGCCAAAAGCCCCGCGCCCGCAAAAAGCCAGCCTGTACGCTTCCCCGCGCCGGCCCTTTTCGCGCCCTTTCCGGTTTTCTCCGCTTTTCCCGGCTTTAGCGCGTTCCCATCCTTCTCCTTCTTCCGGCCATTCTCCGCTTTCCCGGCTTTTTCCGCCTTTCTGGCCTTTCTCTCTTTGTTTGCCGCTATCTTTCTCTTTATTTCCTTCGCCGGTTTTTTTCTCTTTCCGGTTTTTAAATCCATATTTACCCTCTTTTCAATCTTTCCTCTTTTCCATACTTTCCTTCCGCAGAACGGAGTTTGCATACGCCGCGCATATTACGGCCCGTCCGTCCCCTTAAGGCGCTTCATGTGCTCTTTTATTTTCACCTCGTAGCCGTTGCCCGACGGACGATAAAATTCTTTTCCGCTCAGCTCGTAGGGAAGATACTGCTGTTCCACATAATGGTTCGGATAATCGTGCGCATAGAGGTATCCCCGTCCGTGCCCTAACTTTGCCGCTCCCTTATAGTGGGCGTCCTGCAGATGCACCGGAATGGACAGATTGCCCTTTTCCTCCACCGCTTTCATCGCTTCCCCTATGGCCTGTACGCAGGCGTTGCTCTTGGGCGCGCAGGCAACATAAATCGCCGCCTCCGAAAGAATAATCTGCGCCTCCGGCATTCCCACCCGCTCCGCCGCAAGGGACGCGCTGACCGCGACGGAAAGAGCCTGAGGGTCCGCATTCCCCACGTCCTCGGCTGCGCAAATCATTATCCGCCTTGCCACAAAGGTGACGCTCTCTCCCGCGTAAAGCATTCTGGCCAGATAGTACACCGCCGCGTCCGGGTCGGAGCCTCTCATACTTTTGATAAAGGCGGAAATGGTGTCGTAATGGTTATCTCCCGTCTTGTCGTAGCGGATTACCCGCTTCTGGACGCACTCTTTCGCCACCTCCAGCGTGATATGTATCTTTCCGTCCTCTGAGCGGTCGGTGGTCATAATCCCAAGTTCTATGGCGTTCAGGGCATGCCTTGCGTCCCCGCCGGCCATATCCGCCAGAAACTCCATGGCGTCCTGTTCAAGAACCGCGTCGTAGGCCCCCATGCCCTTTTCCGTATCGCAGACGGCTCTTTTGAGCAGCTCTTTAATATCCTCCTTTTCAAGGGATTTCAGTTCAAAAATAATGGAGCGGGATATCAGAGCGCCGTTTACCTCAAAATATGGATTTTCTGTGGTCGCGCCAATCAGTATCAATGTGCCGTCCTCCACAAAGGGAAGAAGATAATCCTGCTGCCCCTTGTTGAAACGGTGAATCTCGTCTATGAAAAGAATGGTGCGCTTTCCGTACATTCCCATGGTGTCCTTAGCGGCTTTTACCACCTCTTCCATGTCCTTTTTTCCGGCTACCGTAGCGTTAATCTGAGTAAACTCCGCGCTGGTGGTATTGGCAATCACTCTGGCAAGGGTTGTTTTCCCCGTGCCGGGAGGCCCGTAAAAAATCAGGGAGCTGAGCTTATCCGCCCGGATTGCCCGGTACAAAAGCTTGTCCTTCCCTATAATATGCTGCTGTCCCACCACCTCGTCCAGCGTGGACGGACGGATTCTTGCCGCTAAAGGAGACTCCTTTTCCATATTGGAGGCTCTCATATATTCAAATAAATCCATTTTTATCCCCATTTCTGCGCCGCTTTCTCATCTTATCATGCCTGCCGGCAGGCAGACAAGCGGCTTTATCCGGAAAACTGACTGTACAGCTTCACATGGTCCTCGATACAGCGCCACTTCCCGCTGGCGTTTGCCGTCACGCATACCAGATTCCTGCCGTTATCCAGCGTCGCAAAGCTGGCCGCGCAGTTGCCCGACTGGGCCACATAACCGGTTTTGCCGCCAAGAACCTTTCCGCCGCTGTCCTTATCCTCAATCCGCCGGATAAACCAGTTGGAAAGTTCTAATCCCTCCGGGTTCTGCGGCGTCTTTGCCGTGGTATAAATCCGGGTGGACATCACCTCCCGGCAAATCTCGTTGTCAATGGCCGCCTCTAACATCATGGCGATATCGTAAGCCGTGCAGTAGTGATTTTCATCAAAAACGCCCACACAGTTGGTAAAATGCGCCGTCTCTGACAGACCCAGCTCCTTAATCTTTTCATTCATCAGCTCCACGAACGCCTCCTGACTTCCGGAAACATAAACCGCAAGCCCTACCGCCGCGTCCGCCCCCGAGGGCAGAATCGTCCCGTAAAGCAAATCACGCACGCTGACCCTCTCGTCAATCACAAAACCGGCGCTGCTGCAGTCATTGATGTAGCCGTAATCCGTAATTTCCCGGGTGATTGTCAGCTTATCCTCCAAATCCTCCACCTGCTCCGCCGCCACAAGGGCCGTGAGAATCTTGGTCATGGAGGCCGGATTCATCTTCACATGGGCGTTGCGCTCCGCCAAAATTTCGCCGCTGTCCAAATCAATCAAAACGGCGTACTCGCTGACTATATCCCCCTCGCCAAGCTGCAGCGTGTCGGCAGTGCTTTCCGCCGAATAAACCTTATGCTGTTCGCTGTTTTCTTCTTCTAACGCCAGATTGCCCGCCATGGGGATTCCCGATTCCCCGATTTGCGAAAAATCAATGCTCCTAAACGCCGCAGCCGCTCTTTCCACGCTGTCGCCGGCTTCCTTCAGCTTCCGATTATCCGATACTTTTCCCAGAAAAACGCTTATCCCCGTAACAAGCAGTATGAAAACCGCCAGAAAACCGGCCGCGATAGGCGCATACTTTTTTATAT
>CAJTMZ010000085.1:0-776 GCA_910577445.1 uncultured Lachnospiraceae bacterium | reverse complement strand
GCTGCCTTTCTTTTTCCCGACGCATGGCCGCCACTCTTGCCCTGTGGCCGGCCGCAATTTCGTCCTCGTCGTTTAACTGTATATTCACCTGTAATTCCCCTTATTTTTTATTCTATTTTATACTGTCCAGCGCCTGCGCCAAATCCGCAATCAAATCCTCCCTGTCCTCGAGGCCGCAGGAAATACGCACCAGACCGGCGGGAACGCCCGCTTCCCTAAGCTGCTGCTCCGTCATCTGACGATGGGTTGACGTGGCCGGATTCAGACAGCAGGTTCTGGCATCCGCCACATGGGTTTCAATGGCCGCCAGCTTCAAATGCTTCATAAAGGTCTCCGCCGCGCATCTTCCGCCCTTCAGCTCAAAGGACACCACGCCGCAGCCGCCGTTCGGCATATACTTTTTAGCCGTTTCGTAATATTTATCCCCCAAAAGGCCGGGATAATTCACATAGGCCACCTCCGGCCGGCCGCTTAGAAATTCCGCACCCGCCTGTCCGTTTTCCACATGGCGGGGCATCCGCACATGGAGGGATTCCAGCCCGAGATTTAAAATATAAGCGCTCTGGGGAGACTGCACGCAGCCAAGGTCCCGCATAAGCTGTGAGGTGCATTTGGTGATAAACGCCCCCTCTTTTCCGAATTTCTCCGCATAAGTAATGCCGTGATAAGACTCGTCCGGTGTACAAAGCCCCGGAAACTTATCGGCATAAGCCATCCAGTCAAATTTTCCTCCGTCCACAATGGCGCCGCCCACCGCCGCTCCGTGGCCGTCCATA
>CAJTMZ010000084.1:5284-18275 GCA_910577445.1 uncultured Lachnospiraceae bacterium | reverse complement strand
CCGCCATTCATCCCAACAATCAAAAGCGCGTTCTGCGCGCGCTGGAGTTTTATCAATTAAACGGCGTCCCCATTTCCCGGCACAATGAAACCGAGCGGCAGAAAGAGTCCGCATACAGGAGCTGCTATTTCGTTTTAAACGACCAACGGGATTTGCTGTACCGGAAAATTAACCGCCGGGTGGACGACATGATGGAGGACGGACTTTTAGACGAGGTGAAAAAATTAAGGGAGATGGGCTGTAAAAGGGACATGCTCTCCATGCAGGGCCTTGGCTACAAGGAACTTTTGGCATATCTGGACGGGGAAGGCACTCTTGACGAAGCGGTGGAAGCGATAAAGCGCAATACCCGCCACTTTGCCAAACGGCAGCTCACCTGGTTCCGCCGGGAAAAAAACGTTATCTGGGTAGACAAGCCTGCTTTTGATTACGACAACGAAAAAATGCTGCGTTTTATGGAAGAAAAAATCCGTCGGCTTTAAGTCCCAAAAAGAAGGGCAAAGGCATTAAGCGGTAAAAATAAATTTTCAGGAGAATCGTACAATGAATCAGAATGTAGAAGGGGAATCTAAAAAGGCTTCCCCGACGGAAAAAATATATCAGGAAATGGGAATCAGTCCGGAGGTTTACGCTTACGGGGAACGGATATGGAACGCTTTGAAAAGCCGCTGGGAGGAAATCGATGCCGTTTCCGAATACAATCAGCTCAAAGTCATAAACGCCATGCAGAAAAACAGGGTCAGCGAAGCCTGTCTTATGGGCACTACTGGTTACGGCTATAACGATTTGGGACGGGAAACCTTAGAACGGGTTTACGCCGATATATTCCATACCGAGGACGCTCTTGTGCGCCCCCAGATTACCTGCGGGACCCACGCCCTTGCCCTTGCCCTGCTCAGCAACTTACGGCCCGGAGACGAACTGTTATCCCCTGTGGGAAAACCCTACGATACACTGGAGGAGGTAATCGGCATCCGCCCTTCAAGGGGCTCCCTTGCGGAATACGGCA
This sequence comes from uncultured Lachnospiraceae bacterium, assembly GCA_910577445.1. Lineage (GTDB taxonomy): Bacteria > Bacillota > Clostridia > Lachnospirales > Lachnospiraceae > Suilimivivens. Next base: position 17,266 of record CAJTMZ010000084.1, on the reverse strand, counting down.
TTACGTACCGGCAGGTGGATTTGCTTTCAGACGGCGGCTTTGACTATGAAAACATCAAAAAAGCCATAAACGAAAAGACCAGGCTGGTGACTATCCAGCGCTCCAAAGGCTATCAGACAAGGCCGACTTTGTCGGTTCGGCGGATTGGGGAGCTGATTTCTTTTATCAGGGAAATCAAACCGGATGTCGTCTGTATGGTTGACAACTGCTACGGAGAATTTACGGAAGTGCAGGAGCCCTCCGACGTGGGGGCCGATTTGGTGGTTGGTTCCCTGATAAAAAATCCCGGCGGCGGTCTTGCGCCAATCGGCGGTTATCTTGCCGGGAAGAAGGAATGTATCGAAAACGCGGCCTGCAGACTCACCTCGCCGGGCCTTGGCCGTGAGGTAGGGGCGTCCTTACAGGCGCTTGGCCCCTTCTACCAGGGACTATTCCTTGCGCCCTCCGTAACCGCGAACGCGTTGAAATCCGCCGTATTCGCCGCCAACATCTATGAAAATCTGGGCTTTTCGGTGGTGCCGGATAAAAAAGAGTCCCGGCACGATATTATCCAGGCCGTAACCTTCGGCAGGCCGGAGGGGGTAATCGCTTTCTGCGAGGGCATCCAGCAGGCGGCGCCGGTGGACGGCTACGTGACGCCCGAGCCCTGGGACATGCCGGGCTATGACAGTCCGGTGATTATGGCGGCCGGTGCTTTCGTGTCGGGTTCCTCCATTGAGCTTTCCGCCGACGGCCCCATAAAACCGCCCTTTGCGGTATATTTCCAGGGCGGCCTTACCTGGCAGCACGGAAAATTCGGAATTATGAAAACATTACAGAAATTGGTGGAAAAAGGAATTATCCTGAAAGATTTTGACACACGAAACTTATAAAAAAAAAAGTAAAATCAGTATACATAAATTTCCATCTGTGTTAATATAAATATTAATTGTTTATCTTCCATATTCCAAATGAGAGAAGGGATTGGAAAGGAAACAAATGACTAAAAACAACGGAGAAAACGCCGGACTTCCCTATGAAAAATTTTTATCGTTAGGTCCCGGCGCCCTCACGGAGGCGGAACTTCTCGCCATAATTTTACGGACAGGCGTAAAAAACTGTCCGGCGGTGGAACTGGCGCAAAAGGTATTATCTCTTGGAAAGGGAAGGGCTGCCGGCCTTAACAGCCTTCATCACATTTCCCTTTCGGAGCTTATGGAAATTCCCGGAATCGGGGAAGTGAAAGCCGTCAAAATTAAATGTCTGGCGGAGCTTGCGGTAAGGATGGCAAGCGAGAGAGCGGCGAAGACCCTTCGTTTTGATTCGCCGGGCACAGTGGCGGATTTTTATATGGAAAAGCTGCGCCATCAGGAAAAAGAAATCATCCTGTTATTATTGCTGGATAATAAACTGAATTTAATCGAAGAATATATGGTATCCATGGGTACTGCAAGGGCGTCCCTGCTCTCGTCAAGAGAAGTGTTTATCGAGGCTCTTAAATGCAGAGCCTGTTATCTGATGCTCATGCACAATCACCCCAGCGGCGACCCGCACCCGAGCAGTCAGGATATCGCAGTCACGCGAAAGATAAAAGAGGCCGGAGAGCTTATGGACATCCCCCTGATAGACCACATAATTTTAGGGGATAATTGTTACATGAGCCTGAAGGAAGAAGATTTATTATAGAAAGAGGGGTACTTGCTTTGTCTAACAACGCATTTGGTATTGATTTAGGTACGAACAACATTAAAATTTACAATCGTTCAGGTGATTCTATTTTAGTGGAAAAAAACATGATTGCCATTGAAAACAAGGACACCTTATTCGCCTATGGGGATTCCGCTTTTGAAATGTATGAAAAAGCGCCGGGAAATATCCACATTTCTTATCCGCTCTCTAACGGCGTTATCGCAGACATCAGGAATATGGAGCTGCTTGTCCGGTACTTTATCAATAATTTAAACAGAAGCAACATCAAGGCGGCCGATTATTACGTCGCCGTTCCCACCGACGTCACAGGGGTTGAAAAGAGAGCGTTCTACGACCTTGTCCGGGACGCGGGTGTAAAGGCGAGAAGGGTTATGATGGTGGAAAAAGCCGTGGCGGACGGTCTGGGGCTTGATATTGACGTTAAAAACTCCCAGGGCGTTTTGATTGTCAACGTGGGATTTGACACCACCGAAATCTCCATTCTCTCCCTTGGCGGCATTGTGCTGAGCCGCCTGATTAAAATCGGGGGACGGAAATTCGACGAAGCCATCCGCGCCGCGGTAAGGCGGGAGTTTTCCCTGATTATCGGCGGGAAAACCGCTGAAAATGTAAAAATATCCTTACGGGATTTGGCGAAAGAGGGCAAAAACGCGGTGGTTTACGGAAGGGATATCGTTACAGGGCTTCCCGTCGAGCGGGAGCTTCCCACGCAGATGATTGACGAATCCCTGATAGAACATTTCTACACCATTATTGACAATATCAAAGTGATACTGGAGCGGACGCCGCCTGAACTTGCGGCCGACATTTACCGCCACGGCCTTTATCTGACGGGCGGCGCTTCCACGGTCAACCATCTGGCCGAACTGATACAGGCAGGAACGGGGCTTAAGGTGAATGTGTCTGAAAATCCCATCACCAGCGTTGCCCTCGGGCTGTCAAAGATAATCAAGGACGACAATTACAAATCGGTTGCCTACGCGATTGAAGGAATGAATAAATGAGTCCAGTAGTAAAGAAAAAAGGAGAGAAGTTTACATTACCCGGTAAATATCTCCTTTTTATTTTAACATTGTTATGTACGGGTCTGATTGTGATTACTTTCAACACAAATTTTTTAAGCGAGCCTGTAAGCGCTATAGGAGGCGTGATAATCGTACCGCTGCAGGAGAGTCTGAGCAAAGCCGGAAGCTGGCTTAAGGGCCGTTCGGAAGAACTGGTGCAGATTCGCAGCCTTCTTGACGAAAACGCCCGGCTGCAGGCCGAGATTGACGAACTTACCATAGAAAATATCAAACTGCAGCAGAACAGATACGAGCTTACCAATTTAAGAGAGCTCTATGAGCTGGATTCCCAGTATGACGAGTATCCCAAGGTGGGAGCGCGCATCATTGCAAAGGATTCGGGCAACTGGTTTAATACCTTTACCATCAACAAGGGCTCCGACGACGGGCTGCAGATTGATATGAACGTCATGGCCGGAAGCGGCCTTGTGGGGCGCATTGTGGATGTGGGACCTACCTGGTCCAAGGTAATGGCCATCATCGACGACAATTCCAATACCAGCGGAATGGTGCTTTCCACCTCTGACAGACTGATTGTCTACGGCGATTTGGAGCTGTATTCAGAAGGGATGATTCGTTTTGAAAAACTGATTGACAACGCGGACAGAGTGGCGGAAGGCGATAAAATCGTCACTTCAAATATCAGCGACAAATATCTTCCGGGTATTTTAATCGGTTACATTTCAAGCCTTGACGTGGATTCCAACAATCTTACCAAATCCGGCCTGATTACGCCGGCCGTTGATTTTGAGCATCTGGAAGAAGTGCTGGTTGTCACAAAGCTGAAACAGACGGTGGGAGAAAACAAGTGAAACGATTTATTGTATCCGCAATATTGATAATCATATGCTTTTTACTGCAGACGACCGTTTTTAAAGGGCTGGCTTTCGGCGGTATTGTTCCTAATCTTCTGGTTATCATTACCTCGGCTTTCGGATTTATGCGGGGAGAAAAGACCGGACTGGTTATCGGATTTTTCTGCGGCCTGCTGGCGGATATCTTTTTTGGAAATGTGCTGGGGCTCAACGCCATGATATATATGTACATAGGCTACGCGAACGGAAAGTTTCATCAGATATTTTTCCCCGACGATATCAAGCTGCCCCTTTTTCTGATTCTTGCAAGTGATTTGGCTTATGGCTTTTTGTATTATGTCACCCTGTTTTTGATGCGGGCGCGGTTTCAGCTTGGCTTTTATTTCCTCCATATTATTCTTCCGGAGGCCGTCTATACCATAATGATAACTTTACTTTTATATCCTCTTGTCTTAAAAATCAATAAAATGCTTGAGGAATCGGAAAGAAGGAGTGAAAGGAAGTTTGTTTGAGCAATTAAAAGAAAATTTTATAAATATGATAACTTCCAGAATCTTTGTCGTTATTATTGTGCTGACTTGTTTCGGAGCCGTTCTTATCAACAGAATTTTCAACCTCCAGATTGTGAACGGCGAGAAATACCTCAATTACTTTCAGACAAGGATTTTGCGCGAAAAGACTATCAAGGGAAGCCGGGGCTGTATCTATGACAGAAACGGAAATCTTCTCGCCTACAACGAACTGGCCCATTCCGTCACCATTGAAGACGTATACGAAAGCGGAAAACTCAAAAGTTTAAATTTAAACAAGACCATTTACCGGCTTATCCAGATGATTGAATCAAACGGCGATTCCATCGTAAGCAATTTTAAAATTATACTGGACAAGAACCACCGCTATGTATTTACCGTTGAGGGTACGGCTCTTGAGCGGTTTCTGGCCGACGTCTACGGACATACTACCATCGATAAGCTGGAAGAAAAGGAACGCACCGCCACCGCCGAGGAGGTGGTGGATTATCTGTGCAGTTGGGAGCGCTTCAGAATCGGCGATTACACCGAGGATGACGATAAGGATTCCTTTGTCCCCGGAAACGGCTACACGAAGGACGAGGTCCTCAAAATTCTGAATATCCGATACGATATGAACAACAACAGTTTTCAGAAATATATCGCTACCACAGTGGCCACGGATGTCAGCGAGGAAACGGTTGCCGTGGTGATGGAAAACAGCATGGAGCTTGAGGGGGTCTCCATCGAGGAGGACACCATCCGCAGATATGTGGACAGTATTTATTTCTCACACATTTTGGGCTATACCGGCAAAATTTCCCAGGAAGAGCTGGCTTCCCTGACGGAATCAGGCAGCGACAAGGATTACGATTCAGGCGATACGGTGGGCAAACTGGGGATTGAAAAATCCATGGAAAGCTATCTTCAGGGAATCAAGGGCAAGGAGACCATTGTGGTAAACCACGTGGGAAAAGTGACGGAGAAAATTGATTATGTGGAGCCCGTTGCAGGCAACAATATTTACCTTACCATTGACAAGGATTTACAGATAGCCGTATATAAAATCCTGGAAGAAAAGCTGGCAAGTATATTATATACCAACATTATAAACGCCAGGGAGAATACGGCCACCACTGCCAGTAAAATCAAGATTCCCATTTACGACGTTTATTTTGCCCTGATAAACAATAACGTAATCGACACGGATCATTTTTCGCAGCCGGATGCAAATTCCGTTGAAAAAGAGGTTTACCAATTATATTTGGACAGAAAGTCCCATGTTTTCGGCACCCTGCGTTCGGAATTTACGGAAACGCTCACCGCCTATGAAAATCTGGATTTGGAGTATCAGGTTTATCAAAGCTTTATTGCCGAAATGCTCTATGAAAACGGCATTATTGACAGAAGCAGGGTGGATACCACGGACGAGACCTATATCGCGTGGACCAAAAACGAGGTTATCAGTTTAAACGAGTATTTGAATTACTGTATTGCCTCAAACTGGATTGACGTGGCGAAGCTGAATCTGACAAGCCAGTATTCCGATTCCGAAAAGATTTTTGCCCGCATTGTGGATTATATCTTTGAGGAGCTTGACGACAATCTGGATTTTACCAAAAGCATTTACCGCTTTATGATTAAAAAAGATGTGGTTTCCGGCACGCAGATTTGCAATATCCTGATGGAGCAGAATCTGGTTTCCGTTCCCGAAGACGAACAGGCGTTGTTTGCAAGAGGGGGAGAGTCTGCCTATACTTTTATGATGAACCGTGTAAAAAATATGGATATTACGCCGGCCCAGCTTGCCCTTGACCCTTATTCCGCTTCCGCGGTGGTGACGGATGTAAAGACCGGCGATGTTCTGGCCCTTGTGACCTATCCCGGATATGACAACAACCTGATGGCAAACGGGGTAAACGCGGAATACTATTCACGGCTTCTTGGCGATTTGTCAAGACCCCTTATCAACTATGCCACTACCCATATGACGGCTCCCGGTTCCACCTTTAAGATGGTATCGGCAACCGCCGGATTTCTGGAGGACGATATTACGCCTTATACCACTTATACCTGTGAAGGCATATTTGATAAAATCGAGCCGCCCCCTACCTGCTGGATTAATCCGGGACGCCATGGAACGTTAAACGTAACCGGCGCAATCAAAAATTCCTGCAACGTGTTTTTCTACGAGCTGGGTTACCGTCTGGGAATGGTGGGAGATACCTATTCCCCGGACGCCGGACTGAAAAAACTGGAAACCTATGCGGATATGTACGGACTCACAGAAACCTCGGGTATTGAAATAGAAGAATCCACTCCCCAGATATCCGATATCGACGCCGCCCGTTCCGCAATCGGACAGGGCAGCAACAGCTTTTCCACGGTGGGACTGGCAAGATACCTCACCGCGGTTGCAAACAGCGGCACATGTTACAATCTGACACTGATAGATAAAATAACAGACCACCGCAACGCGCTTTTGGAGGAGAGAAGAGCGGAGGTGCGCAACGTCATTGAAATGGAAGATGCCGAGTGGGATGCCATCCATCTTGGAATGCGTCAGGTAATTGAAAACCGGGCTGATTATCAGGACCTTACCATAAGCGCCGCCGGAAAAACCGGTACTGCCGAGGAAAACTTAAACCGTGCGAACCATGCGCTGTTTGTCTGCTACGCGCCTTATGAGGAGCCTGAAATCGCCATATCCACCCGAATCGCCTTCGGCTATACTTCCAGCTACGCAGCAAAGACGACGAAGGATATTATCAATTATTATTTCGGGCTGAAAGACCAGGATGCCATCATTACGGGCAACGCTCAGGTTCTGTCCGGAAGCACCGCAAGAACGGATTAACAGCCGTAAGATGCGCGATTAAAACAGCGCAGAAAACGCATAAAGTCTTTGGGCTTTGGAAAGGAGCAGGGTTATAAATATGAAAAATTCAGTCATCATCAAAAGTTTTCCAAGCGGTATTGTGCTGCACCTGGATGATGAAATTCCTTTTGACGTCCTGCTGGCGGACATTGCCGATAAATTCAGGGAATCCAGCGGATTTTTCAAGGATGCGAAAATGGCCCTTTCCATCAAAGGGCGGGAATTGTCCGAGACGGAAGAAAAGCGGATAGTGGCCGTTATCTCCGAAAATTCCAGGTTAAACATTGTCTGTCTGGTGGGAATGGAAGAGGATTCAACCGATGTCACCTTTGTAAAGGCCATCCGTCAGAGCGGGCAGATGCTGGAAGCGGCCAAAGATAACGAGGGGCAGTTTTACCGGGGTACCCTGAAAAACGGACAGGTTCTGGAGACGGAATCCAGCATCGTACTGCTTGGGGACGTCTATCCCGGCTCCGCCATCATTTCCGCGAGGGATATTATCGTGCTGGGCGGTTTATACGGAAAAGCCCATGCCGGCGGAAACGGAGGGGCGGGACATTATATTGCAGCGCTTGAAATGTCACCTGAAAGATTAAAAATAGGTGATTTCAAATATAAATCCAAAGACAAAAAAACAAAATGGCCCATAAAGCCGAAAGTACAGCCGAAAATTGCATACTTAAAGGACGAGACAGTAGTAATTGATTCTCTCACAAAAGATATACTGAGTGAATTGCCTGTATAGCAGATTTTTCCTCAGGGGACGATAATTCATTGACAGCAGCCGTTAAAACGGCAAATGGAGGTATGTTATATGAGCGAAGTAATTGTCGTCACGTCAGGGAAAGGCGGTGTGGGTAAGACCACCACATCCGCAAACATAGGAACAGGTCTTGCGGCGATGGGAAAGAGAGTGGTTCTCATCGACACGGACATCGGTCTTCGGAATCTGGACGTCGTCATGGGACTGGAAAACAGAATCGTTTACAATCTTGTGGACGTGGTGGAGGGAAAATGCCGGATAAAACAGGCGTTAATCAAGGACAAGCGCCATTCAACCCTTTATCTTATGCCATCCGCCCAGACAAAGGATAAATCGGCGGTAAATCCCGAACAGATGATTAAAATGATTGAGCAGTTAAGAAGCCAGTTCGATTACGTTATTCTGGATTGTCCGGCGGGAATCGAGCAGGGCTTTAAAAACGCCATTGCCGGCGCGGACAGAGCGCTGGTGGTTACCACCCCGGAAGTCTCCGCTATAAGGGACGCCGACCGTATCATCGGTCTTTTGGAAGCCGGGGGATTTTCCAAAATTGATTTGATTATCAACAGACTGCGGTACGATATGGTGAAGAGAGGCGATATGATGAGCGCTTCCGACGTAATCGATATTCTCGCCATCAGCCTTATCGGCATCGTTCCCGACGATGAAAACGTGGTCATTGCTACCAATCAGGGCGAACCCCTTGTGGGAAACGGCACGCTGGCCGGAAAGGCATATCAGAATATATGCTACCGGGTGACAGGAAAGGAAATTCCTTTTTTGGATTTTGAAAGGGGTGTTTCTTTCTGGACCAGAGTGTCAGGCATTTTTCATAAAAATTAGGGGGTGGGCCGTATGGGAATCAAAAACTTTTTCATTCGAAGGAAATCGCGGGAAATTGCAAAAGACCGTTTAAAGATACTGCTTATTTCCGACCGGGTAAACTGCTCGCCGGAAATGATGGAAATGATTAAAACGGATATCGCCAAGGTCATTTCAAAATACATGAAAATCGATACACAGAGTATGGAAATACAAATCGCAAAGACAGACAGTAAGGGAAGGGAAAAAACGCCTACTCTGTATGCGAATATTCCGATACTGGATTTACATAAGAATGTCAACTGACAGTTTATGATGTCAGTTGACCGTTAAATTAAGAAGGTAAGTAAAATGCTCAGACAGTATAAAATACGTCACTTTGACTTTAAACTCATGCTGATGGTGGTTTCTTTGGCCGTCATCGGGATTTTTGCCGTAGGCAGCGTGGATGAGGGCCTTCAGAGCAAGCAGATTGCGGGACTGGCTTTCGGCATATTTCTTATGCTGGTGATTTCCCTGTTTGATTATTCCGTACTGCTGCACCTCTATTGGCTGATGTACGTGTTTAATCTTGTGCTGCTTACGCTGGTTATTTTGATGGGTTATTCGGCAAACAATGCGCAGAGATGGCTGGTACTGGCCGGTATCCGGTTCCAGCCGTCCGAGCTTGCCAAAATACTTCTTATTCTGTTCTTTGCACAGTTTATCTGCAGGCATAAGGAAAAACTGAATACTTTTAAATATATTATGCTCTGCGTGATTTTATTCGCCCTGCCGGCCGGATTAATTTATGCCCAGCCCGATTTGTCAACCACGATTATGATTTGCCTGATTTTCTGCGTGATTATGTTCACCGGGGGACTGAGCTGGAAGGTAATAATAGGGATACTGGCCGTGGCGATTCCGTCTTTTCTGATTTTCATGTATCTGGTGCTTCAGCCGGACCAGAAAATTATCAGCGAAGAGCATATGTATCAGTTAAACAGGGTGATTTCCTTTTTAAATAAGGAAGAATTCGCCAATTCCATTGGCTATCAGCAGGAGTATTCCGTTATGGCCATCGGTTCCGGCCAGCTTACGGGAAAAGGATATAAAAACAATCAAATCAGTTCCGTTAAAAACGCAAACTTTATCGCGGAACAGGAAACGGATTTTATCTTTGCGGTAATCGGGGAAGAATTTGGTTTTGTGGGCGCATGCGCGGTGATTGTCCTTGTGCTCTTAATCAGCATAGAATGTCTTCTGATTGCGAGGCGGGCCAAGGATATAGCGGGCACCATAATCGCGGCGGGAGTGGGGGCTATGCTGGGGTTTCAGGCGTTTATCAATATCGGCGTCGTCACTTACCTGCTTCCTAATACGGGACTGCCCCTGCCTTTTGTCAGTTACGGGCTTACCTCTCTGGTAAGTTCCTTTATCGGAATCGGATTTGTTTTAAATGTGGGGTTACAATGCCAGCAAAAATGATGTATAATAAAAGCAATCGTACGCAAAACTTTTTGAAAGGCTTATTGAGAGTATAGTAGACAGCAGGAGGGGTTCGAGATGAATATTGCACTAATCGCACATGACACAAAAAAGAACTTAATGCAGAATTTTTGTATTGCTTATCGGGGGATTCTCAACAAGAATGATTTATTTGCGACAGGTACTACCGGAAGGCTTGTCGAGGAAGTTACTAATTTGAATATATACAAATTTTTACCGGGACATCTTGGCGGCGAACAGCAGATTGGCGCGCAGATTGAGCACAACGAAATCGATTTGGTTATTTTCCTGCGCGACCCCTTAACCCCCAAATCCCATGAGCCGGATGTCAACAACGTAGTAAAACTTTGCGATATGCACAATATTCCGCTTGCTACCAATCTTGCCACGGCGGAATTATTAATCAAGTCATTAGACAGAGGAGATTTAGAGTGGCGTGAAATGTTCAAGTAAAATGAAAAAACTTTCCATGACCATAAAATATCTGCTGACGGCGCTGCTTGTTTCCCAGCTCCTTACAGGATGCGGGCAGGCGCAGTTCGCCATGCCGTATGCCGCCGGTTCCGCGGTGAGCAGTTTCAGGATAGTCAATCTGGAAGAAGATACCCAGACGGCCGTCCCTTTTGCGGATAACCTGTGCGTGGCGGGGGGCGATATCGGTTCCGAAAATGTGGATATGTCAGGCGCTTCCGCTGCAGGACTGTTTGACTTAAACAGGAAACAGACGCTTTATGCCAAAAACATACATGAAAAACTGTATCCGGCCAGCCTTACCAAGATTATGACAGCTCTTATTGCATTAGAGGAAGGCTCCACCGACATGATGCTGACCGCTTCGGCCAATGTCAGGAATCTGGAATCGGGAGCCCAGGTCTGCGGGATTAAAGAGGGCGACCAGATGACGCTTGACCAGGCGCTGCATCTTCTGCTGATTAACTCCGCCAATGACGCTGGTGTTATGATTGCCGAGGGAATCGCCGGTTCTTCCGAGGCTTTTGCGGATTTGATGAACGAAAAGGCCCGTTTGTTAGGAGCCACCAATACCCATTTTGTGAATCCCCACGGCCTTACCGACGAAGAGCATTACACCACGGTTTATGATATGTATCTGATAATGAACGCCGCAATCGACTATGCGCTTTTTAACGAAATTATCCAGATGGATTCCTACACGACCGTCTATACGGACGGCGGGGGGACCTCAAAGGAGATTACGGTGAACAACACCAATTACTATATCAGGGGAGAGGCGCAGGCGCCCAGCGGCATTACGGTATTAGGCGGCAAAACCGGCTCCACAAGCGCGGCAGGTTCCTGTCTTATTCTGTTGTCCAGAGATTCTTCGGGGAATCCGTACATTTCCGTGATTCTTCATGCCGACAGCAGAGACGTGCTCTATCCGCAGATGACAGATTTGTTGGAGGAAATAAACAATTAGCAGTTGTTTTTTACCAAATTATCACTTATAATTAAAGTAGGCGTTGTCAAATTTACATAAGCCAATATACTTCAGGAGGGATTACCAATGGTTCAATTAATAGTTGGAAAAAAGGGAAAAGGCAAAACAAAACATTTATTAGATAAGGTGAATGCTGAGGTACAGAATGTATCCGGAAATATTGTATATCTGGATAAAAGCACGAAGCACATGTATGAACTTAATAACAAAATCAGACTGATTGACGTACCCTCATATAAGATTATGAATTCTGAACAGTTTGTCGGATTTATCAGCGGAATAATATCACAGGACCATGATTTGGAACAGATGTATTTTGACAGCTTTTTAAAGATTGCATGTCTTGAGGAAAACAACGATGTTGAACCAATCATCAAAGAACTTGAAGTGCTCAGCGAGGCGTTCAAGGTGACCTTTGTTCTGAGTGTTTCACTGGATGAAGATGAACTTCCCGCTTCCGTTAAGGATAAAATTATTGTTTCTTTATAAATTAAT
>CAJTMZ010000084.1:0-5256 GCA_910577445.1 uncultured Lachnospiraceae bacterium | reverse complement strand
GGAAAATTTCCGGGGCGTTTTCTTGTAGGAGTCAGGATTTGGATAACAGCGGTAATAATAAAATTGTCAGATACAGAAGACCGTTTAATATCAGTATGGTGATTTTCCTGGTGATTTTAATTTACACCATCATCTGCGTCTTTATGTATTTCAAACAAAAGCATATAGAGGGCCATCAGGTAAAAATGGGTTCCTTATCCTCCAACAATGTCTATAAGGGGATTGCTTTGCGGGACGAGGAAATTATTAACGCAACCAAGGCCGGATATGTAAACTATTATGCCCGTGAGGGGGAGCGGGTAGGGGTCGGCAATCTGGTTTATACGCTTGACGAATCCGGACGTCTCTCCGAATACACGGATACTGAAAACGCCGGAGGCGCGCTGACGGGCAGCGATTTGGCCGAATTGAAAACGGAAATCCTGGGCTTTGTCAACAACTTTGACCCCAGGTACTTTTCCACCGTGTATGATTTTAAGTATAATGTCAAAGGTACCGTACTGAAGCTGGCCAATGCCAGTATCCTGAAAAATATAGATAAAATCAACAGCTCCGGCCTGTCAGAGCTTATTTCTTTCTGCAATTCCCCCGCCACGGGAATACTAATCTATTCGGTTGACGGTTTCGAAAATCTGACGCTGGAAGAGTTTACCGGCGAGCTTTTCGATACGAAAAATTACGAGAAAACTCAGCTTATCAGCAATGAGCTGGTGGACGCGGGGCAGCCCGTTTATAAGCTTTCCACCAATGAGGACTGGTCAATCGTCATTCAGACCGATATGGAAAAAGCGGAAGAACTGATAGAGGCGGAATACGTCAAAGTGAAATTTCTCAAAAATCAGGACACTTCCTGGGGAGAGGTTTCCACCTATACAAATGTTGACGGCGAAATTTTTGTGAAGCTGACCTTCACCAATTCTATGGTTGCCTTTTGTACGGACCGATTTATCGATATCGAGCTTATTCTGGAAGAGGAGGAAGGGCTGAAAATTCCCAATTCTTCCATTGTGCAAAAGGAATTTTTCATCGTTCCCAAAAGCTATGTCACCAAGGGCGGGAACGGCAACAGTTACGGGGTTTTGCTTGAGCGCTATACGGAAGACGGAACCGCTACCACCGTATTTGTGGAAACCACCATTTACAATGAAACGGAAACCGAATACTATGTGGACGATATGGTCCTTAGAGCGGGAAACGACATTATAAAACCGGAATCCACCGAAAAATATACCATAAGCAGACGGGGAAGCCTTACCGGCGTCTACAACATTAACAAGGGATACGCGGATTTCAAGCAGATTAATGTTCTCTATGACAATGACGAGTATTCCATCGTAAAGTCCAACACCCAATATGGACTGAGCGTTTATGATTATATCGTGCTGGACGCTTCCACGGTTGTGGACGACGAGCTTATTTACGAATAATTTTGGGAGGCGATATTTTGACAGGTGATAATATTGACATCGTTGCCAAAAACATACAGGCGGCATGCGGCAGGGCCGGGAGAGAGTCAAAGGACGTTACTTTGATTGCCGTCAGCAAAACAAAACCGGTTTCCGCCATTATGGAAGCCTACGAACACGGCATAAGGGAATTTGGGGAAAATAAAGTGCAGGAGCTGACACAAAAGGCGGAAGTCCTGCCAAAAGATATCAGATGGCACATGATAGGCCACCTGCAGCGCAATAAGGTAAAGTATGTTGTGGGGAAGGCGGCTCTCATTCACAGCGTGGATTCCGTGAGGCTTGCGGAAGAAATCAGCAGAAAAGCCGTAAAAAAGAAGATATCCGTATCGATTCTGATAGAGGTAAATATTGCCGGTGAAGATTCCAAATTTGGCGTATCGCCCGGGGAGACGGAGGCGCTAATCCGGGAAATCGCTAAATTACCGGGGATTCATATAGAAGGTTTGATGACAATCGCCCCTTATGTGGATGACGCGGAAGAAAACAGGCAGTATTTTTCCGCCCTGAAACAATTATCTGTTGACATAAAACGTAAAAACATTGATAATGTTAATATGGATGTTCTGTCAATGGGGATGACAGGCGATTATATGGTTGCTGTGGAAGAGGGTGCATCTTACGTCCGGGTAGGGACGGGCATCTTTGGTGAAAGGCAGTATCCGGTTTAATAAGGAGCGCTTTAAAATGGGAGTAATGGATAAATTTCTCAATTACATGAAACTGAATGAAGACGATGACGATTTTTACGACGATGATTATTATGATGAACCTGTAGAAGAAAAGCCTAAAAAACTGGCAGCCGTAAAAGATGATTCTGCATCCGATGAAGAGAGAGCGGTTAAGAAAGCCCCTGCTAAAGTTACGCCGATGCGTCAGTCAAAGAAGACCGGCGCTGGTATGGAGGTATGTGTGATTAAGCCCACTTCCATTGAAGACGCAAGAGAGATTACCGAAACCCTGCTCGCTAACAGGACGGTGGTACTGAACCTGGAAGGACTTGACGTCGATATTGCCCAGCGCATTATTGATTTCACATCCGGTTCCTGCTTTGCTATCAGCGGCAACCTTCAGAAGATTTCGCATTACATATTTATCATAACGCCGGCTATTGTTGATATCTCAGGCGATTTCCAGCAAATCTTATCAGGTTCCTTTGATATGCCTATCAATAACGGTGTTTAATATTACTTTACGTATGAAAGCCGGCTTAAAAAGTCTGCCTTGAAAAGCTTCCTGTTACGGGCAGGAAGTTTTTTAACTTAATAGAGACGGATAAGGCCGGAGAAAGGGATTTTGGAATATGGATAATCGACTTAATATTTTATATGAAAAGAAACCCTGCTATGACATTGTCTTTTCCACTGGCTTTGACAGCCTTGCCAGGGAACTGGAAAACTTTCAAATTGCCGGACGGAAAGTATGTGTGGTAAGCGATTTTAATGTGGCATCTCTTTACGGGAAAGAAGTCATGGGGATTCTTGAAGGGCGCTGCAAAAAAAACGTTCTGTTTTCCTTTCCGGCGGGAGAGGAGCACAAGACCTTATCCACGGTTAAGGATATCTATACATTTCTGATTAACGAAAAGTTTGACAGAAAAGACCTTTTAATTGCCCTTGGCGGCGGCGTTACCGGCGACATCACCGGTTTTGCGGCGGCAACCTATCTGCGCGGGATTGATTTTATACAAATTCCCACCTCCCTGATTGCCCAGGCGGATTCCAGTATCGGAGGAAAAACAGGCGTTGATTTTGATGGTTTCAAAAATATGGTGGGCGCTTTTTATATGCCGAAACTGGTATACATGAATGTCGGCGTATTGAAAACTCTTGACGACCGCCAGTTTTTCAGCGGTTTTGCCGAGGTTATGAAGCACGGCCTGATTAAGGACGGCATTTTCTATGAATGGCTTCTTGAAAACATGTATGAAATCTGCGAACGGGATACGGATACTTTGCTGGAAATGATAGAAAGAAGCTGTAAGATTAAAAAGCTGGTGGTGGAAAAGGACCCTTCCGAAAAAGGGGAGAGAGCGCTTTTAAATTTCGGCCACACCATCGGACATGCCATTGAAAAGGCTAAAAATTTCGCGCTTACCCACGGCGAATGCGTGGCTTTGGGGGCGGTGGCGGCAGCCTTTATTTCCTGGAAGCACGAACTCCTCTCCAAAGACGAATACTATGAAATCAGAGACATGTTTGTCCCCTTTAATCTGCCGATTTCCGTCGAAGACATTGATTCGCAGGAAATCCTTAAGCTGACAAAGTCCGATAAAAAGGTGGAGGGCGATTTTATCAAATTTATTCTTCTGAAAAAAGTCGGAAAAGCCATAATTGATAAAACGGTGACGGACGAGGATATCCTTAACGCTGTTGCCGAGATTCATTATGTGGAGGATTTTGAATAGGGATTATTTATGATTAAAAAAAGCAACTATAAAAAGCAATTACTTATTTTTGATTTCATATTACTGTGTTTTTTAACGGTAATCGACCAGTTAACAAAATATATGGCAGTACTCAAACTAAAAGATAAAGCAGCTATCCCCATCGTTGAAGGTGTTCTGGAATTTAGCTATCTCGAAAACCGGGGAGCTGCTTTCAGTATGCTGGAAAACCAGAAAACTTTTTTTGTTATTGTGGCCGGGATATTTTTGTGCGTCATTACCTATGTTCTTTTCCGGACGCCGGGCGATAAGAAATACAGACATCTCCATATCCTGCTCACCACAATCGGGGCGGGCGCTCTGGGAAACATGATTGACAGGCTGCGCCTTGACTATGTAGTGGATTTTATTTACATTTCCCTTATCAATTTCCCCATTTTCAACGTGGCGGACATGTTTGTGACTTTTGCCACCGCAATACTGGTCGTCCGGGTTCTTTTCGTCTATGAAGAGGATGATTTTGATTTTCTGGCAGCAAAAGGCGCGCAGTAAGAGGAAGTTTTAATGCACGAAATGGAAACTAACCAAACGGAAGAATTAAATAATTTCTGTTATATCATAACTGAGGAGACGGAAGGAGAGCGGCTTGACAAGTGCGTAAGCAGTCTTGCGGATTTTCTGTCGCGCTCCTATATTCAAAAGCTGATTGACGACGGCAGTATTACGGTAAACGGACAGAAATGTAAAGCAAGCTTCCGCGTAAAGGCGGAGGATTCTGTAAAGGTATGCGTCCCTCCGTCCGCCGCGCCATCCATCGTTCCGGAAGATATTCCGCTTGACGTTTTGTTTGAAGATAAAGATGTGATTGTTGTCAATAAGCCCAAAGGGATGGTAGTGCATCCCGCGCCCGGACATTTTTCCGGCACGCTGGTAAACGCCCTGTTATTTCATTGTCAGGGACAGCTAAGCGGCATCAACGGCGTGTTGCGGCCTGGTATTGTGCACCGCATAGACCGTGACACCACAGGTTCCGTCATTGCCTGTAAAAACGACAAGGCTCACAGAGATATCGCGGAGCAGTTAAAAAGTCACTCTATTGTACGCCGGTATCACGCCATCGTTCACGGCGTTGTCAAAGAAGAGGAGGGCAGTTTGCATACGCTGATTGGCCGCCATCCTTCGGACAGAAAGAAAATGGCGGTTCTTTCAAAAGGGGGAAAAGACGCGGTTACCCATTACCGTGTCCTTTCGCGCTTTGAAAAGTTCACCTATATAGAATGCAGGCTGGAAACCGGACGTACCCATCAAATCCGGGTCCATATGGCAAGTCTGGGCCATCCCCTTTTGGGAGATACTGTATACGGCCCTAAAAACTGTCCCATACGGAATCTGGAAGGGCAGACC
>CAJTMZ010000083.1 GCA_910577445.1 uncultured Lachnospiraceae bacterium | reverse complement strand
AAACATAACGATTCGTACTATAAATCGTTTCAGTCCTTCAGCTTTCGCCTACTATGACATCATCTGACTCCCTCTCCAAACCTTTTTCGACCATACCCTTAGGTATGTGAGTAGGGTCTCCCGAGGTAAGACACTAATCTTTCGTTCCACAACCTCTTGATTTACAATTTCGGTTTACGTTTACCCTTAGGGCTTCGGTTTGTATTGCAACCTTACCCACCTAATCGCCTTATCAAGTTTCTGTTCGTAGGCTCAAGAACTTTGCTACACCACTTCCTTCATCCATACCATTACTGATACCGACTTGTGGTTCGCTACACTTGGCGGTAAATACCCGTGACTGGACTTTCACCAGTAAGATTAGCGCCATGCTCGGCACACAACCAAAACAGGCCGGCGTTTTCCCTCTTTCCCAAACGCCGGCCTGTCTGAATCCGATATGGCTGCATAACAATTCTACCTGTAATCCGAATAGGAATGGTACAGTCTCTTCACCACATCATAGGAAAGCTTGCGCCTCCTGTACTCGTCCACAATCCCCTTATTATTCATTGTGCGGGGTCTTGTGCTGAACCACTCGAAGCTGATTCTCACGTCGCAGAACTGCCAGATAAAAATCCCGCTGCAGCCTTCCTGCTCAAGCACGCCCGTAATCTGGTCTTCCAGCGCTTTGGCCTGATATTCCTCCGACCACTTGCACATGGTGGGCGTTCTGTAACCGTAAATAGCTCCCGCACCGATTTCCGTCACAAGGAAAGGCTTCCCGCTTCCCTCGCTGTCTGTCTGAACCCAGTCATAGATGTCCTTCACATATTCCGCCGCCGGCGTGTCGTGATACCATTCCGGATACAGGTTATAGGAAACGATTTCCGGCAGTCCAAAGCAGATATCCGTCTTGAACTTACAGCTTGAAGATGACCTTGGCCTCGACGTATCCATACTGCGGATTAAGTCATACTGCTTCTTATAGCACTCATATCCGTATTCCGTCTCGCTGGCACACTCGTTTAAAATCCCCCAGATAATAATAGAAGGATGGTTGATGTGCGCCGTAATCATCTCCCTGATGCAGTCCTCCGCCTGTCTCTCAAAATTGGGGTTCTGCATCTGTTCAAGGGATAACCCTCTCGCATGGTTTTCTTCCCACACCAGAATCCCCTGCTCGTCGCACAAATCAAGAAACAGCTCGTCGTTGGGATAATGGGAGGTACGCATGGCGTTGGCTCCCAGGTCCTTTGCAATCTGTAAATCCTGCTCTATTGCCGCAAAAGGAAGGGCGCAGCCGAACATAGGGTGGTCCTCATGGCGGCAGAAACCCTTGATTCGGAGCTTCTTTCCATTTAAAAGGATGTCCTTACCCTCTGTTTTAATTTCACGGAAGCCCAGCCGTTCTGTTAAATCGTCGCAGACTACGCCCTCCGCCGCGTCTTTTGGGCAGCTCTGCGCTCCCCACGCGGAATTTCCGGCATCCACTCCATTTGACAAATCAGGTAAAAGTAATGAAAGCTCCGCTGAAATCTCATAAAGTCTGGTTACTTCCATGCTCCACTCTTCCACGTCGCCGGCAAATATCTTCTTTTCAACGACGGTGCTTTCCCCGGCCTTTAAAGTCAGATTTTCCGCTGCCGCCTCGCAGCCCTCCAGCTTCAGTTTAAGGCTTCCTGTCAAATCTTTATCGGAAAGAGAATTTACCTTAACAGCCGTCTTAACACTCCAGCCCTCTTCTTCCCTGACCGGAACCGCGTGAAGGTACTCGATATAGGCTTCCCCCAATTCCTCCAAAACTACGCCTCTGGAAATGCCGCCGTAGCTCATGTAATCGTTGGGAACGTGAAGGGCGCTTTCCTCGCTGAAACGGTTGTCCGCATATACCTCCAGTCTGTGAATCCCATTCTCCAGCCCTCTGATTTCAACAGAAAAGGGCGTGTAGGCATTGTAATGGGTTCCCACTTCCTTTCCGTCTACGCAGATTCTCGCGGTGTGGCTCACACCCTTGAATACCAGACGCACATTTCCTTTCGCCTGAAATTCCTTTGTAAATACTCCGACGCCCCGGTACGCGGCAAAATCCGGCAGGCTTTCCCAGCAGCAGGGTACCGTAACCGGATAAACCTTTCCCGCAAACTCGCCGTCGCAGGGCGAAAAACGCCACAGGCTGTCGCTGAGTTCCGTTACTTTTCTGATTTTGTTTGTTTTAAATGTTCTAATCATATTTAATCTCCATTTCAGTTTCACTGATGCCTTTTCGGTTCTTCTGTTTTCCATGAAAGAAAAATGCCCTGACCGGGCATTTTTCTATGTAATATATTTACTTTAACCTTTAAGTCCGGATGTTGCAACACCTTCAACAAAGTATCTCTGCAGGAATACGAACAGGATAAGAACCGGAATGAGGGCAACCGTAGCCGCCGCCATAATCAGCGCGTAGTTCGATGAATACTGGGTGTTGAACATTCTCAGCATTACCTGTAAGGTTTTCTTCTCGGTAGTTGACAGATAAATCAACGGGCCCATGAAGTCGTTCCACTCGAAAGTGAAGGAGGTAAGACAGAGGGTCGCGATAACAGGCTTTGAAAGCGGAAGCATCAGCTTCGCCCATATACCATATTCGCTTAAGCCGTCGATTCTGGCCGCCTCCAGAAGCTCCGTGGGAATCCCCATAAAGAACTGCCTCATAAGGAAAACACCCGTAGCCGTAAATGCATGCATCAGGATAATGCCAAGGTGGCTGTCGGTAAGGCCGAAGATTGTCATCATCTTATACTGAGGCACCATGTATACCTGCCAGGGAATGGCAATAGTCATAATGTACAGCATAAAAATCGTGTCCCTGCCCTTGAATTCCAGCTTTGCAAAAGCATACGCCGCCAAACTGGAAGTGGCAAGCTGCAGCAGCGTAACGCATATCGTCAGCTTCACACTGTTAAAGAAACCGGTAAGCAGCGGAACCTTCTGCCAGATTTCACTGTAATTGCCCCACTGAGGATTCTCAGGGAACCACACAATCGGGAATGAAAATACGTCTTTTTCAAATTTTAAAGAGGCGGAAATCATCCATGCAAAGGGAACCAGCATGATAAAAGCCATAAGGATTAAGGCCGCATACAAGAGAACCTTTTTGACGATATCGCCCGCAGTTAATTTATTACTACTCGTCATATCTTCCGCCCTCCTTAATCGTTTGTGAATTTCTTCTCGTACCTAAACTGAATCAGGGTAACAATCAGAATAATAACAAGAAGAACCATGGCAACCGCACTGGCGTAACCAAACTTCGAATTTTTGAAAGCCTGATTGTAAATATGGTAAGCCAAAACCTTGGTGGCCTCGCCGGGACCGCCCTGTGTGGTAATGTACATAATATCATAGGACTTAAATGTGGCAACAAGCAGCATCATTAAGATATAGAAAGTTGTCGGCAGGATTCCCGGCCACGTAACATTCCAAAACTGCTGCCAGCCGTTGGCTCCGTCCAGGGAAGCCGCTTCGTATAATTCTCTGGAAATCCCCTGAAGGGCTGCCAGATATACAATCATATAATAACCCATGCCTTTCCATACGGTCAGGCCGATGATGGTCGGCATTGCCCACGTTGTGGACGCTGCCCATCTGGGCGGATTTGCAATTCCAAGTGCCATCAGTATGCCGTTTACAGGTCCTTTTTCAGGATTAAACAGAGCCATCCATACAACGGCTATGGCTACCAGCGACGCTACATAAGGGAAAAACAGCACGGAACGGAAAAATACCCGTCCTTTCAGCGGCTTGTTCATCAGCACTGCCAGGAACAGAGCCAGCCCAAGTGTAAGCGGCGTCGTCACCACTGTGTAATAAATCGTGTTTTTTAATGAAATCCAAAAACTCTTGTCATTGGTAAACATGGTAATGAAGTTTTTAAGACCGACAAATTTAAGCGGATTACCGGAATCCCACTCACAAAAGCTTAAAAATAATGAAAATACAATCGGTACAAATGTAAATACGAAGAAACCAATCAAATTCGGCAGAATAAAGGAATACGCAACCAGCGTTTTTCTTCTTCTAAGGGTAGATGCCTTCACCTGCCCGCCTGTACTGCTCGCCTTACCCATAGGATAGAATCCTCCTTCCCTGTACAAAAGAAAATATGCCCTGCAGCCTTTCTTTTGTGATAAATACAGCCGTCCGAAAAATTAGCTTCGGACGGCTGTGAAATTATTCAGACTCTGCAGTCTGTATCAAAGCCCTCTCGCCGGGGCGGCACCTGCTCTTTCTGGAAGCAGATATGCCTTATCATAAAACCTTATGTAATTACTGACCCAAAGCAGAGTTTACTCTGTCAATCATGTTCTGTACGCCTTCTTCAGCGGTAATGCTCTTTGTCATAATCGCGCTGTGCTCTTCCTTGATAATTGTATCAATTTCGCCGCCCTTTGCGTTCATAGGCTGTTCAGGAAGGTTCTTTTCACAGTTCATATACTTGGAAAGCCCTTCGGGAGCGTTAGGATAAGTTTCAGGAGCCGCATCAAAGATTGCGCCTACAGCATCTGAACTGTATCCGGGGATAATACCGCAGGATGCCAGAACCTTTGCACCTTCTTCACCGCAGATATATTTAATGAACTGCCATGCTTCCGCCGGATGTGTCGCATATGCGCCGATACATACGGGTGTTACGCCGCCGATACAGTTTCCAAGACCCATACCGTCATTGTTGGGAATAGAGCATACGCCCCAGTTGAAATTGTTTTCCTTGCCTTCGCCTACGTTTTCAAACAGCATGTTGATGTACCATGTACCCATCTGCATCATAGCTGCCTGCTGATTGTAGAATACGCCTGAGTAATGGATATTGGAAGCCTGGAGCATACCAAAATCCTGAACCAGACCTTCATCTTGCATTGCAACTATCTCATTGTAATAAGGAATCAGGTTTTCGTAAGTTGTCGGGTCGTCAAACTTAAATGCCTCTGTTCTTGCAGGATACATATATACATTGCTGGGCCATGTATGTACATGAGCTCCATATACCTTGTCATTGCCTTCGCCGCTTGTGAGCTGTTTTGCCAGTTCATGGTAATCCGCCATGCTCATTCCGTCTTCCGGATAAGGAACGCCTGCCGCATCAAACAAATCCTTGTTGTAATATAACAGGTTATTGTCATAACGGAAAGGAAGCGCATAGGTATGTCCGTCAAGGCTCAGCTCGTCAACCAGACCTGCATAAGCGTCTTTGTTGAAGTCTGCATCGTTTGCAAGAAGGTCGTCAATTGCATAAACATGACCCTGGTTAACCAGTGCTGCAAGCTTGGGGGTTCCTTTCATAAATACAACGTCGAAATCCTGCTTGCCGCCAAGCTGTGTGGTTACAACGTCCTCATACTCGTCTGCCGTAAACTCTACAACGTCGATAGAGATATTCGGATACTGCTGCTGGAAAGCGTCAAAAATTGTCTTGTAATACTCTGTGTTGGAGTAATCCCACAGCGCCACCTTGATGGTAACGTCTTCTGATGTTGCCTCTGCAACCTCTGCCTGCTGAGGCTCAGCCGGAGCTGCGTCCTCTGCCGGCGCATCGCTCTCCGCTCCTGTGTCGTTTCCTGTGGAAGCGTCAGAACCGCCGCCGCATCCGGCAAGCAGTCCGATTGTCATAACTGCCGCCATCATTGCTGCTACTAACTTCTTTTTCATTTTTCCTTCCTCTCTTTCTCACTTGAAATAGTTTATAATATTAAATTTTTAATATTACCAGATGAATAATTCCTGCTCTGTCAGTTTCAAAAGGGCTTCCATGAAATAATAATCACCGTAAATGATGGCAAACTCATGCTCATCGCTGTGATATTCCGCCGTACACTTTTCAAGCAGATTGTCAATACCATTGTCCCAGTTGCAACGCTTCTCATCCAGAGCCTTCAAAAGCTTCAAAGCCGCGTTCAGGTAAATATCGCCATCCCTTCCCGTTACATGCTTTGAAAGCTCAATCAGACCGCAGGCCGCGATTGCCGCCGCCGTGGAATCCTCCCACGCACACTCCGCCGGCTGCCGGAAATCCACCGGAATCAGGCCGCTTTCCGGCGTGTTGGAAATAAAGTAATGTGCAATTCTTCTGGAAGTATTTAAATATTTTTCATCCTTTGTGTGAATATAGCTGAGAATGAAGCCATATAAGCCCCAGCTCTGCCCCCTTGTCCAGGACGAGCCTACCTTAAAACCCTGTCCTCCGTAGGTTCTTATCATTTCCCCGCTGAAAGGGTCAAACTCTACAATATGGTTCACCGAGCCGTCGTCCCGCACAAAGCATCTTTGGGCCGTATCTGCGTGAGCCGTTGCAATCTGCTTAAAACGTGGGTCGCCCGTCACCTCGCTTGCCCAGTATAAAAGGGGGAGATTCATCATGCAGTCGATAATCGCCCAGCCTCTGTGGTCAACGCCGCCCCAGTCGTTCCATGCCCGGATAAATCTTCCGGCCAGATTAAAACGCCCTGCCAGATTGTTCGCGGCAATGATTGCCCGGTTATAAGAGCTTTCATTTTTAGTAACCCGATAACTGGCCACCGCCGTGGGAAGCCACTTAAAGCCGTTGTCATGGTCAAGCCCCGCCGCGTTCATCAGAACCGCGTCCAGCTTTTTCTCCAGCGACTCCGCTTTCATCCGGTACATCTCGTCCTTTGTCAGGCAGTACATCTGCCACATCATCCCTCCCCAGAAGCCGTTCGTCCACCAGCTGATGTCCTCGCTGCCGGAACGGTCGTCGAACACGCCGTCCTTTGTGGTGTAAGGTACCTTATCCCCGCATCGCTCCGCCACCGTATGCATTTTGGCTCTGATTTTTTCAACCGTCTGCTCCGCCCATTTCCTGTCCTGCTGTGTTAAATTCAACTTCATCGCCCTCCAATCAACCGCCATCGCTAAAAACCGGCTCTTTTTCCCATAATAAAAGAAGCTCCTTACTTCTCTGAATAATCTTCCATGTCTATGCATAGTCAGTCTCAATCATCAAGTCTTGCTTCTCTAAAGTAAGTGTATCCTCACATTAGGAATTTGTCAAGATTTTCTTTAATATAGAAAATTCTGTTATTCATGTTTTATATTTTAATCTTTTTTCACCTGGCAAATTTGTATATATTTTGCATTCTTTCTCTCTTTATTTGTCGTTTTCTATAAAACCAGATAACAAGAACACAAACTTGCATTTTATACTCTTATGCATGAATATGCGTATTCTGGTATACAAAAATACCCTGTGGCTGAATATATCACCTAATCAGCATAGGGTTAAAAACCTACAATCTTTTCCCGTCCGCTTCCTTCAATGAGTGAAGAATCCCTCGGAAAGTTGTAAAAATATAATCAGGCAAATCCTCTTTCCTATAATGGGACGGCGTTGATATTTCACGAGTCATACTTCCGGCTATTCCCTCCGTATAAAAATCAATTAAAAATGCTATATACGCCTCTGATACCTGACAACTGCCCATTTTAGCCGCTTCCTCTGTTACTGACCTGATTAATTCCCGAAAGTTTTCAAAAAAGAACCTGTGCAACTGATTACGTCCGACAGAATTATAGATGTTATGCAACATGGCATGGTTCGTATCAATATAATCAGTTACAATTTTTATTACGGTTCCGTAATCTCTGAATAAATCATACTGCTGTATAACCATAATTGTTTCCTGCTCCATTGTCCATTTCAGTAAAGCAAAAATATCTTCAAAGTGGTAATAGAAGGTCTTTCGGTTAATCCCGCATTGTCGAACCAATTCACTAACTGAAATCTTTGACAGCGATTTCTTTTGGAGCATTTCCTTAAATTTCAAAGCAATCATTTCTTTCCGTTGGTTTGATGCATTTTCATATGCCATAAATCATTTCCTTTCCCATGTATGGAACCTGGCACACGCTTAATTTTTACCCAATTTGCAACAATTGTCCGGTTTATACCCAAAATTACACAGTTGTTGCAATTTGTCCATATTCCATTGATTTTTTTAATGATAACATAAACATATAAAAAAGAAAGGTTAACGAAACAATGTTGTATTTGATTTATGTAATTGCCGGTTTAGGCGCCGGTATTGTAACCGGACTTGCTGGGCTTTCCGCTGCAGTAGTTATTACTCCGTTTCTTGTCGGTATATGCAACTGGCATGGTTATGAAGCCGTAACTGTTGCCCTGGCCGCTGATGTGCTCGCAAGTCTGCTTTCCTCTTACACCTATTATAAAAACGGAAATATCGATATCAAGTGTGGGGCAGCCGTTGCCCTGACCGCTTTTAGCGGTTCCGTTTCAGGCAGTTATTTAGGATATTTATTCAGTCTCACCTCTGAAAATGGTCTGGGCTATCTGGTAATGATTTTAAATATCTTTCTTGGACTCAAATTTATACTTAAACCCGTAACAGGCGGAACTCGGGAGCATGTATCCGCCAAAAGTACAATAAAGAATAAAAAAACTCTGTTGGCAATGATTCTGGGCTTTCTCATTGGTATCGAATGCGGATTTATGGGAAGCGGCGGCGGCATCCTGATGCTGAGCGTTTTTACTTTAGTTTTAGGCTATAATTTAAAAATTGCAGTCGGCACCAGCACTATGGTTATGACACTGGTTGCTCTTACAGGTACAGTCTCGCATTTTGCCCTTGGCGCTAATTTTGAATTAATTTCAGGATTAATAATTATTGTTACCTGTTTATCAGGCGCTGTTGTTTCCGCGCGGTATGCGAACAGATGTAATATAAAAAAACTCAATTATATCGTTGGAGTATCGTTGATTTTACTCAGCACCATTTCACTGGTATTTAATCTTTCAGGGGGATAAGGCTGAAAATTAAAATATTCTATTCAAAGAGTTTATGTCAGCGCAGCATCTACAAACTCTGTCATGCGCTCAAAGCGGCGCAGAAATGGAGAAAAATATGGAATTTCACACTGAAGTCGGAGACCAGACACAATATCTTGCACATAAATTTAATGATAATACCATTCGTTTCGTGGTCAGGTATCCCATTATTATCGACCATCAGAAATTAACCCGTGCAGTCAAAATACTGGTCCAGCGCCTCGCTATCCTGCACAGTTCTTTCAATGTCGGATTTTCGGGAACAAAATGGATTGTAAATCAGGCTTATGAAACGGATAATCTTATTATTGCATCCGAAGTTTCCGGAGATGTTCTGGATGCTGCCAGACAGGCTGCTCTCCATCCGATAGACTTTTCCGGCACCGTGCAGGTACGATGCCATCTGTTTTATAACGAATTGGAAAGCGCCCTTACTTTCCTTGTCGGTCATATGTGCGCCGATGGGCGGGATGCCGCTTATCTGTTGAGAAAATTAACGAAAATCTACAACTCACTCTCTGCCGGTGAATCGGGTTGTAATATTATACTGAAATCCGGCAGCCGCTCCGTTCAACAGTGTTACGCCGGAGATTCCGAAATGCTTTCTTTTAATATCAGCAAGGTTATATCGGGAATGGCGCATGAAATAAAAAGTTCTTATCGCTTTTGCACCGAAGACGCCGGAAGCCCCTGTATGGTTGAATGCACGGTTTCAAAAGAGAACATTGCTAAATGCAGAAGTCTGGTAAAAGCCTCCACCGTTAATGATGTGATTCTCGCCGCATATTACCGTGCATACATCCGGCAAATGGAACTATCCCCCGACACGCCTGTCGGTATCGCATCCATGATGGATTTAAGACGATATATTCCCGAAGGAGACTCCGCCGGTATCGCAAACCTTTCCGGTCCCATCAGCACAAGTCTTCCTGACGGCGTTGGCCCTGACTTTAAATATACCTTATCTGAAGTGTCCAGACAGACCCTCGCTCTCAAAAACGACAAAAAAGCCGGACTTGATTTTGTTCTCGCTATACAAAAACTATATCAAATACTCCCTTTTCCTCTCATTGTCGCTGCCGGAGAAAAAATTTACAGCAATATGTCAATTGGTCTTACGAATCTTGGAAATGTAAAAAGCAGCGATTTGAAACTGGAAAATGAATCTCCCAATGAATTGATTTTTGCCGGCCCTATCAAGCAAAAGCCGGCTTTGCAGCTTTCTGCCTGCGGTTTAGACGGTGAGATACACATGTGTATTGTTTCCCGGTGTTCACCGGATGAACAGGCACAATTAAAGAATTTACTTAAACTAATCGCCTCTGAAATTCAAAATACATAAAAGTATCATACAATCTGGCAGCACCCGCCGGCACAGACGGGCGCTGCATCTCCATAAACATATTTTCTTTTACTTACAAACCACTCTTCCGTACACCTCTATCTGGCTGAGCGCCGGAAACGGCGACGGGTCGTCGGCCTTAATCAGATTGCTCAGCTTTACCCAGGTAACATTCTTCTTTTCCATCGGCAGCACATGGGGGAGGCTGCTTTTTTCAAGCTCCCAGTCTATACTGGTTCCGTCGGAAAAGGTAAGCGTCACCTGCCGCCACCAGTTGTCGTGAGGAAAATCTGCACGTGTATACAGCACAATTTTATCCGCCTCCACCTCGCGCCCGAAATCCACCGTCATCTCCGCGTCGTCCCGCCTGTTGATTCCCCATGATTCATAGGGCCATTCCCCGTGGGAACGGTTTTCGCACACACCGTCAATGGCGTTGCGGGCGGCAAACACAGCCTCGCCCCTTGTCTCCACATTGGCAAAAGCGTGAGGATAACAGTGGGTATCCCCGTGCTGGTCGTTTATGTTTAACGCCAGATTTCTGTATGCGGACACCTCGTCCTCTCTGGCAACTCTTGCGTACAGGTAATGCCGGTTCCCCGAAAACGCTTTCGGCGAATAACTGATTCTTTTTTCACCGAAAGGAATTTTGTAGTACACATTATCCGTAATAAAGCAGAACGCCGGCCCCATGGCATCGTCCGCCTGCCACTTTAAATGAATATTCTTTTCGGAGGACTCCAGTGCAATCATATCTCCCTCCTGATATTCCGCCGTGCACACAAGGCTGACATAGTCTTCCCCCTGGCTGACGCAGATTGTTTTCCCTTCCCTGCTTAAAACCTTAAGTGATAAAGTAGCCATCGCTGTACCCTTTTAACCTTTCTCTTTGACATTTTGTTTCTTATTAATATATACTAAAATAAAATCAAAGGAGAATCAACTTATGTTTTCTGAAATTGCCGCCGGTTACCGGCTTTTGTTTCGTCCCTTTTCTCTTTATCCTCCCGCCGCCTTCCGGAAAGAGTGGGAAAATCTTGACCCGGACTGGAAAAGGGAGGCTATAGGGCTGGGCGAAAATTATCTGGGTTTTCAGTATCCCGCCCTGTTTGCTACGGATTTTCTCGACTTTACGCGGACGGGAAACCGCGTCCGCTATGAGGATAAGCTCTTTTCAAAGCGTCTTGCGCTGAACGCGCTTGTCCTGGCCGAGTGTGTGGAAAACAAGGGCCGCTTTCTGGACGATATTCTAAACGGAATTTTTTCCATCTGTGAGGAAAGCGCCTGGCAGCTCCCCGCGCACAACAGTTACATACAGGACGCGCCGCAGCTTCCTCTGCCCAACGCCGCAGCCCCCGTACTCGATTTGTTTGCCTGTGAAACCGGAGCCGTTCTTGCCACTGCTTCTTACCTGCTCAGGAACGCTCTTGATAAGATAAGCCCTTTTGTCACCCGGCGGATTTTCGACGAACTTTCCCGCAGAATTTTTACGCCTTATCTGCAGCGCTATTTCTGGTGGATGGGAGACGGAAAGGGAAACACCAACAACTGGACCGTCTGGTGCACCCAGAATGTGCTTCTTTGCGTTTTTCTGACGGATACGGAGACTCCTTTCCGAAGAGACGTTCTGAAAAAGGCCTGCCAAAGCATCGACTATTTTCTGGACGGCTATGGCGGGGACGGCTGCTGCGACGAGGGCGCTTCCTATTACCGCCATGCGGGACTGTGCCTTTTCAACGCCATGGAAATTTTAAACAATGTGACGGACGGCGCTTTTGTACATTTGTACCAAAACTCCAAAATCCAAAACATCGCCTCCTACATCCTTAACGTGCATGTGGAGGATAAGTATTATGTAAACTTTGCGGACTGTTCCCCCATCGCCGGGCGGGCAGGCGTCCGGGAATTTCTCTTTGCCCGGAGAACGGACAATAAAAATATGGCCGCCTTTGCCGCCGCCGATTACATGGCTCAAATGCCGGACTCCCTTCAGCTTTCCAGGGAAAACAATCTTTATTACAGGCTCCAGAACGGCTTTACCGCAAAGGAAATAAAAGCCGCCGCGCCCGGCAGCGCCGACGGTATCCCGCATCCCGACATCTGCTATCCCAGCGTGGGATTGTTTATTGCAAGAGACGACCGTCTTCTCCTGGCAGTAAAGGCCGGCGACAATGGGGACAGCCATAATCACAACGATGTGGGAAGTTTTACGGTTTATAAAGACGGCCTTCCGCTTCTGATTGACGTTGGCGTGGAAAGCTACACCCAAAAGACCTTTTCTCCCCGGCGTTACGAAATCTGGACCATGCAGTCGGCTTACCACAACCTGCCCACCGTCAACGGCATTATGCAGAAGGACGGCGAAGCCTGCCGGGCAAAAGAAGTCCGGTATCAGATTTCCGACGCTCTCTGTGAAATCGACATGGATATTGCAGGGGCTTATCCGGCGGAAAGCGGACTACAGTATTATAGAAGAAAGGCTTCCCTCATAAAAGGAAAGGAAATTCTCATCAAGGACAGTTTTTCTTTTCAAGGTGGCGCCGCCTGCCTGTGCGCAGATAATGATTTACGGAAAAATTCCGTGGTATTGAGCTTTATGACTTATGAAAAGCCGGTTCTGCGCAACACCGCGCCCGATTCCCCAAAGGCTCTTGTCTTTTCTGTTGGTTCGCTGGGCACACTGGCCGTTACGGGCGGGGAAAAAGCGGAAATCGAAACGATTCCCATCACCGACGCCCGCTTAAAAACCGCATGGGAGCATGAAATATACAGAATTTTGATTACCGCCGTTAACAGTGAAATGGAAATAAAGATTTTCTGACTTTTAAAACAGGACTGCCGCATTAAGACCGGAATACTTCTTTATTTAATGCGGCAGCCCCGTTTTTATCCGTTTACGGTTTTATTTAATTCCTTCCGTCCTTATGACGAACTTCACGCTTCCGTCCATTCCCTCCGGCAGTTCCGTGAAGGTGCTGTATTCCTTACCGGCGTCGGCCACGGCTTTCAATCTGTCTGTTACATCCTGCACATCGTCGCCGAAAAGCTCCGTCAGTCTGCCAATTCCTTCCTCGTCAAATTCAAACATGCCGTCCATCAGGGTAAGCGCTCCCTCGTCCAGCGTCCCGGCCCCCTCGTCTAAAGTCAGCACACCGTCTTTCAGGGTAACGACGCCGCTTTTCAATGTGGAAACGCCATCATTTAA
Source organism: uncultured Lachnospiraceae bacterium (assembly GCA_910577445.1). Lineage (GTDB taxonomy): Bacteria > Bacillota > Clostridia > Lachnospirales > Lachnospiraceae > Suilimivivens. The sequence continues at coordinate 4,914 of CAJTMZ010000083.1, read as the reverse complement.
AGAAGCCGCTCCGTCGTTTAAGGTTCCCGTTCCTTCCACCAGTTTTACGGTTCCGTTTTTCAGCTCCAGCGTCCCGTTTCTTAATTCCGCCGCCCCATCTTTAAGGCTGCCTGTGCCCTCCGCCAACGCTCCCGCGCCGTCATTTAATGTGTCGATTCCCCTGCGAAGCTCGTTTGCGCCGCTGTCCAGTTCTCTGGCCCCTGAAAGCGCGCTTTGGGTACCGTCCGCCAAATCGCCCGCCCCTTTTACAAGGGCTGCCATCAGCGCTGCATTCTGAGGAGAGTTGAGCCTGTCTGCTATTTCCGTCAGCCCCGTCTCTATTCCCACACCGGCCTTAACCGCCACGCCCCACGCTTGTTCCGTAGCCGCCGCTTCTGCTGCCGCCTGTGCCTGCACTTCTGCAATCTGTTCGTCTATGGCCTTAGCCTGAAGCGTATAAGCCGTCACCTGCGCCTCACATACCGCTACATTTTCAAGGGACTGCTGATAGGCGTTTATCTTTTCCTGCAGATTTTCCACATCAATTGACGCAACCTCCACGGTATCCGTTTCCACCACGTCTCTTTCAACCAAAACCGTTGTCTCTATGGTCTGGCTATATTCGCTTGTTGACTCGCTGGTCACAGTGCCGCCTGATGCGTCTTCCTCAGAAGCTTCGTCCATATCTGCTCCAAAGTCCCCGCCTCCTGCTTCGCTGACGGTTACCGTTGTGTAGTAGACAGGCGCTTCAACGCTTACACTGCGTTCTTCCGTTTCCGTATAAGCTCCCGTTACCACCGTCATTTCCTGCGTGTCTGCCTGACAGGCCGCCGAAAGTTCCGCCTGCGCCTGCTGCGAACAGCTCCGGGCCGCCGAAAGTTCCTCGCCTGCCGCCGCCAGATTTGCCTGCGTCTCATCCCTTTGGACGGAAAGCGCGGCAAGAATATCACCGTATTTATCCGCCCCCAGTATCTGCTGCAGGGACAGGTTCAGCGCATGGGAGGCTCCCAAAAGGGTGGAGGCATCTGATGTTGTTCCGATTGCGGCGCTTAAGGTTTTCAGCGTACCCGCCACCTGCGTCACTCCGTTTTCAATCTGAACCGCGCCGCTATTTAGGCTTTCCGCTCCCGTCACCAGGCTGCCGGTTCCCTCCGCCAGTCTCTGGCTTCCGTCCTTAAGCTGCCCCGCCCCTGATTTCAGTTCCGAAACGCCGCCGGCCAATTCCTCTGTTCCATTATAAAGTGCAGCAGCGCCTTCATTTAATTTTCCCGCGCCTTCGTCCAAATCTCCCGACTTTTCAAAAAGCTCCTGCACTCCGTCTTTCAGCGCCGCCGTACCGTCTGCCAGCTCGTTCGTGCCGTCTAAAAGTTCGGATGCTCCGTCCTTTAATCTGCCCGTTCCCTCTCTCAGTTCGCCGGTTCCGTTTTTTAGCTCGCTGCTGCCTTCCTTAAGCCGGCCGGAGGCGTCCGCCAGTTCGTCCATGGAATTGTTTAAATCAGACAAATCAATCGAATCTGTCAGACTGATGTCGGAAAGCACGTCGCTCATGGCAACCGTCATTGTCATCCCAAGCGCAAAGCATTCCGTATCCGCCGTCACTTCAATATAATCCGGGATTTCCAGTCCATCCAGTTCCTTATTATCCGCCCTGTCTGAGGCTTTTCCCTTCAGGTTATCCAAATCAATGCTTTCCTTCAATCCGGGGAAAGCCACGCCTACCACCACGCTGTTATTTCCCTCCGAAAGCAGCCTTCCGTTTTTCACCTCAATATTGGAAAAGGTATCCTGCGGAAGTATCATACCGGAAATCATGGCAAAAGGTACCTTTATCTCCTCTTCCTTTCCTCCCACGCTTACCTTCCTTGTCTCCTTATTTTCATAATCCATGCGGATTGTCACCTTACCGCTTTTCCCCGCAAGGGCTTCCGGTTCAATGGCTTTTCCGTCAAGCTGATAGGAAAGCTTTACCTCTACAGGCACTTCTTTATCGGCGGTTCCCTGATAATACACATCGTTTCCTTCCGTCTGCCAGATAAGATTGCCGTTTTCATCCGTCTCAAAATCACCATATCCCTTTACATTCCGGATATCTTTTAAGCTGGTTTTGTCTGTAATCAGGTCGGAACCGTCGCCGTTTTTCAGCCAGTCGCTGACAATCACCTGATTAACGCCTCCTTTGGCATCCGCCAGCACGTAAACCGTTTCCTCCTTGCCTGCCATGCTGCTGTGGGATGGATTAACCTGTGCGTTCAGCACCTCCTTTAATACTTCCTCCTGATTATTATGGCTGATAATCTGCGCCTGCTGCGCTTCCTCTTTTCCGCAGCCTGCCAGTCCCGCTGCCATTGCCAGACTTAAAACGATACATACCATTCTGCGTTTTACAGTTTTGTTTTCATATATTTTTTTCTTCATTATAAAACAACCTCCTGTCCGATATTATTTTGTTTTTCTTTCTTACTTTTCACATGGCCTTTCATAATAACCGCATCAAACACCATAAACATGGAAGGCAGTATGCAGATTACGGATACCATACTAATCAGCGCTCCCCGCGCCATCAGGGTACAAAGCGAGCTTATCATGTCGATGTTGGAGTATAAGCCTACCCCGAAAGTTGCCGCAAAGAAGGACAGCGCGCTCACCACTATTGATTTCACGCTTGTCTGGCAGGCTGTGGCAACCGCCTCTTTCTTTTCCACCCCTGCAAGCCGCTCTTTTTTATATCTGGTGGTCATTAAAATCGCATAGTCAACGGTGGCCCCCAGTTGAATCGTCCCAATCACAACCGAGGCGATAAATGGAATCTCCGTTTCCGTATAATAGGGAATCCCCATATTCACGAAAATTGCCATCTCGATTACCGATACCAGAATCACCGGCAGGGAAAGGGATTTGAACACCAGCAGAATAATAACAAATATCACTCCGATGGATACAACGCTTACCGTATTAAAGTCCTTATCCGTAATTTCAATCAAATCCTTTGTGCAGGGTGCCTCGCCTACCAGCATCCCTTTTCTGTCATAAGATTTGCATATGGCGCTCAGTTCATCACACTGGCTGTTGACTTCCTTTGAGGCCACCTTATACTGAGAACCAATCAGCAGAAGCTGCCAGTTTTCATTCATCAGGGATTCTTTCAAATCATTCGGAATCATTTCGTCCGGGATTGCCGCCCCCTTCAGGGAATTTAATCCCAGCACCCAGTTTACTCCGTCAACCGCCTTCATCTCCTCCGCCATGCTCCTGACTTCTTTTGCCGGCAGTTCTGCGCTTAATAGAAGCATATGGGTGGCGTTCATATCAAAGTTTTCATTCAGCTTGTCGTTTGCAATAATGCTTGGCAGGTCCTTTGGAAGCGTTTCGTCCAGATTGTAGTAAACCGTTGTGTTTCTGTAACCGTACAGGGCCGGAAGCAAAATCACCAGAAATAACACCGCAAATATTTTATAATGTCCGGTGACAAAAGCTCCCGCTCCCTTCATATCCGGCAGCAATGGTTTATGTCTGGTCTTTTCCAGCGCCCTGTCGAAGACCAGAATCATGGAAGGCAGAATCGTAACGCAGGCGATTACGCCAAACACCACGCCTTTTGCCATCACAACCCCCAAATCCATTCCCAGCGTAAAACTCATAAAACAAAGTGCGATAAATCCCGTCACCGTCGTCATGGAACTGCTCACCACCGATGTAACGGTTTCTCCGATTGCCTTTGCCATAGCTTCCTTCTTATCCGAAGATTCCTGCTTTTTCTCCTGATAGCTGTGCCAGAGGAAAATAGAATAATCCATGGTAACGCCAAGCTGCAGCACCGCGCTCAGGGCCTTGGTTATGTAGGAAATTTCCCCCATAAAGACATTGCTTCCAAGGTTATATATGATAGCCATCCCGATGCTGGCAAGGAATATGAACGGTATCAGGAAGGAATCCATTGTCAGCGACAGCACCACACAGGACAGCAGGACCGCAATACACACATAGACAGGAGCTTCCCGCTCGGAAAGATTCTTTGTATCCGTCACTACCGCCGACATTCCGCTCAAAAAGCAGTTTTTACCGGCTGTCTGCCTGATATCCGCTATGGCTTCCATGGTTTTGTCCGCCGATGTTGTCTCGCTGAAAATAATCGCCATCATCGTGGCGTTCCCGCTGTTGAAGGCTTCGTATATCTCATCCGGCATCATTTCCATGGGGACGGAAATATCCATCACCGAATCGTACCAGATAACTTTCTCCACGTGGTCAACCTTTTCGATATCCGATTTCAGCTTTACGACGTCTTTCGGTTCCATCCCCTCCACCACCATCATAGAGAAGGCTCCCGTTCCAAATTCGTCCACCAGAATATCCTGCCCCGCCATCGTCTCGATTTCTCCCGGCAGATACGAAAGGATATCATAATTCACTCTGGTATTCACATATCCGAAAAAGGCCGGAACCAACAGCGCCAGGCTCAAAATTAAAATCGGTATCCGAAGTTTCACCACTCCTTTTCCAAAGTTCTCCATAAATTACACCCCTTTTCACAATATTGACCAATGGTCATTTCTTATATTCAGTGTTATATCACAAGAATGACCATTGGTCAATATTTTAATTGTAAAGAATCTATAAACAAATCTAAACAGAAAGTTTATTGCTTTTTAGATACTTTGCCTTATAATTTACTTATACCGGATGGGAGAATTAAAATGGGAAAAATAGATTTCAACAAGAAACAAAAAAAAGAAGCGCTGCTAAACACCGCTTTTGAACTTTTTACCACGCAGGGGCTTGCCAAGACCACAATCAATAATATTGTGGAGGCCGCCGGCGTGGCCAAAGGGACTTTCTATCTGTATTTTAAAGACAAGTATGATATCCGCAACAAGTTAATCGCCCACAAGGCCAGCCGGATTTTTTCCGTTGCCGACGAGGCGCTTTCCAAAACCG
>CAJTMZ010000082.1 GCA_910577445.1 uncultured Lachnospiraceae bacterium | reverse complement strand
TTTACTTTTTAAAGGAAAAACCATATTTACCCATTATAACGTTTTTGATATAATATAAATAATCATTATAGTGCAGCCGATATTATAAAAGACTATATTACCGAATTTTCCAGACTACAGGATTGGATGCTCCCTATCAAAGAAGCCATAAAAGGTGTAAAGTCTCTTATGTGATAAAGAAACCTTACACCTTATTTTTTCTGTAAATACACTATTTGAAAAGAATATGCCAATGACCGGTCTTACTTCCCGCCCTTGTAATCAAGCGGAAGCTCTTCCCATCTTTTCTTAATCAGATAAGCGCTGTCCTTGGGCTGCCTGTCTCTGGTGAAAATGCCTTTCTTGTTCCCGTTCACCCGTCCGATTCCTTCTACCGTCTGGAAATCGGCAAAATTCCATACCTGCTCACCCTTCACAAACGGATAGGAATCAAAAAGCTCATGGTACAGTTCCAGATATTCCAGTTGATACTCCTGACTCCACATAACGGACGGAAGCTTATGCTCAGAGGCAAGCGTATCCGCTCCGTACTCGGTAAACACCATGGGTTTCACCGGGTCCTGGCTTGCCCACTCATCCATTTCCCCGCGGAACGCCAGCATGGCGTCGCTGATTTCATAGCCGCCTTTCACATACCATCCGTAATAACGGTTCATGGTCCAGAAATCGCAGTACTGATGGCAGCACTTTGCATCGGGGCCGCTGCTCAGCTCCATGGCAAACGTCCGGGGCCTTTTCTGCACGTCAAATTCCCACGCTTTTTCAAATACCACTTTAAAATAAGCGGAGGCTTCCTCGGAAATGCTTTCCGGCTCGTTGAACAGGCTCCACGCAATAACGCAGGCGTGGTTTTTATCTCTCTGCACCAGCTCTTTCAATACGGCGACATGATTTTCCAAAAGTTCCGGCGTGGAATCCGCTGCGAAAAAGCTCTTCGGCTTTACCCCGCTTCCCGCGTTTTCAAACATCGCCATGCCGGAGCGTTTGACGAATCCCACTGCGGGAACCTCGTCAATGACAAGGAAACCTTCCCTGTCGGCCTCCTGATAGGTCTCTTCCGCATAAGGATAATGGGAGGTTCTAAATGAGTTGGCTCCCATCCACTTCATCAGTTCAAAATCCCGCTTTAAATAGCAGGGAGCGAAGGTCTTGCCGTTCACAGGGCTGTCCTCATGCCTTCCAAAGCCTTTCAGGTAAACCGGCTTTCCGTTCACCAGAATATCCGTACCTGAAATCTCCACTGTCCGAATCCCTATCGGCTCCTCGTACTCGTCCACCAGTTTTCCGTCTTCCCATACCCGCCAGATAAAACGGTATAAATAAGCGTCTCTCACCTGCCAGAGCCTGACGTCTGCAATCTTTACTCTGCCTTCTTCGCCTCTTTCCGAAGCGACCTGCCTATCCTCCTCGTCCCGGATTTCCAGCTCCGTCTCCTGATTTTCTTTCAGATTCTGGACAAAAACATGATAATTTACCGTCCCGTCGCTTCCCGAAAGCTCATAGGTAAGGTCGTAGTCCGCAATCCGGGTAAAAGGCGTCGCCACCAGCTTTACGCTCCTCTGGATTCCCGTGTAATTAAAGAAGTCAAAATAAGGAACCGCCATCTGCGCGCCGTTTTGGAGGCGCTTTGTCTCGCCGTTTGGCAGGGAGGTGGCCCGAAGCTCCGTATTCACCTTTACTACCAGCAGGTTCTTCTCCCCGTATCTGGCCCTTTCGCTGATATCAGCGCCAAAAGGCGTAAAGCCTCCTTCATGTTCCGTAACCCGCTCTCCGTTAAAATATACGACGGCACGGTGGGCGGCTGCGGCAAACCGGATTTCCAGCCTCATTCCCTGCCATTCCTGCGGTATCATAAATTCCGTCTCGTACCAGACATCCCCGCAGAACTCACGGTATCTTTTTTCCGTGTACAAATCGGCAAAGCTGGACGGAACCGGAATATAATCTTTCCCCGGAATTCCCTTCGAGTAATCCGCCTTCCGGTTGTCGAAATCAAAATACACCTTCCACATGCCGTCCAAATCAAGCACTCTTCTTGTCCGTGTCATTTTAGGATACAACATTGATTCCATCATTCACCCTCCTGTCCTGGCCCCGCTGTTTTGGGGTTACGCCTTGCAACTGTCTTTTTGCAGACGATTTTCCCCGTCACAATCTGAACGCCCTCCACATACTTTTTTCCCTGCATTTTCTTAATCAGCGACTTTACGCACAGCTCCGCCATTCCCGTCATATCCACCTTATAAGAGGTGATTCTGGTGTTATCCATTCCCGCCGGGAGAAAATCGTCCACCCCCACTACGGAAATATCCTCCGGCACCCGGTATCCGCGCCCCTCCAGATTCTGAATAAGGGCGTGGGCGGCAAGGTCGCAGTTACATACAAACGCGTCCATGCCCCTCCCGCTTTCCAGTATTGTCTCAAACAGATTCCCTCTTTCATCCCTGTCGGGAATCTCCCAGCTTTCTTCGTATCTGATATGACTTTCCCGAAGCGCCTTGCGGTAGCCAAAGAAGCGGTCGGCAATGCTGCCGTTGGCGTCTACGCTGCCCACAAAGCCGATTTTGCGGTGTCCCTGGCCTATCAGATAGCGGGTCATAATGTAAGTACCGTAATACCCGTCGGAAATTACCGTGTCAAAAGTCGAAAACGGGACATAGGTATCCAGAAAAAACACCGGAAACCGCGTCTGCTTTATCATTAAGTCAATGTATTTTTCATCCATCTGCCCAAGGAAAATCAGGCCGTCCACTTTTTCCTCCCGCATCACCTTAGGCATATGGAGATTTTTTTCGTCCTCCGGCCCAAGCAGTTCCAGAATACCAAAGTATTCGCTCCTGTACAGGGCCTTAATCACTTTTTCATACAACTGGCCGTAAAAGGAGCTTGCATATCCATAGTACTGCTCAGGCACAATCACGCCGATATTCCCCGTTTTTTTAAGGCTTCCCACGCGCTCCGCACCTGCGCTGGTATATCCCATCTCCTTTGCCAGCCCTTTAATTTCCTCACGCAACCTGGCGCTCACTCCCGGCTTGTCCGTCAGCGCCTTGTAAACCGCCACATTGCTGACTCCCACCTTTGCCGCGATATCCGCCAATGTCACGTCTTTAGCCATTTGCTTCCTCCGTTTCCACGATATGAATCAGCCTGCTTTTAAAATCGCCGGTCAGGTTCTGCACCAGATAACCCGCCTTCATCAGAACGTCTCCCGTGTAAACACCGTCTTCGCCCTCAATTCTGTAATATTTCTCCGGCGCAAGCCCCTTAAAGCAGATTTTCCGGCTGTGGTAATTGGGTCTTCCCAGCACCTGCACAAAGGTAAAAAGCGCTTCCTTTTTATCCTTTTTCACCACTCCGCAGCAGTCGAAATAGTGATTTTCCCTGTAGGAGGCAATTCTGTAGTAATCCCCCTCCCTTACAAGGTCGTTATACTTATGGTACATGGCCGTCTGCTCCGGAATCATATCCCGTTCTTCCCCGGAAATCTTCGTCACGTCAAGCTCATAGCCGAAAGTGCCGGACAGCGCCACATGGCCTCTGGTCTCAAAGGGAACCGTTCTTCCCAATATGTGGTTGGGACAATCGGATACATGGGCTCCCATGGTAGACAGCGGATAAATCAGCGCGGTCCCCTCCTGAATCTTCAACCGCTCTATGGCGTCCGTATCGTCGGAGCACCAAATCTGAGGACTGTAATAGAGCATTCCGGGGTCAAACCTTCCGCCGCCGCCGGAGCAGTTTTCCAGAAGCACGTTCGGGAATTGCTCCGTAAGCCGCCTCTGCAGTTCATAGACGCCCAGCACATATCTGTGGTAAAGCTCGCCCATTCTTTCAGCCGGCAGAATGGCGGAGCCGATATCCGTGAGCTGCCTGTTCATGTCCCACTTTACATACTCGATATTGGCGCTCTGAAGCACCTTTGAAATGCTCTCCCATGTATGCTCCAGCACATCTTCTCTGGTCAAATCCAGCACATACTGATGTCTGCTTAAGGTTCCTTCTCTGCCCGGAATGGCAATCGCCCAGTCAGGATGCGCCCTGTACAAATCCGAATCGGGGGAAATCATCTCCGGCTCCAGCCAGATACCGAACTTCATTCCCAGCTTATTAATTTCGTCCGCCAGATATTTCAGGCCGCCCGGCAGCTTTTCTTCGTTTACCGTCCAGTCTCCCAGCGCGCAGTCGTCGTTGTTGCGCTTTCCGAACCATCCGTCGTCCATAACCAGCATTTCAATCCCCAGCCTTGACGCTTCCCGGGCTATGCCAATGAGTTTTTCCGTGTTGAAATCAAAATAGGTCGCTTCCCAGTTATTAATCAGAATCGGACGTTTCTTATCCTTATAAATTCCTCTTATCAGATGTTTCCTGTAAAAATCGTGGAAAGTTCTCGTCATGCGGCCGAGCCCCTCTCCCGAATAAACCAGCACCGCCTCAGGCGCCTGGAACTCTTCGCCGGGCTTAAGCTGCCACTTGAAATCCTCAGGGTGAATCCCCATAACCATTCTAACCTGGTCGAACTGGTCGTTTTGTACGGAAATCTTAAAATTACCGGAGTACACAAAATGCATGGCGTAAACCTCGCCCTGCTCCTGGCCGGTTCCCTTTGTAACCAAAGCCGCAAAAGGATGGTCCTGATGGCTGGACTCTCCCCTTAAAGATTCCACGCTGAACTTTCCGTGGCTTACGGGAACGCGCTGCAACTGACGTTCTCTCGCCCATCCACCGTGAAGCGATACCACCTCGAAGTCTTTGTTATCCATGTCAAGACAGGCGCTGAACACTCTTTTTAAGTAAAAAGCTTTTTCGCCGCCGTTTATGACGCGGACGCTCCTTGTGATAACGTCGCAGTCCTCAAACACGGTATATAAAAGCGCGGCCCGCAGCCCTGTACTGGAATCTTCGCAGATGATTTCCAGACTGCTGCAGTCTTCTTTGTCTCCGCAGGATACGCTGCCGTCAGAGGAAGCGTTGCCGCTAAAGGTGGCCGGGAGCCCCGAAAGAGCCGGCTTTCCGCTGATAATTTCCGCGGATACAAACTGCAGCGACAGGCCCGTGTTGCCGCTCTCCGTTTCGATGCTGATGCAGTCCTCCCGGTAGTCGCCCAGCCCGTGGGCAGGGTACTCCATGGGAAAGGTGTCCAGAAAAGCGCCTCTGTCCCGGTTGTTTTTTGACGGCACAAAAGGAATTTCGCCTGTGCGCAGTATGTGCCCTAAATGATAATCGTTCAGCAACGCGCCGTAGTAAACATGTCCGAGGAACATTTCCTCGTCCACCACAGCCATCACATAACTGGTGTTTTTCGTGTCCAGCTTAAATAATTTTTTAATCTCTGTCGTTAAATTTTCGTAGCATTTAATCGCCATAATAATGCCAACCTCCGGTTACTCTTTTTTGTATTTTATCTTTTATATGCCTTAAAAAGGCTATATTTCCAGGAATGCAAACGGATTCTTTCCCTCCATCCGAAGAAAAGACATCAGAAGAAACGCCGCCCGCAAAGATATCCGTTCCTCCTTAAGTATCCTCTCCGCCTCCTTTTTATCCACCACAAGCACCTCAATGCTTTCCGTACTTTCCCGGAATCTGCCGGATATTTCCCCGTCGGCATAGCCGAACACGGAAGTGCTCGTCTCGTCGGTAAGCCCCGCTCCCAGATAAACCGGACGGCGGAAGGACGGATTCCCGCCCTCATAGGGCGTAAAGGTAAGCCCCGTTTCCTCCTTCATCTCCCGAACAGCGGCTTCCGAGGCCGTCTCCCCCTCGTCAATCAGCCCCGCCGGCAGTTCATAAAGCCAGGCGTCAAGAGGATACCGGTACTGCCGCAGCATCACTATCTTTTCCGGCTCCTTTTTCCATATGGGATAAATCACAATCCCGTTTGAGCAAAGCTTCCCTGTCAGAAGCGGAAGATTCTCCTCGCTGTTTCTGGAAGCAAAATAATAGTTGAAAGGGGCTCCCGTGTTTGTCAGCGCGTCCATTTCATAAAGATTTAAAAAGCGATTGTCCGTCAGCTTCCTGACGGCAGTATATTTCTTCATACCCGTCCCCTTTTTTCAAATTGCCAGATAAAATACCTGCCCAAATATCTGCGGAGATTGCGGATGCAAAGCATTCGCAATCTCCTGAGAATGAAAGCTAACGCTTTCATTCTGCCCAGGCAAGTGCGCATTTCACCGCCCGTTTCCATCCCTTTAAAAGCCGTTCCCTCTGGTTTTCGCTCATCTCATGGATAAATTCCCGGCCAAGCTGCCAGTTTGCGCTGATTTCCTCTCTGCTCTTCCAGTAGCCGCAGGCAAGCCCCGCAAGATAAGCGGCTCCGAGAGCCGTTGTCTCGATACATTCAGGCCGGTAAACCCTTGCCCCTAAAATATCCGCCTGGAACTGCATCAGGAAATCGTTGGCGCTGGCTCCCCCGTCTACCTTAAGCCCGGCGATGGAAAGCTCGGCGTCCTCCTCCATGGCGTTTAACACGTCGTAAGTCTGGTAGGCGATGGATTCCAGCGTCGCCCTGATAAAATGCTCCTTGCCGCAGCCTCTGGTGATTCCCACCACACAGCCTCTTGCGTAAGGGTTCCAGTAGGGCGCGCCCATTCCCGCAAAGGCCGGAACCACATAAACCCCTTCCGTGTCGTCGGTTTTCTGTGCGTATTCCTCCGTCTGGGCTGCCGTTTTCACCATCCGCATACCGTCGCGCAGCCACTGTACCGCCGCCCCCGCGACGAACACGCTCCCCTCAAGGGCGTATTCCACCTGGCTGCCGCTGCTTGCGGCAATCGTGGTAATCAGTCCGTTATGGGAGGTGATGGCCTCGGTTCCCGTGTGCATTAAGAGGAAACACCCCGTACCGTAGGTATTTTTCACCTGCCCCTTTGAAAAGCAGCACTGTCCAAAAAGCGCCGCCTGCTGGTCCCCGGCAATTCCCGCAATCGGTATCTGGCCGCCTAAAACCGTGCTTTCCGCATATCCGTAAATATAGCTGGAGGGCTTCACCTCCGGCAGCATACTTGCCGGAATATGTAAAATATTGAGCAGTTCTTCGTCCCAGCACAGCTTATGAATATCAAAGAGCATGGTACGGCTTGCATTGGTATAATCCGTCACATGGATTTCTCCCTTTGTCAGGTTGTAGATTAGCCAGGTATCCACCGTTCCGAACGCCAGCTCGCCCCTGTCAGCCCTCTCTCTCGCTTCCGGCACATTGTCCAGTATCCACGCGATTTTTGTGGCGCTGAAATAGGCGTCCGGCACAAGCCCGGTGCGCTCTCTTATCAGTTCCCCGTATCCTGCCGCCACCAGCTCATCCACCTTTTCCGCCGTCCGGCGGCACTGCCATACAATGGCGTTATAAACCGGTTCTCCGGTTTTCCTGTCCCATACGATGGTCGTCTCCCGCTGGTTGGTAATCCCGATTCCCGCGATATCCTCCGGCCCCGCGCCCACCATTGCCATGGCCTCCATGGTCACCGAAAGCTGGGAGGACCAGATTTCCATGGGATTGTGCTCCACCCATCCCGGCTTCGGATAAATCTGTCCGAACTCTTTCTGGGCAATACTTTGAATTTCTCCCTTTTTGTTAAAAAGAATACATCTTGAACTGGTAGTCCCCTGGTCCAACGCCATTACATATTTGCTCATGCCTCTTACACCCCTTTCTGAATATCATGTTCCCCGCGCATTCCGCCGGTGTCTGTACCTGTCTGTGCAGAAAATCCGCGCTTACTGCCCGCCGATTTCCATGTTCCCCGTAGCTGCTACGGCCACGGAAGTTCCCGCCACATTTTCAATCAGCACGTCCCCCACTTTTACGGGCGCGCATACGACTCTCGCCTCGATTTCGTCCATACACGCGCCGATTTTTTCCTTCGGAATCTCTGCGACGGTTTTCACCGGAACCACCTTGCCGCTTCCTCCTTCCACCCGTATCATGGAAGTCACGGTGCGGACCGGCGCCGTCATTTCGCTTCTGGCGTATGCCTCGCCCTTTTTACAGGTGTTCCCCGTAATGTCAAGGCTGCCGTCCTCTTTCTTTTTCACCGTAATCAGGCAGCCGACAGGACAGCCGATGCAGATAATCTGACTGGATAAATCCCGCCCCTCGGGAAGAGTGCACTTTGTCTTTTCGGCAATCTTCGGCCGGACTGCCTCTCCCCAGTCCTTTTCGCCCTCCAAAATATACTCGGCGGCAAAGGCCCCGGCTTTTTCGGCTTCCAGAGAAACATTGTCCACAAGGTCATGGACGTGAAGCACGTTTCCGCAGGCAAAAATCCCCCGCACCGTGGTTTCCAGCCGTCCGTTCACCACAGGCCCCTGGGTTGCCGCGTCCATCTGCGCCCCTGCGCTGCGGCTTAACTCGTTTTCGGGAATCAGGCCGCAGGACAAAAGAACCGTATCGCATTTTACGAACTCCTCCGTTCCCGGAATCGGCGCAAGATTCCCGTCCACTCTGGCAACCGTCACGCCCTCCACCCTGTCTTTTCCGTGGATTTCCGTGACGGTATGGCTAAGCTTTAAGGGAATCCCGAAATCGTCCAGGCACTGCACGATGTTCCTCTTAAGGCCGCCAGAATAGGGCATGATTTCCGCCACCATTTTAACCTTCGCGCCCTGCAGCGTCATGCGCCTTGCCATAATCAGGCCGATATCGCCGGAGCCCAACACTATGATTTCCTTTCCCGGCATTCTTCCCTCGATATTCACATACCGCTGGGCCGTCCCGGCTGAATAGATGCCCGCCGGCCGGAAGCCCGGTATATTCATGGCGCCCCTGGAACGCTCCCGGCAGCCCATGGCAAAGACCACCGCCTTTGCCTGTATCCGGAACATTCCCTGTTCCCTGTTCATGGCAGTCACCACACAGGGCGAACCGCCCTGCACGTCTACCACCATGGTATGAAGCAGCGACGGGATTTGCCGTTCCCTGACCATCTCCACATAGCGGGCCGCATATTCCGGCCCCGTAAGCTCCTCCTTAAAGGTGTGGAGTCCGAAGCCGTTGTGTATGCACTGGTTTAAAATGCCGCCCAGCTCTTTGTCTCTTTCCAGAATCAGAATATCGCTGATTCCCTTTTCCCTGGCGGATAAGGCCGCCGCCATTCCGGCCGGGCCGCCGCCTATTACCACTAAATCCACATTTTTCATCCTCTGTCCTCCGATGGCAGAAAACTGCCGGCAGTTTCAAGCAGATACCAGGAATCCCCGCCTGCTTTCCTTATGGCGCCCTCGTCAACGTTAAGCTCCCGGGCGAGAATTTCCACCACTTTGGGGTTACAGAATCCGGACTGGCACCGTCCCATTCCGGCTCTCGTTCTTCTTTTAACGCCGTCTGTGGTCTTTGCTCCGAGGGGTCTTCTTATGGCCTCTAAAATTTCCCCCTCCGTCACCATCTCACAGCGGCAGATAACGTTGCCGTAAGCTGGATTTTCTTTTATCAGTCTCTGCTTCTCCTCGTCTGATGCTGATTCCATGCATGGAATTCCCTTTCGGGTGCTTACAAAGTCCTTCTTTTCCCGGGGCTTTAAAATTGCCCTTACCATTTCAGCCACGTACTCGCCCACAGCGGGCGCGCAGGAAAGTCCCGGCGATTCCATCCCGGCCACGTCGATAAAGCCCGGAGCGTCCGCCGCTTCCCCGATAACGAAATCTTCCTCCATTGCCGTTACAGCCTCTGCCGCACGCGGCGGAACCGTGACATGGGCCCGCAGTCCTGCAAAGGAAGTAATCACTTCCCTTCCGGGAATATTTTTTACGCTGAGCGCCGCCTTTGCCGTCACTTGCTTCATGCCGTCCGCCGAAGTCTGCGTCCCTTCCTTATCGGGAATGTCAAGCGCCGTCGGCCCGGTAAGAAGATTTCCATGAACGGTGGGCGTTACAAGTATACCCTTGCCAAGGGCTGTGGGGAGCTGGAATAAGGTATGGCCCACCAGATTTCCCACATTTTTGTCGTAAAGAAGATACTCTCCCTTTCGGGGAACAATCTCCATTTTGGAATCGCTTACCATATTGTGGAGCTTATCCGCATAAACGCCGGCGGCGTTCACTACCACCTTCGCCTCGTACCCGCCGTTCCCTGTGCGGATAAGATATCCCTGCTCTTTTCTTTCAATGGCTTCCACTTCCTCGCCGAAGCAAAATTCAACGCCGTTTACCGCCGCGTTTTCCGCCAGCGCTATGGTCAGCCCGAAAGGACACACTATCCCGCCCGTGGGCGCGTAAAGCGCAGCCACCGCGTCGTCCCCCACGTTCGGCTCCAGCGCAAGAAGTTCTTCCCGGTTTAAAATGGAAAGTTCTTCCACCCCGTTCGCCTCTCCTCTTGCCTTCAGCTCCTCCAGCTTTCCAATGTCCTTTTCGTCAAAGCAAAGCACAATCGAACCGTTTTTCTTATAGGAAAAATCAAGCTCTCTGGAAAGCGCCTCCATCTTCCGGCTTCCCGCCAGATTGAGTCTGGCCTTTAAGGTTCCCGGAACGGCGTCGTAACCGGCATGCACAATTCCGCTGTTTGCCTTGGACGTTCCTTCACAGACGTCGGATGCTTTTTCAAGCACCGCAATTTTCATCTCCGTCCGGGCCAGTTCCCTTGCAACGGCGCACCCGCTGACGCCGGCCCCGATAATAATCACATCATACATAGTTTTTTACCTCTGATTTTTTAAAAGGCCATACAAAATTGATAGCTTATTTTTGTATGACCGCTTAATTTTTCTGAAAATAACAAGTATTCATTTGTTACCATGTGAGAACCTCGTAACCGTCCTTTGTGACCGCTACGGTGATTTCCCACTGTGCCGAGGGCTTGCCGTCCGCTGTATAGACCGTCCACCCGTCGTTATCGTCCACATAAATTTCACTGGTTCCCATATTCACCATGGGTTCAATGGTAAACACCATTCCCGGCACCATCAGCATTTCCGTGCCGGCGCTTGTCACATAGCTCACAAAAGGCTCCTCGTGAAATTCCAGTCCGATTCCATGACCGCCGATGTCAACCACCACGCTGTAACCGTTTTTTCTGGCATGGTCGTTCACCGCCTGCGCCATGTCGCCCAGGAAGTTCCAGGGTTTCACCATGGAAAGCCCCAGCTCCATGCACTCCTTTGTAACCTCCACAAGCTTCCGCTTTTCCCCGCTCACCTGACCGATGCAGTACATTCTGGAAGAGTCGGAATAATAACCCTTATACAGGGTGGACACGTCCACATTGACAATATCCCCGTCCTTTAAAATTACGTCCTTTGACGGGATTCCGTGGCAGACCACCTCGTTTATGGAAGTGCACACGCTTTTGGGAAAGCCCTCATAGTTAAGAGGGGCTGCGATTCCGCCCATCCTGGCGGTTACCTCCGTTACCACGTCGTCAATCTGCTGGGTGCTGACGCCCGGCCCTATCATTTCTCCCACGGCATCCAGTACGGCCATATTAATAACGCTGCTTTCCCTGATTCCCTGTATCTGTTTTTCTGTTTTCAGGATATTCTTTGGCGGTACGATATGCCCCTCCAGCTCATAACGATGAATCTTTTCGTCCATAGCCATATGGCAGGCTTTATATTTTCTGCCGCTGCCGCACCAACAGGAATCGTTTCTACCTAACTTTATCATCTCTTCATGTCTTCTTTACCAAGTCTTTTTATACAAGTCTTTCTTTATGAAGCGCTTCCTTTTCCCTGAAAGCTTTCATAAACTGCGAAATATTTTCGCTGATGCTGCGCTTTTTAAATACCGCAGACCCGGCCACGCACACGTCCGCGCCGGCTTCAATGACGTCCCGCACGTTTTTCTTGCCCAGTCCGCCGTCCACCTCGATTTTGACAGGCAGTCCCTTTTCGTCTAAAAAGCTCCGAAGCTGTCTGATTCTGTCATAGGCTTCCGGCATAAAAGGCTGGCCCCCGAAACCCGGCTCCACGCTCATAATAAGAACCATTTCCACCTCGGAAAGGTAAGGATACACCGCTTCCACCGGCGTTGCGGGTTTAATGGAAATACCGGCCTTAAGCCCCGCCTTATGGATATTTTCTATCACCTTACAGGCATCCTCTACGGCCTCTAAATGGAAAGTAACGCCGTCCGCCCCGCAGGCTGCAAATTCCTCAATATACCTCCCCGGGTCCGTTATCATAAGGTGCACGTCAAAAAACTGTCGGCTGGTTTTTCTGATGGATGTGATAAGAGGCATCCCGAAAGAAATGCTGGGCACAAAAATACCGTCCATCACATCAATATGAAGATATTCTGCCCCCGCTTCTTCCGTTTCCCTGATTTGCTGTCCCAGTATGTTAAAGTCTGCCGCAAGAAGAGACGGCGCCAAAATATATCTCATGTCATCTCCAACTTTCTATTTCAGAAAATCTTTAATCTGCTCGTAAATACCCTTGCCGTCCAATTTATATTTCTCAACCAGAGCCGCCGCGGAACCGGACTCTCCAAACACGTCCTGCATTCCGATTTTCATAACGGGAACCGGATAAGACTTGCAGAGAGCGTCGCACACCGCGCTGCCCAGTCCGCCGATTACGGAATGTTCCTCCGCCGTCACCACTTTCCCGGTTTTTCTTGCGGAGTTTACAATAATCTCCTCGTCAAGGGGCTTGATGGTACAGATGTTAATCACCTCGGCGCTGATGCCCTCCTCCGAAAGCATTTCCGCCGCTTCAAGGGCACTGCCCACACAGATGCCTGTGGCTGCAATGGTGACGTCCTCTCCCTCCCGGACCACCGTTCCCTTTCCTATTTCAAATTTATAATCCGGCCTGTCGTTAATCACAGGACAGGCAGCCCGCCCGAACCGCATGTAAACAGGGCCTTCATAGGCTGCAGCCGCTTTCACCGCCGCTTTTGCCTCCACGTCGTCCGCCGGACACATTACCACCATACCAGGAATCGTTCTCATAAGGGCAATGTCCTCGTTGCACTGGTGGGACGCGCCGTCCTCGCCTACGGTGATTCCCGCATGGGTGGCGCCGATTTTTACATTCAAATGGGGATATCCCACGGAATTTCTCACCTGCTCAAAAGCCCGGCCCGCCGCAAACATGGCAAAGCTACTGACAAAAGGTATCTTTCCGGTGGTTGCAAGCCCGGCTGCAATTCCCACCATATTGCATTCCGCAATGCCGCAGTCAATGTGCCGCTCAGGATACGCTTTTTTGAATACGCCCGTCTTGGTGGCCGCCGCCAAATCCGCGTCCAGCACCACAACGTGGGGATTTTCGGCTCCCAGCTCAAGCAGCGCGTTTCCGTAGCTTTCTCTGGTTGCAATCTTCTTAACTTCTTTTTTATTTACATCCGCCATTACGCTTCTCCTTCCTTCGCCAGTTCTTCGCCAATCTTCTCAAGGTCCGCCATTGCCACTGCATACTGCTCGTCGCCGGGCGCCTTGCCGTGCCAGTCAACGCTTCCCTCCATGAAGGAAACCCCTTTGCCCTTTAAGCTGTGGGCGATAATTGCCGTGGGCATCCCTTTTGTCTCCCTTGCTTCCTTAAAAGCTGCCCGGATTGCGTCAAAATCATGGGCGTCCACATTTATCACATGAAAATTAAAAGCTTCAAATTTTTTATCTATCGGATAAGGGGAGCAGACCTCCGCCACAGGCCCGTCTATCTGCAGCCCATTATTATCCACAATCACTACCAGATTATCCAGCTTGCGGTGTCCCGCAAACATGGAAGCCTCCCAGACCTGTCCTTCTTCTAACTCGCCGTCGCCTAAGAGCGTATAAACGCGGAAATCCTTTCCGTCCATCTTAGCGGAAAGCGCCATGCCTACCGCCGCGGAAATTCCCTGTCCCAGAGAACCGCTGGACATATCCACGCCGGAAACATGCTGCAGGCAGGGATGTCCCTGAAGATAAGAGCCCAGCTTACGCAGCGTTGTCAAATCCTCCACCGGAAAAAATCCTCTGTGCGCCAAAGCGGAATAAAGCCCCGGAGCCGTGTGTCCCTTGGACAGCACAAAACGGTCTCTGCTTTCCATTTTGGGATTTTTCGGGTCAACATTCATCTCTTCAAAATAGAGATATGTATAAATGTCAGCCGCAGATAATGAACCGCCCGGATGTCCCGCTTTTGCGCTGTGGACTGCCGTAACGATACCCTTGCGCACTTCATTTGCCGTTTTTTTCAGTTCCAGATTATTCATGCTTTCCTCCATTTCCGTCAACCGCGTTTTTGTAAACAAGTAATATTTTATCACAACTGCTTCATATAATCAAACGAATAGTCAGACGAGGTGACAACTTTGCCCTCCGGAAAAAAAATTACCCGAAAACAGAAAATATTATGCCTGGCCGTACTGATTTTGTCCGGCCTGTTTCTTCTATATTATTATCTTTTCAGCGACAGCCGTAAATTCACGGTTCTCACCAGAGAACTGTTTTATTCCGAGCTTTCGGAAAACACCCTAAGCCTCCACTATACGCTGGCTTATCCCGAAAAATGGGGCTTTACCGGAGAAGCCGTACTTTCCTCCTATGAAACGGATAATACCGGCGCGGACGGAGACGGAACGGGAGCGGACACGCCGGAGGAAAATCTGTCTGCGGCTGATGAAAACAGCGATTATGCGGATATTGCCGAAACCTTAAACCGCCTTTCCCAAATTTCCCGAAGCCGGTTAAACGACAGCGATGCCTACACCTATGATTTGCTGGAACGCTATCTGACCCTCCGCCTTAAAGGAGCGTCATACCCTTACTACAGCGAGCCCCTCGCGCCCTCCTCGGGAATGCAGTCCGGCCTGCCCGTTCTCCTTGCCGATTATACCTTCCGCTCCGAAAAGGATGTGGCGGACTACCTGCACCTGTTAGACCAGACGGATACTTACTTTGAGGGGCTCATTCAATATGAAAGGGAAAAATCCGCAAACGGACTTTTCATGTCTGAGACTTCCGCCGAAAAAATCATAACGCAATGCGTGGATATTATGGACAAAAAAGCGCTTTCCTCCGGCACCCATTTCCTGCACGACACCTTTAAAGAACGGCTGGATTTGCTTGCTCAAAACGGCGTCATCACAGATACGCAGAAAGAACACTGGATTTCCGAAAACGACCGGCTTTTGACCACCGTTGTCGCTCCGGCTTACGAGGACGTGGCGGACGCCTTTACGGTTCTTTCGGGAACCGGCGTCAACACCATGGGGCTTAGCTATTTCCCCGACGGCCGCGCTTATTACGAATATCTGCTCGCCTCCACTACCGGCTCTTCCCGGAGCATTCCCGAAATCAAGGCTATGCTCTGGAACGATTTTCAGCAGAATATTGTTGCGTTGGTGAACCTGTACAATTCATACCCGGAGCTTACGTCCGTAAGCGGCAGCTCCCGCGATACCTTCCCCCTTTCTTCCCCGGAAGAAATGCTGGAGGATTTGCGAAACCGGATTACGGATGATTTCCCGGATTTTCCGTCAGCCGAAAAAAACGGCAAATCGAAGTCCTCCTTTTTTCCCTCTGTCAGGAAAGCATCCGGCCAGGCTGACTCGACTTTAATTACAAACCGGGAAGGTTTCGTACCCGGTTACACCGTTAAAAGCGTATCTCCTTCCATGGAAAACTATACCAGCCCCGCTTACTACCTCACGCCGCCCATTGACGATATGACCAACAATGTTATTTATATTAACCACAAAAACTCTCCCGACGCCCTTACCCTTTATACCACGCTGGCCCACGAGGGCTACCCGGGGCATCTTTACCAGACGGTTTACAGCCAGATATATATGAACGGCAAGAACGTTTCCCCTATCCGTTACCTGCTCCATTACGGCGGGTATGTGGAAGGCTGGGCTCTTTATGTAGAAAATCTTTCCTATGCTTATGCCGGTCAGCTTCTGGGAAAAGACCGCTCTCTGGAAGCTCTGTGGTACGAAGCCTGCCGGCTCGACAGGAATCTTCAGTTATGCCTTTATTCTCTGCTGGATATCGCCATTCATTATGAAGGGGCGACGCCAAAGCAGGTTCGGGCAATCCTTGGCAAAATGGGGATTACAAACGCGGAAACCGCATCCTCCATCTATCAGTATATCGTGGAGGAGCCAGTGAATTATCCGAAGTATTATCTTGGTTTTCTGGAATTTCTCAGCTTAAGGGACGCGGCGCGCCAATTATGGGGAGAGGAATTTACCCTGCGGCGTTTCCATCAGTTTGTGCTGGAAAACGGTCCGTCTGATTTTCAGGGGTTGCGGGAGAGGCTGGGGGTATCATAGGAAATCCGGCATGGCCTCTAAAATGATATAATCTTTTCCCTAAAATCTGTTTGATTATTTTGAATTATTACATATAATAAAAGTAGGGATTTCCCTACTTTTATTTTTCAGGAGGTACAGAATATGATGGCAGACACATTTGTTGACAATGCAAAAGTCATGGCAAAAGGACAGATTACCATTCCAAAAGATATCAGAAAAATCCTCGGCGTATCCAGCGGAGACCGTATTTCTTTTATTGTCGAGGGAAACACTGTCCGCATTATTAATTCTGCAGTTTACGCCATGCAAATGCTCCAGAACGAGATGGCTGGTGAGGCGGAACGCACCGGTCTGACTTCGAACGATGACGTTTTGGCTCTTATAAAAGAACTGAGAAACGAGGACTAAACCATAACGTTGACGAAATGAAAAGAATATTTAACAAGAAATTTCCCCACCGTCTTCCTTCACTGGATAAATTTCTTTCCCTTGCGTTAATGACACTGGAACTTATTCCTGTTCCGGCAGAAGAGCACGCATCTGAACTGCAAATCAGAGACAGAAATGACCGTCCTATTTTAAGGGCCGCTATTGAGGCGAAAGTGGATATTCTGCTTACAGGTGATAAAGATTTTCTGGAATCTGGTTTAAAATCTCCAATGATTCTGACACCAGCAGAATTTTTAGATATTTTCTAGTCCTCCTCCATCATACTCTCCACATAACCGCCGTCCCAAAGCAATATTTTCAGTTTTTTCGCCGCCTCCACTGCCGGAGCGGTAAAATACTGATTGGTCATTACGGCTCCCACCATCCTGTCATAATAGTCCCTGCCCGCGTAGGCTTCCTGAATCGCTTTGACCCCTACCGGCGCCGTGTAGCGTTTGCACTGAACGGCATATGTCACACCGTCCTTTTCCGCCAGAATATCTATTCCATAGTCTCCGCTGCCCCGTGTCACTTCCACCTCCACAAATCCCCTCTGCTCAAGCAAATCCGCGCAGAAATATTCAAATTCATGGCCGTCCATATCCTCAAAAGCGTCTGTAAATCTGCGGCGTCTTAAGAAAAACCAGACTGTAATTGCCGCAAAAATAACAATAAGTATAATAATTGCCACTATTTTAAACACAGAGACTACTTCCATCATAGGTATTATCCTGCACTTTCCTCATATGTCAGATTTTTTACAATATCGTTATATACGGAACTCCCGTCAAGCGTGGTTCCGAAGGTGTCAATCCAAAAGGGTTTATAACCGCACCTGTATGCCGTCATTTGCGAAGCGATATTCGTAACGGAAGCCGAGTAAAAGGGAACAATCCCCCGTGCCAGCAGTTCTCCCGTCAGGCCGCGCACCAGATATGTCCCAAGACCGGCGTTTCTGTAATCTTCCGCCACATCCACGCCGACTTCCCAGACATCTTCTATGGATGATTCTGCCGCACCGGCGACTCCGATAATCCGGTTATCCCTTTTTGCAATAAAAACCGCTTTCGTGGGTGTTAAGCCCTTGTCGTCAAAGGCCAGAGAGTTTTCAAACCCTTTCAGACCGTTTAATTGCAGAATATCTTTGCCTTCAATATACCTGCAGACGTAACCGCGGGCCATAGACCCATTTCCCGAATAGCCACCGTCGGAAATATCCGGAATATAATGTATTGCCTGCCCGTACACAAACGGTAATTCAAAAATTTCATCCTTGCTCCTATTTAGCAGCAGTGTTTTGACTTTTGTATGCCAGTCCTTAGATGTGCAGACCAATACACAATTTTTATATGCCAGTATTTTAATGTAAGGACGTTCCGCATCCGGCTTAATGGAATAGACGGTTCCGCTCTTTTTTAATTCATCCGGGCTGCAATGGCATTCTTTGGACAGTAATTGCTCGATTTTATTTTGAATTGTTTTTTTCATATTTATAAAATGCCCCCTGCATCTACCATACACAAAAACCCCGTTTTTTACAACCCAAATCCAAAAATAGGGTAGAGGGAGAATAGTTTCTCGCCCCTCCCATTGAACCGTACGTACGGGTCTCGTATACGGCTCTACAACTTATATTCCAACTTTTACTAAGTAATAGGATAGGGGATTGAGCAACCCAGCTCCATCTTTTATCCTATTTTCAAGTAAATCTTTACTGATAATGAAATTCACTACGTTCATTCCACTTCTTTTGTACCACCCAAGTCTTGAATTCGCAACTTTATAAATATCCTCTTGACTAAATCCATTGTGGTTCTTCCTGTTCAGGTAACAAAGGTTTCTGTAAATGGTTTTCGGCTTCTTCCATTGCTTCA
>CAJTMZ010000081.1:12687-19339 GCA_910577445.1 uncultured Lachnospiraceae bacterium | reverse complement strand
GTCATGCCGCATAAGGATTTCCGGAAAATGTATGTCGGCAGGTATTAAATCCCTCTCCCCGCGTCCCATAATGGGACAGCTTCCGTTTACAAGCAAAAGATTTCCCTGATAAATTTTATTTCTCTCAAGAGACAGTCTATTCATTCTTTTCCTCTCTTTCCGTCCCGCTGCCGCCTGCCCGGTCAATTTTCCGTTTCGCCGCCGTCAAGATAAAGACCAATCAGTTTATCCAGCATTTCCCCAAAGGACAGACCGATTCCCTTCATCATATTGGGATAACGGCTGTGGGCGGTAAATCCCGGAATTGTATTGACCTCGTTGAAAACGATTTCCTTATCCGGGGTTAAAAACATGTCAACTCTGGCAAAGCCCGAACAGCCAAGCGCCCTGTAGATGATAAGGGCCGCTTCCTGAATCCGTCTTTCCGTTTCGGAGTCAATCCGGGCCGGCATATGAATCCTGGAGGATTTCAGGGTATACTTTTCCGTATAGTCAAAAAATCCCTTTGACAGCTCAATTTCATCCACCCGTCCTGTCATAAACCTTTTACCGGATTTACAGCATCCTGATTCCGTTCCCATCACGGCGCAGCCCACCTCAAAGCCCGCCACCGCTTCCTCCACAATCACCTGGCTGTCATGGGTAAAGGCAAGCGCTATTGCTTCCGACAGCTCCGGCTCTCCCGTTACCTTTGTGATGCCAAAGGAGGAACCTGCCCGCAGAGGCTTTACAAAAAGCGGAAAAGCAAGGTTTTCCCTGATTTCCTTCCATGCTTTTTCCTTCTCACAGGACCAAAATACAATGGACTTCGGCATCCGTATACCGGCAAGGCTTACCAGCTTGTGTGCTCTGTCCTTATCCATACATAGCGCGGAGGAAAGGACGCCGCATCCTATCACCGGAATACCGGCCAGTTCAAACAATCCCTGAACGGTTCCGTCCTCCCCGTTTTTCCCGTGCAGTACAGGAAACGCCAAATCTGTCTCCAGCACTTTTACCCCGTTTTCGGAAAACGCCAGAAAACCGCCTGTGGAAGGATTCAACGAAATCGTGACCTCTGTCAGATTTTCCCTCTCCTTTTCCCACGTGCCCTCCGCGACTTTCCGGTACGAACCGGTATAGTGATACCATACACCTTCCCTTGTAATCCCGATTGGAAGAATCTCGAATCTGCCGGCGTCTACATTTTCCAGAACCGCCGCCGCCGACTGCAGCGATACCTCGTGTTCTGATGATTTTCCGCCGAAAATAACGGCTATTTTCTTTTTTCCCATATTTGCTCCTATTATTAGTTCCGCATCTTCCCTACCAGTGCCCTTGGTCTGGAACACCTTCCGGCTGCTTCGCATCCTGAATGCGTTCCGGGCACTGTCCGGGATGATGCTGTTTTTGGTTTTGTGTCTGCTCTGATGATTATTGTATCGAAAGAAAAGGGACAGTTTCTTTGTTTGTCCCTAACATATTCCGTTGATTTTATACAGATTTTATTATGATTTTCCTAAGAGGCGTTCTTTTGAACGAAAGATAGTGTTTCTGTGAGGGAGCGAAAAAGGACGGCACCCGGTAGTAAGCGCCGTCCTTTTTATATGTTTTATCTGTGCATTATCGTATTCTGCCCCAAGCTGTAGATATCATTTCAGATTTTCAGTTTAATTGTTCGCTCGTACCTTTTGAATGATAGTTTTTGCCTCATCCTTTTTGAGAACTTTTCCGTAAGATACCACTTTCCCATCCACCACCAAAGCCGGGGTGGTCATAACCCCGTAGGAGGCAATTTGCGCGAAGTCCGTCACATGTTCGACGGCTGTGTCCATCCCTAACTCTGTAAGGGCGGTGCGAACTGCATCTTCCAAGGCGTTACATTTGGCGCAGCCACTTCCCAGCACCTTCACCCCAGCATCAGACTTTGACTCTTCTGCCTGTGCCATTGTTTCCGGGGTACATTTTCCCCCACAGCAGCAGGATTTTGTTTCTTCTTTCTTTTTGCTAAACAGTCCCATAATTGATTCCTCCTGATGATTATATCATCCAAAATTGAAACACATTGAATAGATAGCCCACAAGAATAATTCCGATGGTACAAATGCCAATAAACAAAGCAAGAAGCTTCGGCTTTACGGCCTTGCGAAGCATAATCAGAGACGGCAGGCTCAGTGTTGTGACAGCCATCATAAAAGATAAAATTGTGCCAAGCTGTGCGCTCTTATAGAGCAGGGCTTCTGCCACCGGGATAGTGCCAAAAATATCCGCATACATGGGAATGCCCACCAGCGTGGCAAGGACAACGCCAAAGGGATTGTTGCCGCCTAATACCGCTTCAACCCATCTTTCCGGAATCCAGTTGTGAATAATCGCTCCCATTCCTACACCAACCAAAATGTATGGAAATACTTTTTTAAATGTAGAAATGACTTGCTCCCTGGCATATTGTACCCGTTCCCGCTTTGTCAGTGCAGGAGATTCAATATCCACGCCGCCGGCAGTGCGGATAAATTCTTCCACATATGGTTCCATGTGCAGTTTTTCAATCAAAGCGCCGCCTGCCACAGCAATCACCAAACCGACAATTACATAGATGACAGCAACTTTTGCCCCAAAAATGCTCATTAAAAGAATGAGACTTCCTAAATCCACCATAGGGGACGAAATCAGAAAAGAGAACGTAACTCCCAGAGGCAGCCCCGCACTGGTAAAACCGATAAATAACGGAATGGACGAGCAGGAACAAAAGGGCGTTACTGTTCCCAGAAGGGCGGATATGATATTAGCGCCGACACCATGGAACCGGCCTAATATCCGCCTGCTTCGTTCCGGTGGGAAATAACTTTGTATGTAGGAAATCACAAAAATCAGAAAGCAGAGTAATACGATGATTTTCAACACATCATAGAGGAAAAACCGGATACTTCCTCCTATTCGTTCCCCCACGTCCAGACCCAGCATAGAAAGTCCACCGCCAATCAGCTCATTCAGCCATTTCATGCCTAACACCTGGTCCTGGATAAATTGCCATACTCCCATAAAAAACCTCGCTTTCATTTTGTTGGATAACACATCAATTTTTTTTGATATTTAATCCCGAAATAAACGCCGTCTCATTGTGATGGCGTTTATCTGCTGCGTGAGGAATATCCACACACCCGCTCTGTATCCGGTGTAGTAAGAGACAATAGCAGCTTCACTGCTTCTTCCCTGCCAGACTCGCTCAAACGGTAATGCGTCCATTTACCCTCCTGACGGCTTGCCACAAGCCCGGAATCACACAGAATTTTCATATGATAAGACAGGCCCGACTGCGTTAAATCCATCGGCTCCTGCAGAACACAGGCGCATTTCTCGCCGCTGCGCAGTTGTTCCAAAATAGCAAGGCGCTTGGGGTCGCACAATGCCTTAAATATCCTCGCGCTTTCCTCGTAAGTCCTCATATGTTTACCTCACATCAAAAACTTTTGATGTAAATAATATATGCCGAAATATCTTATATGTCAATAGTTTTCTCCAATAAAATTACTTATTAAAACGGGGTATCGTCACCACAAATTCGGTCGCCCCGTCCACACTTGATGCGGTAATCGTTCCCCGGTGGAGCGTCACAATCTGTCGGGCGATTGCAAGGCCCAGCCCGGCTCCGCCGCTGCCGGTTCCTCTGGAAGCGTCCAGCCTGTAAAACTGCTCAAAGAGACGTTCCAGCTTCTCTTCCGGAATGGTGTCCCCGTGATTGCGGAAAGAAATTACGGCGTTTTCTCCCTGCGATTTTACCGAAACCTGAATTTCCGTGCTGTCGTGGCTGTAATTTACCGCGTTGCGAAGGAGATTATCGAATACTCTCTGGATTTTGTCCGAATCGCATCCGGCCATAAGATTTTCCTCCGCCAAAAGCCTGCATTCCAGATTTTTTTCCTTCAGCATGGGAGTAAACTCATAAATGAGCTGCTCAAACAGCCGGGTGAGATTGATTGTGCCGTACTGTAAGGTAATGTCGGATAAATTGAATCTTGCAATTTCAAAAAATTCGTTAATCAGTTCCTCCAGCCTCTGCGCCTTGGCAAGGGAAATGGAAAGGTATTTTTCCAAAAGCTCCTCCGATATCTGCTTCTCGTCCCGCAGAAGATTCAGATAGCCGATAACGGAAGCCAGAGGCGTCTTTAAATCATGGGCCAGATACATGATTAAATCGTTTTTCCGCTTTTCGCCCTCAACCATCTCATTTTTCTGTTTTTCAATGGTTCGTCTGACGGTATTCATCTTCCGCTCTATGGGGAGCATTTCCGGGGACAGGGATATTTCCGCCGCGTCTTCCTTTATCAGAGAATCCATTCCCTGATTAATTTCCGCAAAATACTTTGTGAACCAGTTCAGATAAATTTTGAAAATCAAAACAATCGTCAATATTATGACACTCCACATAATGGTATCCTGATGGGCGCGGATAGTGCTCCGGTACATAAGAAGAGCCTTCTCATATTCTATTTTGAATATTTTCTGAAAAAAAGCCACCGTCCAGTTGGCAATCTTCCCCTGCCACAGGACGGAATAAAGGAAAACAGGAACCGCGGCTCCTGTTATCATCATTAAAATTGTCTGTATTAAAATTCTTGTGCGGAAAGGACGAAACTCCCGGTTCCTCCGAAATTCTTTATTTCTCAATGGTGTACCCTACCCCCCATACCGTTTTGATAAACTTCGGATTTTTGGCCGGTTCGTTCATCTTTTCACGCAGCCTTCCGATATGCGCCATAACCGTATTATTGTTGCTTAAGTATTTTTCTCCCCATACGTTTTCAAACAGCTCCTCCGAGGGAACCACCACGCCCTGACGCTCGCACAGATACCAGAGGAGCGAAAACTCAATGGGCGTAAGGGAAAGCTCCCTGTCGTAAAGGCTGCATTTATGGGTCTCTTTGTTAATCACAAGACCTCTTATATCATATTCGCTTCCTTTAGCGCTCGGCGAAAGGGTAAGCTGATTGTAGCGCATATATCTGCGAAGCTGTGTTTTCACTCTGGCCGCCACCTCAAGGGGATTAAAGGGCTTGGTGATATAATCGTCCGCCCCGATGGCAAGTCCCATGATTTTGTCCACATCCTCTACCTTTGCCGTGAGCATAATCACCGGATAAAAATATTTCTCCCTGATTTTCCGGCAGATGCAAAAGCCGTCGATATCGGGAAGCATCACGTCCAGAATCACCAAATCCAATTCCGTGGTTTCGATACACCCAAGCGCGTCTTTCCCATTATAAAACTTATAGACGGTAAAGCCGTCGTTTTTCAGATAAACCTCAATCAAATCGGCGATTTCCCTCTCATCGTCCACAATCAAAATTTTTTCGTTCACACTTTCCCCTCATTCCCGCGCTTTCAGTCCGCGGCAGATTTATCTTTTCTTAACAATAGCAGAAAAAGAAACGCTTTATCCGACTTTTTTCTGTGGTTTTTATTAGGAAATTATTAAGAATTTTCCTTAAGGGATTCCGCCGCCAGCCTTCTGATATTTTTCCACTTTTCTGTCAGAAAATACGCCATCATGCACAACATGCCGAAGGTGAAGCTTATAGGAAAGCACGCCATGATATATTTTCCGTCAATGAAGCGTCCAATCAGGTAAGCGCTGGGGATCCGCACTACCCACAGCATCATAATGTTGACAATGGTAGGATACTTTACCTCCCCCATACCGTTTACGAAGGAAATAATCCCGTTAAAGACCGCAAAGGTCCAGAGGGAAGGCACCACCACCCGGATATAAAGCTCAGCCATCTCAAGCACCGCTGTATCCTTTGTAAAAAGTGCCAGAATCGGACGGCAGAACACCGCCGCAAGGATTCCCAGAAGCAGCGTGCATAGCCCTGAATAAAAAGGAATTATGATTCCTCCCCTTTTCAGCCTCGCGTAATTTTTACTGCCCAGATTCTGGCCGGCGAAGGTGGTTGCCGCGGAGGAAAAGGAATTGATTGCCACATTGGCAACTCCCGTCACCTTAGTCGCCACGGAACAGGCCGCCATAAAGGTTGAGCCCTGAGCGTTTATCAGCGACTGCATCAGCACGTGTCCCACGGAATAAATGGAATTGTTGAGCCCAAGGGGAAGTCCCACCCGGATAATGGAGTGAAGCATGTCTTTATCCAGATGCCTGGGAAGCACCTTGTAAGACAGCTCCGGATACTTTTTCTTTATGTAAAAGATACTGAATGCCCAGGAGCTGTACATAGCCAATATGGTAGCTAACGCGGCTCCGCCACATCCATCTGAAAGCCCGCCACGAAAACAACGTCCAGAACGATATTAATCAGGCAGGACACCAGAAGGAACAAAAGGGAAGCCCGGCTGTCGCCAACGCCTCTTAAGATTCCCGCATTCATATTGTAGCCCATATTTCCCAGCGTACCCAGAAAGAAAATCCGCAGATAGGCCACGGACAGATTCCATGCATCCGGCGGCGTCTGCATGAACCGCAGAATAACCGGCCCCAGGAAAATGCCCGCCACCGTCAGCGGAACGGAACACAGAAACACGAACACGGAAGCCGTGTCCACAAGCCGGTTCAGGCTTTTAGTATCGCCGCTGCCGGTATACTGGGATACCAGAATGGATACGCCGGTTCCGATTCCCAGAAAAATGCATAAAAATACCTCCACCGGCTGGGCGCTGG
>CAJTMZ010000081.1:0-12677 GCA_910577445.1 uncultured Lachnospiraceae bacterium | reverse complement strand
CCCACCGCCGCCAGTGAAACGGAACTGCAGAAATTTCCGATTACCAGCGTGTCAACGGTATTGTAAAGCTGCTGGAGAATATTGCCGAAGCAGATAGGCAGGGCGAAAAGAACCACAAGCTTCATAATCGGGCCGCGGGTCATATCGATTTTTTTGGGCGAGTGCATGATTTATCCTCTTTTCTTTAGAAAATCTTTACGATACCCTCAATATACTCCTTTTCCCGGATAAAAGCTACCACAATCGACCAGATTTTTCTTTTCCGTCCCGGTGTATAAATGCACCGCCATGTGACAATCATATTTAACAGACCTTTTTTAATTTTTTTACAAATTTTTAACAAATTTTCCTGAATTTCCTGTATACTTAAAAGGCAGGCATTACACAGGACAACAGACATAAAGAGCCGCCGTAATGCGGCTCACACGACATCAAGGAGGGTTGTTTATGCACTTAAAAGCTAACGTCAACATTATGGATTTCCTGAAACAGGTAAAAAAATGCGACGGGGAGGTTCTGTTTGAAACCCCGGAGGGCGACCGCATTGCTCTGAAATCCACGCTGAGTCAGTACATCTTCTGTACGATTGCCTCAAATCCCGAACTTTTAAAAAACGGAACCATCAACTTTAAGCACGAAGACGACAGCAGGCTCCTTAGTGAATTTCTGACGGACTAGTCCTTGTTTATCACTTGCGGCTATGCTGCCATACATAAAACTGAGCGAAACCATTTTATCAAAGGGAGGATTGCGAACCATGAAAAATGTACTTGAAACCATCAAAGAACGAAGCTCCACAAGAGGCTATACGGACCAGAGACTTACGGACGAGGAATTAAGCGCCCTGATTAGCGCCGCTCTTCAGGCTCCCACGGCGGCTAACAAACAGGAAATTCACTTTACTGTGTTAAACGGAAACCATCCCATTTTAAAGGAACTGGAGGAGGATAAGAACCGGCTCCGCAGCATTACTTCCCCGCCCCACAATTTTTATTACGAAGCCCCTGTGGTGGTGATTCTAAGCGCGGATAAAGATTATAGATGGAGCCCTCTTGACGCCGGTATCGCGGTGGAAAACATGGCCCTTGCGGCCGAGGGGCTCGGCCTTGGGAATCTGATTATCGGATGCATTTACGACGCCATCAGAGGTGAAAAGAAAGACTACTATGCGGAAGCGTTACAGTTTCCCGAAAATTACGAATATGAAATCGCCATTGCTTTCGGGCACAAAGCCGTATCCAAAGAACCGCACACTTACGATGCCCAAAAGCAGGTTACCTATCTTTAAATATTAACTGTCTGCAGTAAAATAGAAAACCGGAAAGCGGCGCGGCTCCTTTAAAAGCGTACCATCTTTCCGGTTTTTCTTGTATTTTATTTACCCAGAGACTCCTCCTGCAGTCTGTCAAATTCGGCCATGCACTCGTCCACACTGGCTCCGTTTAACAGTTCCCGCACAATAAGGCAGGTATTTCCCCACTGTTCTACTTTCATGTTCGCGTTTGCCCCAAGCACATATTTGTTTTCCTTTATGAGGTCATTCAAAGGCTTTAAGGCCGGGATACATTCCACCTCCACGTTTTTGGACGGAGAAATCACCTTGTTGGTTTCCGCATACTTTTGTAAAGCCTCGTCGGAAAGAATTACATCCATCACATTCATCGCGTCCTCAAGGTGCTCTGCTTCAGCGCAGATGCCGTATCCCGTTATGGGAACTACCGCCATAGGCCCCAAATGACTGGGAAGGCCAATCACCTGCAGATTAAAATCCGCCGCCCCGTAAGCCGTCTCCGAATTGGCCGCTCCCCAGTATGCCATCACAATAGGCGTCTTCTGGGCCAGAAAATCCGGACCTTCTCCTTCTATGGCCTCATATGTGTAAGCCGTTTTTGCATCGATATATCCCTTATCAATCATCTCCTTCAGATATTCAAAGGCCGGACGCATATAGTCGCTGTACTTGCTCTCCCCGTTATTTAGGGCTTCTATCTCCGCTTCCGTATTGCCGCCATTGTATAAATCCGCGTATGCCTGGGCAAAAACAAAAACTTCCAGCCACCATCTGTTTGCTCCAATCGGAGTTTCAATTCCGTTTTCCTTAAACACCCGGCAGCATTCCATCAGTTCTTCCGGCGTACCGGGAAGTTCCAGATGATACTCGTCAAACATATCCTTATTGACAAACAGTCCGTAAGCTACGATTTCCTGGGGAATCGCCATCAGCTTGCCGTTGATTACGTTGGCCGTCTTAACAACCTCCCGCAGATTATCCACGCAATTAAGTCCCGACAAATCCGCCAGCTTTCCCTCAAGTCCCAGGACCTGAATAGTATCTGGGTTTAGCAGGTAAAAATCGTCCATACTGTTTCTCACCCTGTCAAGGGCCACATCATCGTAAGTTTTTTCCTGATAATTCTCCGCCGTATAGGTTCTGTACTCTACCGTAAGTCCCAACTGCTCTTCCGCCATACCGATAGTAATGTCAAAAGCCGTTCTGGAGAGATTTTCAGCTCCCGGATTTGACTTCTCCATGGGACCGAACAAATTGACGACCTTTTCCTCAACCTCCTCCTGTATCATCAGCTTTGACCCTGTCCCTTTTCCTCCGCACGCCGCCAGAACAAATATCATAGACGCCGCAAGGCAGACTGCGGAGAGTTTCCTGATATTGCCTTTCATTTCCTAATCCTTTCTTAACACATATTGATTCATCGTCACTTTAAGTAATTCCATATCAATCGGTTTTGCTACATGGGCGTTCATGCCAGCCTCCAGAGCTTCTTTCACGTCTTCCGCAAATGCGTTCGCCGTCATGGCGATAATCGGTATGCTTCCCGCATCCCGGCGCTGCAGCCCGCGGATTGCCTTTGTAGCCTGATAACCGTTCATAACCGGCATCTGGACATCCATCAAAATCGCGTCAAACTCTCCCTCTTCGGAGCCGGAAAAACGTTCGAGAGCCAGTTGGCCGTTTTCTACAATTTCACACTTAATTCCCTCTATGCCGAGAAGTTCCTGCAGAATTTCCGCGTTGATTTCATTGTCTTCCGCCGCCAGAAGATGCAGGCCTTCCAGACTCTTTGCTTCCGCCTTGTCTGAAACCTCGTTTTCCTCCATTTTCTCGGTATTCATTTCCATTATTTTTTCCCTGAAAGCCGATACGAAAAACGGTTTCGCCAGAATCCCCGCGTTTCCTATATGCAGCATTTCTTCCAGAACTTCCTCGCCGTCATAGGCCGTCAAAAACAGAATCGCCGGTGACGTCCCTGAAATCTCTCTGATTTTTTCCGCCGTCTCGAAGCCGTTCATTCCGGGCATCTTCCAGTCAAGCAGGATTACCTGATAGTCTTTTCCCTCACTGCCTGCCTTTTCTATCATGTCCACGGCCTCCTCTCCGCCAAAAGCCGAATCCACTAAAACGCCGGTGTCTTTCATAAGTATCTGGATTCCCCGGCAGATTTCCCTGTCATCGTCAACCGCCAGAATCCGGGAAATGCCGTTTTTATTCCAGAAATTTTTGTCCGACTGCTCATCCGGTATGCGCAGCTCAAGCTCTACCCTAAAAAGGCTTCCCTGGTCAATCTCGCTGAATACCTCTATCGTTCCTCCCATCAGTTCCACGATATTTTTCGTAATCGCCATGCCAAGCCCGGTCCCCTGGACTTTATTCGTGGTACTGTTCTCCGCCCTTGTGAAGGCTTCAAAAATTGTCTTTAAGTACTCTTTGGTCATTCCGTAGCCGTCGTCTTCCACTTCAATACGGATATGCTCAAACTGGCTGGAATGCTGTTTCAGCCCGATAATACGGAACCAGATATTTCCGCCCTCCGGCGTATATTTCACGGCGTTGGAGAGAAGGTTTATCAGTATCTGGTTCAGCCTGGTCTCGTCGCCTACCAGATATTCATGCTCAATTCCCGTTACCTCCACGTGAAAACTCTGTCGCCTTGAGGCGGCCATGGGCCTGATAATCGCATCCACGGAAGATACCAGATTGTTCAGGGTAAATTCTCCGATTGTAAGCACAACCTTGCCGCTCTCAATCTTGGAAACGTCCAGCACGTCGTTAATCAGGCTCAGCAGATGCTGTCCCGATGCCGTAATCTTCTTTGTATATTCCCGCACTTTGGCCGGATTGCCCGCGTCCCTGGCAAGCAAAGTGGTAAATCCCAGAATCGCGTTCATAGGCGTACGGATATCATGGGACATATTTGACAGAAATGTTGTCTTGGAATTGCTTGCTATCTGGGCCGCCTGCAGCGCCTCCGCGAGCTGCTGATTATGTATCTCCCTTTCCTTTTCTCTTTCATTTATAATTCTGGACCGCTGTCTCTGGTTAAAGTAATACAGGATAAAGCACAAAAAGAAAGCCACCAGCATAATAGCCACCACAACATAAATGTTCTGGTTGACCGCTTTTCCCTCCTGCTGTATCGCCTCAATGGGTACATATCCAATCAGATATACCGCCCCGTCATTTACCGCCCACATGTAAATCAGCGAGCGTTTCTCCAGAATGTCATGGTAAAACATGATGTTCTTTCCCTGTTTTACATTTTCCGTAACTTCGGCCTGGAGCTGCTCGTCAAGGATTTTGTTGGCGCGGTAAAAATCCGCCAGATTTAAATGCCCTGCATTGCGCTCTCCGATTCCTTTTGGCTTTAGCACCAGCCTCTCGGTTTTACCGTCCATAATATAGAGCAGCGCCTTCCCGTTATAAAATTCGTTCGGAAGCATTTCCTCAAAGGAATCGTAAATATATTCTATATAAAGGGTGGCAATTTCCTTATCTTCCTTCATCACCGGGCACTTAATGGTATAAGCCCATGTTCCCATATCATTCACATAAGACTGCGATACCGGCAAATCCTCCACCGTATAACCCGCGGAAAAATCTATCCCCTCTTCCGTAAACACTTCTCCCGAGTTGGATACCCCTTTTGTCTTTCCCGACAGTATCACCGACAGCTTTACCATTGTCCGGTTCTTATTATAAGAAGAGATAAACTCCTCAGGATTGTCAATTGTCGCGATTTCCTGGGCAATCAGCTTTTGAAATTCCGATTCCTTCACCAGAACGGCTTCCACCGTACCTTTTATCAGCGCAAGGCTTTCGCTGAGGTTGTGAATTGCCGAGGTTGACATCTCCTCCGTTATTCTTCTTGATACAGAAAAAACCAGCCCTCCCAATATACAAAAAACGAGTATAATCGATAAAAGCAGTGGCATTTCGCCGTCTTTTCTGTTTTTTCTTAGTTTCTCTTTCACCTTAATCTCCATTCCGCCTCCTGTAAACAGCGAAAAAATGTTTCTCTGATAATTATTATATCCTCACCACTATTCTTCTGTCAATGTTATTCCCGGCAGGGAAATTGACGGACTGACACACTGATTTTCAGGCAAAAAAAGGGACCTCCGTTTCGGCCATGTCCCTTTTTCCTGTGTCTTTAAATTATTTTCCGACAAAGAAAGAATCGATATTTTTTTTGATATCCACCGTTCTCATTGTCTTTAGCATATAGCCCGCCGGTTTTACGGACATGATTTTCTCAACGCTCTGCTGGTCCACTCTTCCCGTCAGGAATATGACCGGAATATCCGTCATTTTCCCTTCGGTACGAAGCATTTTCAGCGTCTGTATCCCGTCGCAGTCCGGCATCTCCAAATCCAGCAAAATCAGGTCGGGCCGCTCTACGGATACGGCTTTTACCGCGGCCGGACCGGAATTCATCATAGTCACCTTATAATCCTTGTCAAGCAGCTTTTTGATTCCCATCCGGACGGCGTTTGAATCATCCACCACCATGATTTTCTTTTTGACTTCGGTATCCAGATACTTCTTGATTTCATCCATTGCGTTTTTGGCGTTAATCGTCCGCC
Source organism: uncultured Lachnospiraceae bacterium (assembly GCA_910577445.1). Lineage (GTDB taxonomy): Bacteria > Bacillota > Clostridia > Lachnospirales > Lachnospiraceae > Suilimivivens. The sequence goes on along the minus strand of CAJTMZ010000081.1, from coordinate 6,797 downwards.
CGGTTCCAGCTTCTTCCGCAGAAGCCTTAAAGGAACAGAATACAAAATAACCGGTCTCTGTTCCGAACAAAATGCTGCACTCGGGATTTATCTTTTCAAAAACCTCGCGGAACTCCTCCGCGGTCATCAGGCTTTCCTCCACGATTTCCTGCTGCGCGCCGGAGACAAAGCAGGATTTCACGCGTTTTAAGAACTGCCGCGCTATGTATCTTGTGGCGTTGATTACCACATCGTCCACCTTATCAAACGAAACGCCCAGCATCGCTCCCACCGTGCCTGTGAGAAGCTCATTTTCAAGGATAAAAATCGTCTCCCGCCGCTCGCCTTCCGGAGACTCGCTGACCATACGGTAATAAATGCCCTTCCCGAAATCCTCTCCTCTGTAGTTCTCGTTTATCACCCTGGCGTCCAGCATGAACATTTCTCTCATGGTTCTGGTAATTGTTTTTTCCAGCGCCGCAATGTTCTCGTCCGGGAGAAGTTCATCCCATTTGCTCGGGATTCTCCCCGTGATGGCCTGGTCCTCTGTCAGCGTATGGCCTGTCATCCAGCCGATGCATACGCCCAGGAAGTGGCGGACGGCGTCCACGGAATAATTCGTATCCTCCAGCTCCTTCTCAAGAGCGGGCAGGGTCGTAAGCCGGAAGGTTCTGTGTATACGCCTGTGTCTCTCATAACCGCTGTAGCCAATGGACTTCATATACTCCTCTTCCTCGGCAAAATGCTTCATGGTATGGGACCTTAAATATTTAATCCCCTCCTCGCATACCCAACGGCTTTTTACCTTGTGCTCACTGACGCCTAAAAGCCTGTTCATAGTCGCAAAAAGCTGCTTATGCGCCTTATCCACGACCTCCACGCCAATATTAAATCTGTCCTGCCATTCTAATACGCTGCTCATATTTCCATGCCCCCTTACTGTACTATATTTTCCAGCGAAAATGTCTCAAAATCTATGCTGCCCTCCCCTTCAAACAGAAAATAAAAAGCATGGACACCTTCCAGAGGCTTTGTATTTCCCGAAAAGGACAGCCATTTTTCCGAATCCATCTCTATGACAATCTCTCCCACGCCATTCTCCGGCGCGTCAGCCGCCAGAACAAGACGCCCCTTTGCTTTCCCCCGCACCGCAGCCGTCACTTTGCAGGGCCCGTTGAAATCAAAATATTTATATCCTATGGCGCTTTTGTCTTTTATGTTCTTAATATACTGAACCGGCCGTTGCTCATCCGCCGCAAGAAGTTCGGGCGTAGGCTCGCAGTCCGGCACATCCTGTGTCAGATAGGGATAATCCTCCCCCATCACGTCCGGCATGGATAAAACCTGCTTTCCATTCCGGTTAATCTGGCAGGCAATTGCCGCCGGGTAAACGCCGCATCCCTTAAGAGGCCCCTTGTTTAAGCCGCAGGACGTTACTTCCGCCTGGGCAATAGCGCCCTTTTCGTCAAAATAAATCTTTTCCGCGCATCCCTGCCTGCTGTAATTCGTCCGGTTGGTCTGCCTGTGATAAAAGACGTACCACTGTCCGGCGGCGCACTCAATCCCTCCATGGGTATTTCCCAGACAGTTAAGAGGCTCCGCCTCAGTGCGGCCGTCCAGAAAGATATCCGCAATGTCCACCAGCGTCCCCCCGAAGCGGTAGCCTTCGTCGGGCTTATCGCTTACGGCATAGCAAAGCTCATGGCTGCGGACGGAAGAATACACAAAGTAATACCTGCCCCCTATTTTCCTGATGGAGCTGGCCTCAAAGAAAGCATGGCCCTCATACTGCGTCCCTTCCGCCTCATGGATGTCCGGCAGAAGATGCTTCGGTTCCGAAGCAAGCGTAAGCATATCCTCGCAGAGCGTCATCACCTGGGAGCCCTTCTTTGCGTCAAACTGCTCTTTATGCATGGGGGCGTTACCGGAATAAAGGTAAATCGTCCCGTCGTCGTCAACAAAAATTCCCGGGTCAAACTGAATCAAATCGCCCTCCCGCTTTCCCAGGGCGGTTCCGTCCTTATGCCGGACAAATCCCAGAAATTCATATTTTCCGGCGGGCTCGCCGCATACCGCAACGGCAATCTCCGGCAGAAAATCCAGACAGTAATACAGATAGTACCTGCCGTCCGGCCCCTTAACCACATCGGGCGCCCACATGGCATGGATTCCCGGTGGGTTTAAGGAATTTTCATCCTTTACCTCTATCCCCGGCTTCACCGCAAAGGGCTGCGCGTTTGCAGGAACGTTCTGATTTCTCGGGTCCTGTTCTTTCCGGTAAATAACGCCTTCGTATTTCCATTCCGTCAAATCATTTACGTCTGCGGAATAACAGATATAATCGTTCAGACAGAACTGCGCGCCGTCAAAGCGGTCATGGCTGCCGTAAAGATAAATCCTGCCGCCAAATACATGGGGCTCCCCGTCCGGTACGTATTCAAAGGACGGCATGTAAGGATTATAAACCTGTTTATTCATTTGTGACCTTCTCCTTATTGGTAGTTCAAATTTATTATTTCAAATCATACCATATTTTCCCGGAATTTACTACTGGCCTCCGACATATTTCACAAAAATCGGTTTCGGTTTTTGGCAAACATATTAAAAGTCGGCTGCGACAGGCATTTACCGCAGCCGACCTGTTATTTCATTTAAATTGTATTATGCAGCGTCTTAAACGAAACCTTAACGATAAACAAATCCGCGTCCGTCTCAAAGGAGAATTTTCCTCCGCAGGCTTCCGTGAAGCTCTGGGCTATGGACAGCCCCAGACCGCTTCCTCCATCGGTCCGGCTCTCGTCCCCTCTGATAAACCGCTCCGTAAAGTCTTTCCCTTTATCCAGCTCCAGATGGGAGGTATTTTTCACGCTGGCAACCGCCAGTTCTCCGTCCGTTTTCAGCGTCACGTAAACTCTTGAGCCGTCAAGGGAATATTTGATGGCGTTCTGGAACAGGTTCTGGAACACCCGGTACATCCGCTGCCCGTCCGCCATAATCATCACCGCGCTTTCCGGGATTTCCGTGCGGAAAGCCACCGCGCTTTTTCCAATCTCTTCCCCCATATCCGCCATGGTCTGGCGCAGAAGCTTGCCGAAATCCAGTTCCTCCATATGCATGGGCAGTTCCCCGGAGGCGGCCTTGCTCACCGCAAACACATCCTGCACCATATTTTTCAGCCTCTGGGATTTTTCATCCAGTATTTTGATATAATCCTTCACATGGTCCGGCAGTCCCTCCTCCTGCTTTAGAAACTGCACATAGCTGATAATGGAAGTCAGGGGCGTTTTAATGTCATGGGACACATTGGCAATCAGCTCCACCTTCATCCGCTCGCTTTTCATCTGCTCGTCCACGGCTTTCGCTATGCCGTGGCGGATATCCTCAAGCTGCGCCATCATATCCTCCAGGTCATGGCCGGAAAAGTCTTTTCCCATGTCCGTATAGTTGCCCTTTCGGATTTCACTAATGTTAAGCGCCAGTACTTCCAAATCCCTGGCCGTCTCCATATTTTTTCTGCCGGTAAAATATGCCAGCATTGCAAGAATAACCGCTCCCGCAACAGTCAGCACAAAGGTTATCCATAAAACCGCATTTCTGCTAATCCAGACGCTTGCGCTTCCCGACGCCGTCTTTCCCCAGATAACGAAAACCGTGATAAGCGCCTCATAAACCACCGCCCCGATAAAGACAACGGCGTTCCGCTTTGCCATTTTCCGGGAAAGAGGCCGGCTTAAATTCTTTACCGTAAAGGCCCGGCAGAGCTTTGCGGTCAGTCCGTGCCGCCATATCTTCTTATTGTGCCTTACATCATTCCAGATAAAATAAACCGTCCAGAAAATTACGATATAGAACACAGGTGGGAGATTTCTTATCATCTCGCGGCTCAGCGCGGATACGGCTTCCATCCCGGGTTCGTAATCATAAGCGATAACGATTTCTTCCCAGATACCGTATCCGTAATTGCTTTTTATCGCAATAAACGACGCGGCGCACAGCATTAAAAGGACAAGAAGCGCTTTGCCCTCCACCCAGATTTTCGCCTGAAAACCGGCGATTGCCAAAAGCGCCTCCCGGCGGCTTTTGCGGCACAAAAATCCGAGCAAAAGCAATCCTGCCCCTACCGTCAGGCATACCGCCTCCCGAAACAGGGCTTTCTGCTTTGCGCTGCACTCATAATGCAGCCAGTAAAGGGTATTGTCAAATTGCCGAAAGCCATAGACGCCTTCCGAATAAATCACCGGCTCTTTTGCCGCCGCAAGAAAAACCCTTGCCTTCTTCATAGCCTCGTCCGTCGGAAAGTTGGAATATCCCGGCACATACCACCAGCTCCCCTCGCCGGAACCGTTTTCTGCCCGGTAATAGCCGTCCCCGTAAACGTCAGCCTCCCTTCCGTCCTTGACAATCCTTACCTTTTCTCCGTCAAAATAAAGAAAAAAATTGTAATCTTCAAGAGGCGTTCCCTCTGTCGGCTTCCCTCCCAGTGCATCCAGACCAATGTCCGAATTTAGGGCGTCCGAATTGGCATACAGAACCTCTCCGTCGTAGGAAACGGAATAAAGCAGATTTTTGTCTCCCTTAATCGCGTCGTGATATTTTTGCGCAATTTCCTTTATGTCTTCCTCTGTCAGTTGATTTCCGACACTACCGTCATTTTCTGCGCTGCTGTTATAAGCGCTTTCCTGCGCTTCCCTCTCGGAATAGCCCTCCCACTCAGCCTCCTTATAGAAATAATCGAATTCACCGCCGTACTCATACCCATATCCGCCTTCGGAAAGAATGCCGTAATCGCCGCCGTAATAATATCCGCTGTCAAATTCCCACGTGCGATACGGCACGCCCCCTGCCGCCATAATCAGAAGGGTTTCCAGGCGGTTTTCAATGTAGTCCCGAAACCTTCCGCTTTCCTGATAATCATTTTCCAGTATTTTTCCGGGATGCCATATACGCTTCCCGCCCGACTTATCCTTTATAAGCCCTGTCAGACCGCCCAGCGTCAGACTGACACCCAGAAAGAAAATGATAAAACTAAACGCTCTTTTCCTGTTTTTCCATTTTGTATCCAATGCCCCACACCACCTTTAAATATTCTGGCTCCTTCGGATTCAGTTCCATTTTTTCACGGATGCGCCTGATGTGCACCATAACGGTGTTTTCCGACGCAAAGGCTTCCTCCTCCCATACCCTGCGGTAGATTTCCTCCGCCGGAAATATCCGCCCTAAATTGCGCATAAAAAGCTCCACAATTTTCGTTTCCGTGGCGGTCAGCTTCACCGCCTCTCCATCGGCATAGAGGATTTTTTCATCGGTCTTGTAAATCAGACGGCCGTTTTTGATTTCATCCGCCCTGTTATTCGCATGGATATCGCCAAGACTGGTATATCTTCGGAGATGGCTTTTTACCCGGGCTGCCAGCTCCTTTGGATTATAGGGTTTGGACACATAATCGTCCGCTCCCATGGAAAGTCCCAGCACCTTGTCGCTGTCCTCGCTCTTTGCGCTCAAGACGATGATGGGAATATTCTGCTTTTCCCTGATGCGCATGACCGCGGAGAGCCCGTCCAGCTTCGGCATCATCACATCGATGAGCACCAGCCCTACCTGCCTTGTGGAGAGGATATCCAGCGCCTGCAGGCCGTCGTAGGCTTTCAGCACCTCGTACCCCTCGGCCGCAAGCAATATGCCGATGGCCTTTACTATCTCTCTGTCGTCATCCACTACCAGTACGCATTCTCCCATTTTTTACCATGCCTTCCTTTCTGCATCACAGACCCGCAAATCTCTGAAATCTTGTTTCTGTGGAACTGTATCTTTGAGCTGATATCAGAATATAATAAATTTTTTACAAATTTCTGGGGGTGTTTCTTACAAGTTTCTTACATTTTATTTTATCACAATAGAGGGCATCTTAAAAGGCGCATGGTTTTTCTTCCACGCGCCTTTTAAGATGTTCCTGATGGATGTTATATTTTTGTATTTTCTATCCTGCTGCACCCTATTTAAACGTCTCGCTGTGATTGAGCACAAGCGTACTGTACAAAAACAGCACGTCGCAGCCCTCAAAATCCACGAACTTCCCCAGATTATCCGGATGCATATACCGGATATCCGCCAGCGTAATCTCCGAATAACCGCTGATAAGAAGCGGCGCAATGGCTGAGCCAAAGGAGTCACGGAAAATCACAAGCCTTCTGTCCTCCTTTGCCAGAGGGTTTTCAACGGTGACAAGAGACAGCGGACCGGACAGGAACATTTCATAGGGGTCTTTTCCCCCGGCTTTTTCCTTGCTGTATACCGGAATATCCCTGCCGTTCTGCCAGTCGTACACTTTACAGGCATTGATTGCCTCCCCTGTCAGATACTTTATCTCTTCCGGCGCAAGTGGCAGGGCCGCCTGTCCGTAATACACTCCGTAAAAATCCCCTTCAAGGGTATGGACCTCATAATCATCAAAAAGCGAAGCCCCCATACTCTCCGCCAGACGCTTTGCCACGTCCGCAATTTGCTCCTGCCGCCAATGGGTATCGGTTTTATAATAATCCTCTTTTTCCAGCAAATCGGAAATGGTTATATAATCCGCAAAATCCGCCCTCTGCCTGATATAATCCTCAAAGGCCCGGTAATCCATGGAGGGGCGGCCGCTTTCCTTTGCCAGAAAACAGTTTTTATCCGGTATTACAGAGAGAAAAACCCTATTTTCCTCCGTCAGATATTTTCCGCATATATAATGAAGGCGCAAAAGCGCCCGGTTCAGGGAATCCTCATTCATGGGATATTCCAGTTTTGAAATAAAATCCCCTGAAACATAAATGCCGTTGTTG